>CAZKSE010000344.1:0-3138 GCA_964555305.1 uncultured Rhodobacter sp. | reverse complement strand
AGATACTGGCCGATGGTCAGGAAATCGACATCCGCCGCGCGCATGTCATCCATCACCTGCAGCACCGACTGCCGGTCCTCGCCCAGTCCCACCATGATGCCGGACTTGGTGAACATCGACGGATCCATCTCCTTCACCCGCTGCAGAAGGCGCAGCGAATGGAAGTAGCGCGCACCCGGGCGCACCTCGGGATAAAGGCCGGGAACCGTTTCCAGATTGTGGTTGAAAACATCGGGTTTGGCGGCCACCACCACCTCCAGCGCCGCCGGCGGGCACCGCAGGAAATCGGGGGTCAGCACCTCGATCGTGGTGCCGGGGCTGCGGTGTCGGATGGCGCGAATGGTCTGCGCGAAATGATCGGCGCCGCCATCCTCCAGATCGTCACGGTCCACGCTGGTCACGACGACATGGTTGAGCCCCAGCTTGGCCACCGCATCGGCCACCCGCCCCGGCTCGAACACATCCAGCGCATCCGGCCGGCCGGTGGCGACGTTGCAGAAGGTGCAGCCGCGCGTGCAGATCTCGCCCATGATCATCATCGTGGCGTGGCCCTGGCTCCAGCATTCGCCCACGTTCGGGCAGCCGGCTTCCTCGCAGACGGTGACCAGGCGGTTGTCGCGCATGATCCGCCGCGTCGCGTTATAGGCCTCGCCGCCCGGCGCCTTGACGCGGATCCAGGCGGGTTTCTTCGGCTGCGCCTGATCGGGCCGGTGCGCCTTTTCGGGGTGGCGCTGGCCGGGGGCTTTCAGATCGCGCAACGGGGGGGGCAGGGTGTCGGACATGCGGGGGCCTCGCTCGGGGCGGTTCGCCCACTAGATAGACCGGATCGGCCGGCTTGTCCAAGGGGCTGACGGGCGGCGCCCCTGATCCCTTCATGCCGCCGCAGGCCGTTCCCGCGCGTGACGCGCGCGCAGCAGAAGCGCGGTCAGCGCCGGCAGGACCGCAGCACCCAGAAACATCGCCTGCGACCCCAGCGCATCCGACGCAACCCCCGCCGCCAGCGGGCCCAGGACATTGCCCGCCGCCGCAGCCAGCAGCACGGCCGTGAAACCCAGCGAGGGCAGGGCCGGGAACAGCCGCTCGGACCAGAAGGCCAGCACGGCGCTGATCATCATCAGATAGACCCCCTGCAGCCCGGCGGACACCACCAGCCCGGGCCAGCTGCCCGGCGCGATGGCGAGCAGGCCGACCGACAGCGCGCCGGCCAGCATCAGAAGCCGCAGCAGCATCGGCAGACCGATCGCCCCCTTGATCTGCCCGGTCCAGAGCCCGCTCAGACCGACCAGCCCGTAACAGATGTAGATCGCCGCCGGCGTCGCCGCGACGGGGAGGCCGGGCACGCCGCCCGCGCTCACCATGTGATCGCCGGCAAACGCGATGTAGATCGCCGTGGTCGCCCCGAAGACGAAGCCGATCAGGAAAACCGGGATCGCCGCGGGCTGAAGCAGTTCGCCCCAGCGGTTCCCGGTCCCCGTGTCGGCGGCTTTCTCCACCTTGCGCAGAACGACGACATTGACCAGCAGGGCCGCCACCGCGGCCGCGACGAAGACGCCCCAGGAGAAGCGCCACGGCAGCCCCCACAGATGCGTTCCCAGGGCGATGAACCCGGCAAGCGCGATCCCCACGCCGGTTCCGGTGCTGACCGCCGACAGCGCCGTCGGCCGGTCCCAATCGTCGATCTTCCGGTGCACCGCGTCGTTGAAGGGTGTCCAGGCCAGACCCGCGCTCGCGGCCGCCAGAAAGACACCGGAGGCGAGGATCGGCCGGCCGGGGGCCAGGGCGACCAGCCCCATGCCGGCCGCCGCGGCGCCAAGGCCCATGAGCACCGGCAGCGCCGGGCCGCGCCGGGCCAGCAGCGCCTGCGCCAGCAGAAGCCCAAGGAAGAACTCCAGGAAACCCAGGCTCGAGACGACGCCGATCGCCGTGCCCGACATGCCGAATTCCGCGCGGAACTTCGACGCAAAGAGCCCGAAGCCCATCCGCGCCGGTCCGAAACTGATGGCGGTCGCGGCGAAACCGGCCGCCGACAAGGTCCAGAATTGGGTGATCACAGAGCCCTCCTTCACCCCTGCGCAACCACAGCGGGTGGCCCGCGGTTCCATGCCGCAGACGGTCGGACGGGCCGGCACCGGAAAGTCGGTGCGGATCCGCCGACCAAGGGGGCACCACGCGCTTTCGGCGCCGAGCCAACCCGGCCGCGAAGGCGGCCGGCTCAGCCGGCGCGTGCGGGGTCGGTGGTGAAGGCGATGGTCAGCCAGCGGTGGCGCGGATCGCCGCCGATCTCGGCGCCGACGCGGTCGCGCAGCGCGTCCCAGTCTTCCAGCCGCCGGGCCGGTTGCGCCGGCGGGACGATGAAATAAAGCTCGATCTGCCTGCCGCGCCCGACCCGCGCGACATAGGCGCGGTGACCGATGAAACCCTCCTCGGCCACGACGCTGCCGGCCACGCGCTCCACTTCGGCCAGCAGGTCGTCGGGGGTGATCAGCAGGACCTCGGACGCCGCCCGCCGCAGGGTGCCGACCGGCACCGGCAAGAGCGCCAGACAGACCAGCAGCAGCACCGCGGGGTCGATATAGGGCGTGATCCAGGCCCAGGCGCCGCCCTCGATCGCGTATCCGATCCCGAAAGCCACCAGCAGCGAGGCCGTGACACCCCCCGCCATGATCCAGCCATGCACGTCCATTCGCACGAAATCCGACCCGATCCGCCGGTTGGCGCGATGCTCGTACCAACCCATCGCCGCACTGATCGTCACCACCACGGCGGCGTAGACCATCGCCGGGCCGAACTCCATCATCCGGCCGCCGCCAAAAAGGCTCATCACCGCGCTCAAGATCGCATAGACCGTGACCGCCAGCAGGATCGTCGCGTTCAGCGTCAGCACCATCGGCTCCAGATGCCAGAACCCCATGCTGAAACGCCGGTGCAGGCGTTCCGAGAGCGCATTCTCGATGGTCGAGCGGGTGATCAGCCGCGCCACGGCCAGCGACAGCACCGTCATCGCCGCATCGACGAGCGAGAAGACGCCGTCGAAAAGGATCGCGAAGGAGCCCGAATAGATGCCGAACCCCAGTCCCAGCACCGAGACCAGCAGGATCGCCACCAGCGAGCGTTTCAGGATCGTGTCTTCGCCCGCCA
>CAZKSE010000343.1:0-3166 GCA_964555305.1 uncultured Rhodobacter sp. | reverse complement strand
GCTCAATGAACCCACGCCACCTCGTCGCGGCAGGCCACGAAAGCCGCTACCGTTGGCTGATGACAATTCTTTTACGGGGCACTGTTTCAACAAAAAGAAATAGCGCCAGCAGGAACACCCTGAGAACTTGGGCCTGCATTTGGGTATCATTGCGCGGTTCGCGATGACGACGCCGTATTGCTGATGAGTACGATCCGGGAGACACCTCAAGCACTTGCACGTGAGATGCGCACGCACTCTGCTCGGATGGACTTCCATCGATAGCTGACTCTCCCGGGGAATGCGGTGCGTCAGCTCGAACCCTGACCTACAACCAGAATGAAGAAGAGGTTTTGCGATGATGAAGAACTGGCACTTCACGGTGCTTGTGCTGGCGCTGACTGCCGGGACGATAGTGCATGGGGGAGACATGGACCGCGATGGCGCGCTGCAAGGCAAGGAGTACCGCAGTCCTCACATCGTGCTGGATGATTTCGACGCCCATCAAACACTGGACTTTGGTGACGACGATGCGCGTCGCGTGGTTCATGCGGTTGAGGACGACGACGGTGGGCAACGCATTCTGGTGCTGAAGCCGCAAGCGCAAGCCTGGCGGGTCAGTGCCGACATGAAGCTGCAGGCCGCAACGGAAGGGCTGATCTTTATCGGGACTGTGCCCGAGAATCCCGATCTGGAATTTCCGCCGGTTGCGTGCAGTGCCAACGGGACGGTCTTGCCAGCGTTTGGCTTCATGAAGGAGATCAGCGACGGTTTCCAGCAGCACAGCGATCTGGAGCTGGTCTGGACGCTGGACGAGCAGGCCAGACCGGTGGCCTTGCGAAATGTAGACGTCCATTGCCGCTTTCAGTGAGGTGGGAGCATGAGCAGATATGCACCATTCGGCTTCGAACCCGGACGGGATGAAGCCGTCACGGCGGCCAACAATACGGCCGACGTCATGTTCACTGCGCTGGCCGCAGCGGTGGATGTCCATAACCAGAACGTGCAGAACTTCGTCGACCGCTGGAACGGCAATCTGCCCTTGTTCCGCAGGATTGCCCAGGATTACCCGGGCTCGATCAACCGGCTGTGCGACGAGATCATCTACCACCAGGCTGCGGTGGCAATGGTGTTGCGACTGGGGCGGCTGTATCTCATGGGCACAGCCGCCTATGACGAACGGACCAAGGACGCCTCGTTGTTGCGCGAACTTCGCGACAATCCGCGGTCGCTCGAGGAAGTCGGCGCGTTCGTCCAGACGGTGGCGCGCTGGGACCACGCCTTCGCCAACATCCGCCGCAACTACGAGGATGCGCGCGAGAAGCTGATGGGTGGGTCATTCAGCCGGATCAGCAACATCGACTGCGATGGTGCGGGCTACAAATCCTTCATGAAGTCGCTCGAGCGGCAGAAGAAGGACATCTTCGGCATCGCGGACTGCATGCTGCATTGGCACCGCGAGATCTTGAACAAGAACAAGCTCAACAACCGGGAGAACGGCACCGTGCTGTTCAACCTGGGACTGGCCTTGTTCGATGCACTCGAGCGGCGCAGCCCCCTGAGCGATGTCATGGAAGGCGCGCTGAATGCGTTCATAACGAATGGTCAGAATGGAGTTGAAGCGATGCTGGAATACATGGACCGCGGCATTCACACCCTGGAACGGCGGCTCGAGGAGGCGCGCAACAAGCAGCAGGCGCTTGCGAAAGAGCTTGAGGAAAACAAGGACAAGTACCGCGAGTGTTACGAAGAGTGGAGTGTCGAGTTCAGAAAGAACACCGGCTTCCATTGCTTCAAAAAAGAGGTCAATCAGCGTCTGGCACTTCACGAGGAAAGAGTAACGATCCTCAAGCGCGAACTCGATGCCTACCGGATGCTTCACCCCGAATCCGAAGAGAAGGTCGCCACCATCGTGGCGCAGGCGCCCGATATCAACGAAGCGTTGCAAGGCGTATTGAAGCTGACGGGTGATGTTGTCCGGGCGGCTGAAAGGCTTAACGCCATGAATCAATCACCTTTGTTTGAGAACAACACCGTACTCAAAGACTACAAGTACAGCAAATACGACATCGAAAAGCGTGGCGTCGACTTTGACCATATCGATTTGCTGTTGAAATCGGCCAAAGCCATTCCGCTCACCCCCGTTTTTGCCGACGGATCAAAGGAACTGCTTCCGCATTTGAGTGCACTCGTCACTCAGCTTGAAACCGCACTCACAGAAGAACGTGGTTTGCGGCAGGATGCCGGCAATACGCTTGCCGAGACCCTGCAGAAAGGGGCTTCGCTTGCCGCAATGACCTATCCGGATGACGATGCGCTCGGCAAGGCGCGAATCGACGCGCTCCATGCGATCTCGCTCTGGCGTGAAGACATCAACGCCGCAAACGCCTTCCAGCTTGCACAGGCCGGCCATGCCATGAATGACGCTTTTGGCGGGCGCGAGCCTTCGCTTGAGCGCATGCTCGACGAGCAGACCGGCACACTCGACACCGTTTTGAGGCGCGTCTCACCTCATGTCTTCCCTGAAGACGCACCGGACGACACCGACGACATCAACGCGCTTTTTGGCAGCAATTTCTCCGAAGACGACTTCGGCCCCACCGCTAGCCTTTGAGAAACCGGCATCCCCTGCCCCCTGGAAGCACCGACACATGCGAAGCCTGCGCGCGAGCCTGATCCTTTGCAGCCTGATTGCAGCCTGCATGCACGGCATGGTTGCAACGGCTGCGATGCCCGAGGAAGCCCTGTACAAGCCACCTGCCGACGCGGTGCGGGACAGCCTTGAGCGCCGGCATGGCGCAGACCGGGCAATCGGCACCCGGGTGTCGCTCATGCTTGCCGACCACCGCAGCCGTTGTGTGTCCGGGCAGCCGACGCTGTACTGGTATGCATCGGGCGAGGTCGGTGCGGTCGAGCATCAGGTGTTCGAGCTCGGCACGTCCGAGCCGCTGCTGCGCCATCGTGTAGCAGGTACTGCCGAAGAAGGGTTTCTGCCGCTTTCTCTGGCTGAACTGGGTGTGAAGCTGCGGCCCGGTGTCGCGTACCTGTGGAAAGCGATCATCTTTCCGGAAGGCGGCGGCAATACACCCTCTGTCGTGCAGGGCGAATTCGTCCATGCGCCGCTCGATGACGAGCAGGCCGAACGGCTGGCCCGGACGAATGGGGACGAGCGGCTCGGCGTGCTGGG
>CAZKSE010000342.1:0-3229 GCA_964555305.1 uncultured Rhodobacter sp. | reverse complement strand
CGCGCAGGCCGCGACTGGTTGCCGGAACGCCCTTGACCAAGACGGATACTCGATCGTGGTCAGGCGCAGATCGAATAGACGCGCCCCGATCTGTTTCGCCAGGGACTGCACGATTTCGGTCTTTCCGATTCCGGGGCGGCCGTGCAGCATCCAGCTGGCAAGAAGACTGCCGGTGGACTGGGCCTGCCAGCCAGCCTGCAAGAGCTTGAACGCTTGTCCGGCGGGGATCGGGGGGGCATTGACCATTCGCGTCCCTTTTTGATGGCTCGTAGGGGCTAGATCGGGCGCCGTCACCGTATGGCAAGGCCGATGCGGATCTTCGCCGCGTGTCGATCCCCGATTTGGCGTTTGAGGGTCGGCGCGATCCGGCCTAAGCAGGGGACGTAACCGAATGAAAGGCCGCTCATGCACCTTGCTCGCTTCCCCCGCCTTTTCCTTGCGCATCTGCCGACGCCACTGGAACGCCTGGATCGCCTGTCGCGTGAACTGGGTGGGCCTGAGATCTGGATCAAGCGCGACGATTGCACCGGGCTTTCGACCGGCGGAAACAAGACCCGAAAGCTCGAATTCTTGATGGCCGAGACCGAGGCGATGGGCGCCGATCTGGTCATCACCCAAGGCGCGACCCAGTCGAACCACGCCCGCCAGACCGCCGCGTTCGCCGCCAAGCTGGGCATTGGATGTCACATCTTGCTCGAGGATCGCACCGGCTCGACCGATCCGAACTACACGCGCAACGGCAATGTTCTGCTCGATTGTCTGCATGGCGCGACCTTCGAGATGCGCCTCGGGGGCGACGACATGAACGCGGAAATGGAGAGCGTGGCCGATCGGATGCGCAACGAGGGGCGCAAGGTTTACACAATCGCCGGCGGCGGATCCAACCCGACCGGCGCGCTGGGGTATGTCAATTGCGCCTTCGAACTGGTCGGACAGGCGAACGACCGCGGGCTGGTCATCGACCATCTGGTGACCGCGACCGGAAGCGCCGGCACCCAGGCTGGCCTGATTGCGGGTTTGCAGGCCATGAATTCGGGGATTCCGCTTCTGGGCTTCGGCGTGCGGGCGCCCAAGGACCGGCAGGAGGCAAATGTCTTCGCCCTTGCCCGCGCCACGGCAGAAAAACTGGGCTGTCCCGGCGTCGTACGGCGTGAGGATGTGGTGGCCGATTGCGATTACGTCGGGGACGGCTACGGTATTCCGCGCACCGACACGATCGAGGCGATCCGCATGTTCGCGGAGCTGGAAGGGATCCTGCTGGACCCGGTCTACTCCGGCAAGGCCGCGGCGGGCCTGATCGACTACGTCCGGAAAGGCCGGTTCGGGAAGGGGGAGCGGGTGGTCTTTCTGCACACTGGCGGTGCCGCGGCTCTTTTCGCGTATGATCGAAATTTTAGCGACACCATCGATGTCGCACAGGTCGGCTGAATGATCTGGCCGGGCAGTCTGCCGCTGGAACCTGGGTGCCGGCCGTGACCTTGCGGCGGATCGGCATTCTTGGCGGCATGGGTCCTGAAGCGACGGTGCTTCTGATGCAGCGCCTCCTCGCCGCTATACCCGCGCGGGACGACGCCGACCATATCCCGCTTATCGTCGATCAGAACACGCAAGTACCCTCGCGTATCGCGCGGCTGATCGACGGGACGGGCGATGACCCTGCGCCCGTTCTCGTCACGATGGCGAAACGTCTTCAGGCCGCCGGCGCCGAAGCCTTGGCCATGCCCTGCAACACCGCGCACCATTTCGCCGCACAGATCCGCAGTTCGACGCCGTTGCCGTTCCTCGACATGGTTGAGGCATCTGTGGCGCGCGCGAGGAAACTGGCAGATGGGGCCGAGCCTATCGGTATCCTCGGATCGCCAGCGCTTCAGCGTATCGGTCTTTTCGATCAGGCGTTCGCCGGGACAGAGCTGATGCCAGCCTACCCTCGCGACAGCCATGCACTTTTGCAAGCCATACGGTCGATCAAGGCCGTGGGGCCGACCGACCCTGCGCGCGCCGCCCTTGAGTCCGCGTCCAGCGAACTCGAGCGCAGGGGTGCGCGCGTCCAGTTGATTGCCTGTACGGAGTTCTCATTGATCTCCAGCGCCGTCCCGCAGCGCACCATCGCGATCGACACGCTCGACGTGCTCGTTGAGGCCATCGTCGATTTCGCACAGGGGACGCTTTCCTGACGGACTTTGCCGGGGGAGTGGTGCGCTGCTCGGAAGCGATCATTCTACCGCGCCCGCCGTGGTCAGATCGCTTCGGCCAATGGCGGCAGCGCGCGCGTCCTCGCCAGTTTCGAGACGGAGGCGGGCGAGGGCGACCGGATTATTTCCTTTGGGGATTCGGATGATTGGCGCGTGCTTCTGAGCGTCGCGGCGGCGGACACGGGGACGTTCGTCACCGCCGCTGACACGAGGGTGTGACTGATCGACCACCTCCTGGACCGATCGGGCGCTGGCCCCGCGCTTGATCCCCAGGCCGAGGCGCTCCGGTTGCAGGCGGCTGCCGGCGACTGACATCGTGCGGCCGCGCGTCAGCGCGTGGCCTGACGCACCGCGCGCTCCAGCGCGTCGAGAAAGCGGGATCGGTCGGCCTTGGTGAAACCGCGCCCACCGCCCTGCATGAACGGGTTCGCCGCGCGCAGATCTGCCATAAGGTCGCGCGTTGCAAGCACATTGCCGATATTCGCCGCCGTCAGCGCCTCGCCATTGTGCTTGAGGACCTGCGCGCCGGCATCGACGCATTTCGCCGCAAGGGGGATGTCGCCGGTGATGACCACATCGCCCGACCCGGCGCGTTCAGCGATCCACTTGTCCGCCGCGTCCGGGCCGGCATCGACGATCACGGTCTCGACCAGCGGGTTGGCCGAGGGGCGTATCCCGCCGTTCGAAACGATCACCATGCGCAGACGGTGACGGGTGCCGACGCGCTCGACCTCGGCCTTGACGGGGCAGGCATCGGCATCGACGTAGATCGTCATCGTTGATTTTTCCTCTGCGGGTTGGTGCTGGTTGCGTGGGGGTTTCGTGCGTTCTGCCTGATGCTTCCCTGTGCGGCAAGGTGCCAGACTATCGGCCCTTCAAAGCGGCCGCTGCCGTGATGCCACCAGCGCACCAGTACCCAGCAGGGCAGCAGCAACCAGCAGGCTCACGCCGATGCTGCCGAAGAGATCGCCAAGCAGCCCCGCCGCCCACGGCCCGATTGTCTGGGCGCAGGCGAAGACCACGGTGAAAAGCCCGAT
>CAZKSE010000341.1:0-3267 GCA_964555305.1 uncultured Rhodobacter sp. | reverse complement strand
CCCGAAAGCTGCTCGGCATAAAGGCCGTAGTTGCATTTCTGCGGCGAGTTCTGCCCCTGCGGCAGCGCATCCGGCAAGGCCTCGGTTTCGAAATCATTGCCGAAACCGGGCATGTAGCCCTCATGCGTGCCGGTGGTGCCGGTGGCGCGGATCATGCCCTTCGGCAGGCCCTGTTCGGTCATGGCGCATCTCCCTTCACAGACGTTGCCCCCAAGATTCATTGCACATGCAACAATGTCAAGGCTTCGTTGCGGCTGCATTGATTTTCCGGCGGCTTTGTGCTGGGCTTTCCGCGCCCTCATGCGGACCGCCCCGATGCCCGACGACCAGACCGATCCGATTGCCGCTTTCGACCTGAGCAACTTTCTGCCCTATCGGCTGAACGTGGCTGCCACGCGCGTCAGCCGCGCCTTTGCGGAACATTACCGCGAGCGTTTCGGCATCTCGATTGCCGAGTGGCGGGTGCTGGCGCATCTGCACCAGTCGGGCGCCGTTTCCGTCCGCGATATCGAGGCGCGCACCGAGATGGAGAAATCCAAGATCAGCCGCGCCGCCAGCCGCCTGGAAGAGGCAGGCCATGTCGCCAAGGCGGTGAACGATGCCGACCGGCGGCTGCTGGAACTGACCCTGACGCCGAGCGGGCAGGCGCTGGTGGCACAGCTTCTGCCGGTGGCGATGCAGTTTCAGGCCGAGATGAAGGCGCAGCTGGGCCCGCATGCCGAGGCACTGGACCGGGCGCTGAAACGACTGCTGGAAGTGTCGGGAAAGGATGCGGCCCGGTGAGGCCGCATCGATCTGCTGCACGCTCGCACTGGCCACCGCCGGTTCAGGCGGCGGGAGAGGTGTTCTGCCGGGTCTCGATGCGTGACGACGCGATCCATGTCTTTGTCTTCTCGCAGGACGGTGATCAGCCCTTCGTCTCGGTGCACTCGTTCTACGAGGACGATCTGAACATCGATTTCGGCGGCTGACCGGCTTGCCTTGGACGGCGGCGCGGCGCAGCATCCGCCGCATGAGTTTTTCGTCGCCCGCGCCATGATCCAGGCCCTGACCCTGATCCTGCTCTGCCAACTGGCGGGCGAGACGCTTGCGCGCTGGCTGGGTCTGCCGGTGCCGGGGCCGGTTCTGGGGATGGGGCTGATGGTGGCGCTGCTGGCCGCCTCGGACCGGGTCGCGGCGGCGGTGGTGCCGGTGGGGCAGGGGATCTTGCGGCATCTGTCGCTTCTCTTCGTGCCGGCAGGGGTGGGCGTTGTCGGTCATGTCGACCGGCTGGGGGCCGAGGCAGCCTGGCTGATGGTGGCGATCGTGATCTCGACCGTGCTGGCAATCGCGGCTGGGGCGCTGACCTTCAAGCTGGTGGCCTGGGCGACCGGCGCGGGCGACGAGCAGAGATCCGTCGATGACTGACTTCGCCGAGATCTGGTCCTACCTTGCCCGCGGCCCGCTGGTCTGGCTGACGCTGACGCTGGTCGCCTATGTGGCGGCCGATGCGCTGAGCGCGGCCTTCGGGCGGGCGCCGCTTGCCAACCCGGTGCTGATCGCCGTGATCCTGCTGGGGCTGACGCTCTGGGGCACGGGCACGCCCTATGCGGTCTATTTCGAGGGCGCGCAGTTCGTGCATTTCCTGCTGGGGCCGGCGACGGTGGCGCTGGCGGTGCCGCTCTATCTTCAGGGGGCGCGGCTGAAACGCGCGGTGCTGCCGGTGTTGGCGGGGCTCTGCGCGGGGTCGTTCGTGGCGGTCGTCTCGGCGCTGTGGATCGCGCGTGCGCTGGGGGTGGCGCCGGAGACGCTGGCGGCGCTGGCGCCGAAAAGCACCACGGCGCCCGTGGCCATCGGCATCGCCGAATCGCTGGGCGGCTCGCCCACGCTGGCGGCGGTGCTGGTGCTGATCACCGGCATGGTCGGAGCCATCGTCGCCACGCCGCTTCTGAACGCGCTGGGCGTGCGCGACTGGCGCGCGCGGGGGCTGGCGACGGGAACCGCCGCGCATGGCATCGGCACGGCGCGGGCGTTGCAGGTGCATCCGCAAGCGGGCGCCTTTGCCGGGATCGGCATGGGGTTGAACGCGATCCTGACCGCGCTTCTGGCGCCGATGGTGCTGCGGGCCTTTCTATGACTTTTCCTGCCCGTGGTTTCGTGGCAATCAGGAGCGTCAGTCACAGGTCCTGAAATGCTCGATTATCCCGCGCTTGCCGCCCGCATCCGCGCCCTGACCGAGGGCGAGGACGATGTGGTTGCCCTGATGGCGACCGTCGCCTGCGAGGTGCATCACGCCGACGACCGTTTCGACTGGACGGGGTTCTACCGCGTGGTCGGGCCCGAGCTTCTGAAGATCGGTCCCTATCAGGGTGGGCATGGCTGTCTGGTCATCCCGTTTGCGCGCGGGGTCTGCGGCGCCGCGGCGCGCACCAGAGAAGTGCAACTGGTCCCCGATGTGGAGGCCTTTCCGGGCCATATCGCCTGCGCGGCCAGCACGCGGTCGGAACTGGTGCTGCCGGTCTTCGACGGCGCGGGGGCGCTGCTGGGGGTCTTCGACATCGACAGCGACCAGCCGGACGCCTTTACCGCGCGGGACGCGCGCGAGATGGCCGCGATCCTGGCCGAAACCTTCGGGAGGGGGTGATGGTGCATCTGTGGCTGCGCGCCGAGGAGCGCCCCGATGAAGCCCGGGTCGGCCTGACGCCCGAGGGGGCGGCCGAGCTGGTCGCCCGCGGCTTTCGCGTCACCGTCGAGGAAAGCGCCGAGCGCGCGCTGCATTTCCAGCCCTATCTTGAGGCCGGCTGCGCCCCCGCCGCGGCCGGATCCTGGCGCAGCGCCCCGCGCGAGGCGATCGTCTTCGGCCTGAAGGAACTGGCCGAGGAAGAGACGCCGCTGGTCCATCGCCACATCCTTTTCGGCCATGCCTACAAGGGGCAGCCGGCCGGGCGGCGCTTGCTGTCGCGGCTTCGCGCCGGCGGCGGCGCGCTTTACGATCTGGAATCGCTCACCGATGCCGAGGGGCGGCGCGTTGCGGCCTTCGGATACTGGGCGGGATACACCGGCGCCGCGGTCGCGCTGAAGGCCTGGGCCGCGCAGGCCCGGGGCGAGCTTTGCGGCCCGCTGCATGTCCATCCCAGCCGCGACGCGCTTCTTGCGGAGCTGGCCGAGGAGATGGGCGATGTGCTGCGCCCCGATGCGCTGATCATCGGCGCCCGGGGGCGCACCGGGCGCGGGGCGGCCGATCTTCTGGCCGAGATGCGGGTGCCGGCGCTGCTCTGGGATCAGGAG
>CAZKSE010000340.1:0-3290 GCA_964555305.1 uncultured Rhodobacter sp. | reverse complement strand
CTCGCCAGATCCGCCTTCGGCAGCGCGCCGAAGATGTCGCACAGAAAGAAATCCGCCGTCGGATGACGGTCCGGCAGGAGCCCCTGCCCCGGCACGATCGCCTGACCCATATGCCTGCCCTCGTTGCCCCTTTGCGGGGTCTCGTCACTGCTCGTGGGGCGCGCTTCGGACCCGGTTGGGCCGGCTGCCCTCTATCGTGGTTTCAGTGACACCGAGCCTAGGGTTATCCACAGCCTGCGTCCAGTCCCGAATGCCGCCGGGATCGGGGGATCGGAATCGCTTCTTCGGGGGATCGGAGTCATCCTATCGTGGGATCGGATTCACCACACGCCCCGTCTGGGACCGGAAGTCCCTGAGAAGGTAGGGTTTTCAGGAAGGCGCTTGGTGACGTAACTAATAAGATAACAGGATACTAACCAGAAAGAATTTTCGCGCCGCGCGCCAAACGCACCGGGACGGCCCCACCAGACCACGGATTTGCTGAGAAAAAAGAAGGGATGTGCGGAAAAACCTTTCATGTAACGCGAATCGTGATATGCTGCATGAAAGACGATACATGGCCGAAGAAATGAACGGCCGGACCGAGCAGAAAGACCCCGGCGCCGGGTGCGATACGAGAGCGACACGGGCGCGAAAGGGTGAGGCAGAGGGCCGCGGGCGGGCATCGCCGGACGGGCCGCAGGGGCAGGAGACCGCCATGGCAGAGGGGCCATCCTATTTCAACATCGCGCCCGACCAGGCGCTGGCCGCGCTCGATGCACCGACGACCTCGGCAGGCTTTGCCGCCATCGCCGAGGCCTGCGCGCGGGGCCGGGCGGACCTGGCCGGCCGCGGGCTCGACGAGCGCGGCGAACGTCACCTGCGCCGCTTCTCGACCTGGGAGATCACCAAATACCTGATCCCCGTTGCCCCCGCCCATTTCCGCCGCGTGCTGCGCGCCAATCCCGACCTGCCGCAGGGCCTGACCCAGACCGAAGGTGGCGCCAAGTGGTTCACCCTCGACGAGGTGCTGCGCCTGCGCGCCCATTTCGCCGCGGAAGGGTCGCGCAGCAAGGAATACCTGCCCTACCGTCCCAAGGGCCTGCCCGCGAAGATCGTGGCGGTGGCGAATTTCAAGGGCGGCGTCGGCAAGACCTCGACCGCGGCGCATCTGGCGATGTCGGCGGCCCTCGACGGCTACCGGGTGCTGGTCGTCGATCTCGACAGCCAGGGGTCGATGACCTCGATCTTCGGCGGCCATGTGGCCGATGAATGGGGCACGGTCTTTCCCCTTCTCGCCCGCCACTACGCCCGCCACCTGCGCCACGCCAACCAGGCGCGCATCGACCGGGGCGAGAACCCGCAACCGCTCGACGACACGCTGGCCGAGGCGCTGAAGATCACCGCCGCCGATCTGATCAAGCCCACCCACTGGCCGACGATCGACCTCATCGGCGCGCAGCTGAACCTCTACTGGGCCGAGTTCCAGATCCCGGTCTGGCGGATGGCGGCGCGGGGCTGGAAGCTCTGGGATGCGCTGACCGAGAGCCTCGCCGACGATGGCGTCCTCGACCGCTACGACGTGATCTTCGTCGACACCCCCCCTGCCCTTGGCTACCTGACGATCAACGGGCTGGCGGCCGCCGACATCCTGCTGGTGCCGTTCGGCGCGACCTTCCTAGAATTCGACTCGACGGGCCGCTTCTTCGACATGCTGCATTCGACCTTTGCGAGCATCGAGGAGGCCGAGAACATCGCCGCCCGCGCCTTGGGGACCGAGGGGCTGCGGTTCGAATGGGACGCCGTGCGCGCGGTGCTCACCCGCTATGACGCGAACCAGCAGGGCGAGCTTGGCGCACTGATCCAGGCCTATCTGGGCCGCACGCTGTCCCCCTCGCGTCAGGAATTCACCGCGCTCATCGGCCAGGCCGGCGAGCAGGTCGCCGGCATCTACGAGGCCGATTACCGCGACTTCAACCGCGACACCTATGCGCGCGGTCGGGAAACCTTCGATGAAACATATGCTGCGTTTAAGAAGCTCCTGATCGGCGTCTGGCGGCGCGACGAGCTGGCGGCCAGGGCCGCCGCGGCGGAATAAGGAGGAGGCGGGGAATGGATCGGTCAGGACACCGGCAATCGGAGGGAATGTTTCGCGCGCGAAACGCGGGCGGGGCAGGGGCAACGGGGGCAGCGAACGCCCCCTTTGGGGCGCGGATGTTTCGCGCGCGAAACGCAGGCAGGGGGTAAGCCATGGCCAAACGTCGTCGACTGACCATCGCCACATTGCTGCCCGGCTCCGATAGCGCCCAAGGTAACGTCAGCCCGTCATCGCCCCCACAATCCCCGCAGTCCGCGATCCTGCCCACGCGCCGTCCGCCCATTGCCGAGGTCGCCGGCGAGGCCGCCGCCACTTCCGCCCTGCAGGAAATGGCCGAACGGTTCGAGCGCGCCCGCGCCGAGGGGCGGATGATCCAGCCCCTGGCGCTGGAGACGGTCGAATCCGACTATCTGGTCCGCGACCGGCTGGGCATTGAGGAGGAGGCCCAGGAGGCGCTCAAGGCCTCGATCCGGGCGCGCGGCCAGCAGGTCCCGGTCGAGGTCGTGGCGCTCGAGGGCGGGCGCTACGGGCTGATCTCGGGCTGGCGGCGGCTTGCGGCGCTGCGCGCGCTGCATGCCGAGACGGGCGATCCGGCCTTCGAGACGGTTCTGGCGATCCTGCGCCGGCCGGCAGATGCGGCCGATTCCTACGTCGCCATGGTCGAGGAGAACGAGCTGCGCGTGGGGCTTTCCTATTACGAACGCGCCCGTATCGTCTCCCGCGCCGTCGAGGCCGGCGTCTATCCCGACCGCACCGCGGCGCTGCGCGGGCTCTTCGCCACCGCCTCGCGCGCGCGGCGCTCGAAGATCGGCTCTTTCCTGACCATCCACGCCGCGCTCGACGGCACGCTGCGCTATCCGCAGGCGATCCCCGAACGGCTGGGCCTGCGGCTGGCCCAGGCGCTCGAGGCCGACCCGGGCCTTGGCGCGCGCCTCGCCGCCGATCTGCGCCGCCGCCCGCCCGAGACGGCCGAAGCCGAACTCGCCCGCCTGACCCGCTTCGCCGCCCCCCCGCGCCCCCAACCGGCGCCGGATGCCGCGCCCGGGGCCGCCTTCCAGGCAACGGATGCGTCCGTTCGCTTTGAAATGGCCCGAACCCCCGCCGACCCCCCCGACCCCCCCGGCCCCCCCCCCCTCCCCCTCCTCCCCCTCCCACCCCGAACCCACCCCGACCCCCCCCCCCGCCCCCGGCCTAAAGCCGGCCCCCCCCGCCC
>CAZKSE010000339.1:0-3297 GCA_964555305.1 uncultured Rhodobacter sp. | reverse complement strand
CTCGCGCCCGCGAAATAGTCGCGCACCTCCTGTGTGGTGCGCTCCATGACCTTTCGATGCAGCGTCGCCTTGTCCTTGAACCGCTGGATCAGCGCAGCCCGCGAGATGCCGACAGCTTCCGCAACATCGGAGAGGGTGAAGGCCGATGGACCTTTCTGAAGAAGGATGCCTAGCGCGGTATCCAGAATGAACTCGTCGCTGTGAAGTTTCGGTCTCGGCATATCTTCTTTTCTACTGAACGCTTCAACGAAGGCTCTACAATAGCCGTCATCCAGCGTGAGATACACGGGGCATGATAGATGCCGTATAAAACACGCGGACGTGCTAAAGCCCAAGGTCGTGCCTTCGCCCGAACTGCCACGACACCGATCCGCCCTGCACGACGCCCATGACCTCGCGGCCGAGCTGACGGTCGATGACAGGTCGCCACGGGACAAGCGTGAACTCATGGCTCTTTTCGACCACGGCGAACTTGCCGCTAGATAGCTGAACGGTGCCGGTGAACTTGCCGCTCACGTTCTCGCCGTCCGTGGCGGCGCGGAACGGCAGCCCTTTGCCCTCGGCCATCTCCGCGCCAACGCGGACAACCTCCCGCTCGCGCAGCGTGGCGAGAAGGTTGCGCCGATAGAAGATGCGGCCGTCCCGCGCTCGGGTGGCGTCGGCCTGTGCAATGTGGTGCTCGCGGCGTTGGTCCATGGCGTCGCGCACCTGTTGGCCGAAGCCGGTCGGCGCAAGGTCGGCCGTCTCGCCATGGATCAATCTCCGGTCCAGCCAGGTCGCGCCATCCGATCCGATCTGCCTTTGCAGATCGACCGGGGAAGGGACGCGCACACTGGCTTGCCGGTCGCGGCCGGCGTCATAGGCGGCGGCGCGGCTGACCAGATCATCGGGGATGCGCCATTGGTCGGCGTCGATCCGCTCGACGATACCGGCCCGGCGCAGCGCCTCCAGCCGGCGCACATGCGCATCGACATAGCCCTCATAGTCGCCGCCGGGAACGCGGCCCTCGAACTTCGCCTGCTCCAGATGGCGGCTCGGCCGATAGATGCCGTCCTCGGCAATGGCCGTGATGGTGCGGTCGGACGGCCGGGCCGTCACCTCGGCCGGGCCGATCTGGACGACGCTGCCGATGCGGGCGTCCTCCAGCCGCTCGGGCGCGATGCCGGCGATGTGGTGGGTGCGGCCGTCGATCCCGTCCACCACAACGGTCAGGTTCTCCCCCAGCTCGTCGGACAGGTGCTTGTCCACGACGCGACCGACGATAGGCGTCTCGGGCGCTCCGTCATGGATTTGGAAGCTCATGGGATCGCGTTCGCCTCCCTGCGGGCCGAGCGCCTTCTGCATGGTGCGGATAATGTCGCCGCGCTCGCCTAGCTCGCGCAGGGCAGGCTCCATGTCCTTGCTCAATTCCCAAACGGCGGGCGCATGCTCGGTCGCCAGCCCCATCTTTCCCAGCTTGGTAAGACGGCGCAGGCGTAGCGTCCGCTCGAACTGGCGGCGCGGCGCTGCCGGTTCATGGCGTAGATCGAGGAAACGGGCATCAGCTTCCTCGGTCATGGCGCGGTCGATCCGGGTGAAACGGTCTTGGTCGATTTCGGCCGACAGCTTGCGGGTCTGCTCGATCTCGGTGACGGGGCCGAGTTCCAGACTGGCAAGCTCGCTGGCGCGCTCGCGCAGGCCGGCGGAAAGGTAGTCGCCGTTGATGACCAGATCCCCGCCCATATCGTCGCGGCCGTTGACGATGACATGCACATGGGGATGGCCGGTGTTGTAGTGGTTGACGGCAACCCAATCGAGTTTCGTGCCAAGGTCGGCTTCCACCTGCTTCATGAAATCGCGGGTGTAGGCCGTGAGGTCCGACAGCTCCGCGCCGTCCTCGGGCGAGACGATGAATCTGAATTGGTGGCGGTCGTCCTTGCCGCGATCAAGGAAGGCGTCGCCATCGGCGCGGTCCTCGGTCGCCGAATAGAGCCGGCCCCGCTCGCCGTCGCGTGACGTGCCGTCGCGCTGGACATAGCGCAGATGCGCGCGGGCGCGGCCGCCCTTCCACGCGGCCCGGACGCTGCGCTGCTTGACGATCACGCGGCGGCTGCCGGGCTGGCGATGATGCCATTGGCCGGAGATGTTCCGGGCGCGCACGAAGCTCGCGCCCCGGCCGCGCTTCACGCCCTTGCCGCTGGCGACCACGGCGCGGGAACGGCCCGGCGATGACGGGCGGGCGGATGACGGCATGGAAGGATCGCGGGAGGCTGCCGCCTGATGCTGCCGGGTGATCTTCCTGACCTGCGTGAAAAAGCTCTTGGTCTTACCGGCCTTCGGCGTGTCGGATCGGATGCGGCCGGGCTTTGGTCGGAAGCGATTTTCGTCGTCGGCGCTCAAGGGCGCGACTCCAGCCAAAACCGTCGAAATACGGCCAATCTGCGCCTATGGTGCCGCTCGAAACCCAGCAAAGCTAAGGCTTTGTGCGAAATCGCGGCACGCGGCCCCTCAAAACCATGGTGCCGGAATCGGTCGCCTAACCAGTGTGCAGACAATAACAATTTCCAGAAGCGGCCCGACATGGTGCCGTCTTCTTTAATCTTGCCCTCCGCCCTTTCTGTCTTTTCTGCCCCTCCTGCCGGGAATCCTGCCGGGCGCAAACCTGCCCGACCGGATGCCGAAACCAGCGCCGCCGAGCGCGGGAACGCCGCCCTCATGGCGTTCCCCCGTCGCTGGCGCTCGCCACGAAAATGCTGCCGTCCTGCGGCTCCGCACGGGCGGGGTCGCGCGCCGGAACGGCAGCGCGGCCGTCGCCTGTTTGCACCTCGGACGGCGGCGCGGCGGCAGCTTGCGTGTCGGCCGGGCGCATGACGAATAGCGGTGCCTCGCGCCAGTCGGGCGGCGGTGCCGGTGGTTGCAACGGCGCATCCGATGGAGCCGCGCCGCCAAGGATCGGGGCGAGCGCGGCGACATAGGCGCGTGTCTCGGCGGGAAGCGGGCGGCCCGTCGCGCGGTGCTCGTCGTAGCGGCCGGGGCCGGCGTTATAGGCCGCAAGCATCGCGCCGACATTGCCGTAGCGGTCGAACATCTCGCGTAGATAGGCCGTGCCTGCGAGGATGTTGTCGCGCGGGTCGTAGGGATCGCGGCCGAGGCCGTAGCGGACGCGCAGGCCCGCCCATGTGTCGGGCATCACCTGCATCAATCCCATCGCCCCGGCCGACGAAATCGCGCGCACGTCGCCCGCGCTCTCGGCGCGTAGCACCGCGCGAATCCAGTGCTCGGGGATGCCGAAACGCTGCGACGCCTCGGCGATGTGCG
>CAZKSE010000338.1:0-3298 GCA_964555305.1 uncultured Rhodobacter sp. | reverse complement strand
CTCGCTATGTGGAATTGCTGGCGGATTTCATCGGCGTCTTCGATGACATGACCGGTGAGGCAGGTCATCCGGCGCTGCATCCGGATCCGGCTGTCGGATATCCCGAGGGCCAAAGCCTGGCACAGCATCTGCGTCGGGGCGGATCCAAGGGCCTGATTTACCCTTCGGTCCGGGCTCCTGCACCGGGCGGGAATTGCCTGGTCTGCTTCGAGCCCCGCGCAATTCAGAACGTTCGTCCGGGCGCGTCTTGGGATCTTGTTTGGGATGGGACACCGCACTACTCGATTGCGGCTGTCAGCTAATCCGCAAAACCGTAATTGCCCCGGAGGCCTATAAGGATGGCAACGCCTGATATTGAAAGCCCTGACCGCACCGATCTCAAGCAGATTGACCATGCGCACTTCTTTGAAGCGATGGACTCGCCGCCTTTGCTGACCGAAGCACTGCGCTCTGCCTTTCGTCGGGCGAAAACGTGGTCATTTCAGCGAAACACAGGGCTTGGAAGCGCCGACTGAGTTCACCCGTCTTCGGCGCCTCCCATCGACGCGATGAGGACGGCCAACGCAAAGCGCCCCTCACGACGGTGATGGCCGTGGCTCAACCCAGGAGCTTCAACAAGGCGTCGCGCTGCGCTGCGTGCTTTTCGGGGTTGTCGCGCTTCAGTTTGTTCAGGTTGAGAAGTTTCCACTTCACGGCCGGTAGGTCAGCGGCCTGCGAACGGTCGATCGCCGCGAAGTCAGGCTCGCCGTCCTGAAGCGTCAGGAGGAACTGCGTCGCCTTGTCATCGAGCCTCGATTGCAGATCGGCGACCAACTTGAGGCGCGTCGCCAAAAGCGTAGCGAGCGGGACGGGTGTTCTGGTCATGCCTTCGAATTCCCGCGCGTAGGGTTGCTCGAGATCGATCAGGTTCGGTTCGAGCAGCTCATGCGCCGGTCGCGGCGAACTGGCGACATAGATCAGGAAGGTGTGGAACAGGTCCTGCGTCAGGCTCTCGTTTTCGTAGAGGAGTGTGACGTCGTAGAGATCCCGGGGATGCTGCCTTTCCAGGGCGGCGTGCAGCTTTCCCGCGAACAGGTCCTCGAACGAGACGATGTGCATTTCGGCATAGCCATAGGCATCCTCCACGGCGGCAGATACGGTCCGGACTTCCGGGTCGTGGACCACGCCCCGGGTCACGGGCGAGGTTTCGATCTTGATCTCGGCATTCCCGAGGCGCGCCAGGAGCCGGGTGGCTCCGCCGCCGCCCCCTTGGATGCGCTGCGATTTCGCGCCTCGGATTCCGGTCTTGATGGAAGCCGCGATGCGATCCATCGCGGCGTTGATCGCGTCCAGGCTCTCGGCGCGTTCCTTGATTAGCAGGTAGGTCAGGTCGATGTCGACCGACAGCCGAGGCAGGTCGCGGTAGAAGAGGTTGATGGCCGTCCCGCCCTTGAGCGCGAAGACGCTTTCGCCCGCGACATTGGGCAGGACGCGCACCAGGAGCGCAACCTGGGCTTCATAGGTCTCACGCGCCATTTTCGGCCTCCGGTTTCACGAATTCTTCTGGCACCATGATCCGATAGCGCGGGTGGATCTTGCCGCCCTGGACCAGAGCCCGGTCGCCGCTGCCGAGGTCGAATGCCTGCGGGTCGATCTGTTTGCGCCAGGGATGATCGTGGCGGTCCGCGAAGACGAAGAACAGGCGCTTGACCTTGATCTTCCGGCACACCTGCAGGAGGTCGGACAACAGTCGCGGGCGCAGGGTTGTCAGGCCCTCGAAAACCATGTCGAGCATGTGGAAGCTTTCATGGTGGGGCAATTCGTCCATGGCTTCCAGGATTGCGCGCTCCGGCGTCGACATCGTCAGACCCCAGTCCCATGGCAGGCCAGAATTCTTGCCCTCGATCACGCCCAGCTTCGGATCGGTGAATAAGGAACGGGGGCGGATACTGAAAGGGGCATCCGTCGGCAGTTTGATCAGCCAGTTCGGGACCTTGTCCCCATAGACCCAGACTGGAGCGCTTTCCCCCAGGCGGAGGTAATGGGCATGTCCTTGTTCACCGAGTGCCGTTGTGCTCCCGACATGCAGATCATGACCCATGATATGTTGCATCGAAAGGATGCAGGTCTTCCAGTCGATGCTGTTGGACGCCTGCATATTCAGGACTGGTCGGCGGAAGACACCGCGTGCGATGCGCTCCAGCCAGCCGCGTTTCACATAGTCACGGAAGCTCTCATAGGCGATGCCCTGCGAGACGAGCCATGCGGCATCGACCAGATACCCGGCGGGCACGGCATCGAGCACTTTCTTCAGATTCTGTGACCTTGCGGTGTCCATGATACCTAAAGTGACAGATTTTCAAAGAGACATCCACAGTTTTCTTTGATAAAGATGCTTTTCCTGCGTTATGGACGCTCCGATCTTACCATTTCCAAAGAACTGAGGGACTAGCCCCAAGGGGAGGGAGATCTGAAGACGCTGGATTGAGAGACGGCTACGACTTGCGGTGGTTACCGAAGGTCGCAGCGGTGCACATCCCGGCGTGCGGCCGGGACCAGGCCTTGGTCCTTCGGCCGAGGTCGATGTCCCGAAGGGCCAGTCTGCCAACCTACAGGTTGGCAGCTGCGCTCGGTTTGCCAAACTATGATGTGGCAAAAAGCTGGACGGCCGCACAGGGCGTCACCAGCCGGTGCTGTGCTCACTTATTCCCGTCGATCCACTTCGACATGAGCTCCCTGTCGCGAAAGCATTCGTCCGGAACGGCACGCCGTTTGATCCGGGCGAGCTTCTCAGCGAAGGCCACCTGCCTGGACGTGGGCAGCTGGTCCATGTCCGACACCGGCTTCAGCCGTGCCTGAGCCTCGATCCAGGCGCTCAAAGATCGCCGGTCCTGCTGAACCTCCCAGGGCAGAAGGGTCTGGTTGCGCAGGGCGAGCGATCGCGCATAGGCGATCTGCTTGGGCGTCGCGGGCAGGGCGTGCGTGGTGATTTCCATGGTGGACCCCCCTTTCTGGCTTGGTTCTTAATATAGAACATAACAAGAACAAAATCAAGCAAAGCATCGGGAACGCCTTGGTGCGAGAGGGAGAGAGGGGCCGGGAAAGATCAGGCCTGAAGGTGCCCGAGAGTGGGTGTCCGGGCCTGATCCTGTCCTTCATTCCGGAGTTTCCCGATGACCCATCTTGCCCCTGTTGCGCAGGCGTCCTTGCCTGCGCCCGTTGTCTCGTTGGCAGCAAATCCTGCCTCTGCGATCGTTGCTGTTGCCGAAGCGCTGCAGCCCGATCTGGCGCAAGGGCTTCAGATCGACGCGCTGCGCCT
>CAZKSE010000337.1:0-3306 GCA_964555305.1 uncultured Rhodobacter sp. | reverse complement strand
GCGGCATTGAGCGCCCAACCGATGGTCAGGACGCGGGCAAGCCATCCCCAAGCCTCGCGCTCGATCCCCAGTGGATTGCTTTCTATGTTGAAGGCGCACCGCCAGATGCTGACAAGTATGTAGCCCGTGTAGATCAGCGCTATGGCGAGGAGCAGCACCAACACCGGCACCGGAAGGGCGCGCTGCAAGACGGCGCCAAGAATAAAAGCCCCGCCGAGCGTGCTGAGCAGGACGCCGTAAATCCAATAGAGCTTCCACAGCGGACCCTCGCCCTGCCAATAGCGGCGGAACTCATCGACAAGACCGGGATGGGATTGGCGGGCGTTCATGTTGCCTCCCTTCAGTTCGTCAGCGGCGGCGTGTCGCACCGTTTCGACTTGTCAAAGCTTACTCTCTACAATAGGTATTGTAAATACCATTTCAGGTCTCTCGGGCGGCGCAAGGATCCTCATCTCCATAGCCGGCAAGGGACTTTGGGTGGTGATTCTGGTGGATTCGGTTCCGGAGCAAACATTCATGGTGGTGGAACTGGTCGAGGCGTTCTGTCGTTGGCGGGATCGTCGATATCAAGCAAGCATGACAGCGGCGTGGCCAGATTTCAGCGGCAAGCGTCAAACCAACACCACTTCGTGATCGGAAAGCGGCAATGCGTCTAACCTCGTTTACTGACTACGGACTTCGGATGTTGATGCGTATGGCATCTGCACCGGATCGCGCGTTTTCGACGGCCGAGCTGGCCGAGGAATTTGAACTATCGCGCAATCACCTGACTAAGATCATGCAGCGGCTGGCTCGCGGTGGGATCGTCGAAACCCGACGCGGTGGGGGTGGGGGCGCGGTGCTGGCAAGTGACCCGGCCGCGATCCGGATCGGACAAGTGGTACAGCTTCTGGAGGAAGGCCAAGCACTGGTCGAATGCTTCGGCCTGGGCGACAGTGCCTGCACGATCGAGGGGTGCTGCAGGCTCAAGAGCCGGTTGCGCTCGGCCGAGCGCGCCTTCCTCGCCGATCTCGACCGCTCGACGTTGGCCGAAATTGCCCTCGCTCCGCCCGACCGCAGCGCGGCCTGAAGGAGAGGGCGATGACAGCCACGCTAAGTCTTGCCGAACGCCGAATGGGCCTTGCTCTCGCCCTCGGCCTTGCGGCCGTAGGCTTTGCCATGGCTGTGGCCGCACGGCAGGGACCGCTCATGTGGCACGGCTTCATGGCTCTCGGCCTCGGACTCTGGCTGATCCTGCGCCTCGGTGCCTCGCTGATTGAGGATCCCGCACCTAAAGTCGACCGCAGCCGCGACTACTACGACGCCCCGGCCCGCTTCGGCATTGCCTTGACCATGGTCTGGGCGATCATCGGCATGGGGGTTGGGGTGTGGATCTCTGCTTTGATGCACTGGCCCGACGCGATGCCCGCATTGCCCTGGACGAGCTACGGCCGATTGCGGCCGTTGCACACCACCAGCGTGATCTTCGGCTTTGGTGGCAACGCGCTGATCGCGACCTCGTTGCATGTGCTCCAGCGCACCTCGCGTGCGCGGCTGGCCGACCAGTTGAGCCCGTGGGTCGTGCTGGTCGGCTACAACCTGTTCCTGGTCTGGGCGACGACCGGTTACCTGATGGGCGTCACCCAATCGAAGGAATACGCCGAGCCCGAATGGTATGCCGACATCCTGCTGGTGGTCGTCTGGGTGACCTATCTCGTGCTCTACCTGCGCACGCTCGCGCGGCGGGCGGAGCCGCATATTTACGTCGCCAACTGGTATTACCTCGCCTTTATCCTGGTCGTGGCGATGCTGCACATCGTCAACAACCTTGCCATGCCGGTGAGCCTGGCAGGGGCCAAGTCCTACACCATTTGGTCGGGGGTCCAGGATGCCATGATCCAGTGGTGGTACGGGCATAACGCCGTGGCCTTCTTCCTGACCGCGGGCTTTCTGGGCATGCTCTACTATTTCCTGCCAGTGCGGGCGCAGCGGCCGATCTGGTCCTACCGGCTGTCGATCGTCAGCTTCTGGGGGATCGTCTTCTTCTACATGTGGGCCGGCTCGCACCACTTGCACTACACGGCACTGCCCTACTGGGCGCAGACGCTCGGCATGACCTTTTCGGTGATGCTGCTGGTGCCTAGCTGGGCCTCGGCCGGGAACGCCATCGCCACACTGAACGGTGCCTGGCACAGGGTGCGCGACGACGCGACGCTGCGCTTCATGTTCGTCGCCGCGGTCTTCTACGGCATCGCCACGTTCGAGGGGTCGTTCCTGGCGATCCGACCGGTCAACTCGCTCTCGCATTACACCGACTGGACGGTGGGCCATGTCCATGCCGGCACGCTGGGCTGGGTTGCGATGATCACCTTTGGCGCGCTTTACACGCTGGTGCCGCATTATTCCGGTCGGCAGGCAATGGCCTGGCCACGCGCGGTGGAGTGGCACTTCTGGCTGGCGGTGGCGGGGACCTTCATCTATGTCGTTGCGCTCTGGAACGCCGGGATCACACAAGGGCTGATGTGGCGAACCTATGACGAAGGCGGCTCGCTCGCCTGGAGCTTCCTGCAGTCGATGGAGGCGATGATCCCCTACTATCTGCTGCGCACGCTGGGCGGCGCGATGTTCCTCGCGGGCGCGGTGCTCTGCGCCGTCAACATCCGCGCGACCCTGCGCCAACGCCCCGAGATCGCGCATCCCGCCGACCACCCGCTGACCGTACAACCGGCGGAGTGAACCCATGCTGAAGCTGCATTACAACCTCGAACGCGTCTCGATGAGCCTTGTCGTGGCGATCATCGGCGTCGCCTCGATCGGGGGCATCGTCGAGATCGCGCCGCTCTTCACCATCGACGAGACGGTCGAGATCCCCGAGGACATGCGTCCGCACACCCCGCTGGAACTCGCCGGGCGCGAGATCTACATGCGAGAGGGTTGCTATGCCTGCCACAGCCAGATGATCCGCCGCCTGGCCGACGAGCGCGATCGCTACGGGCCCTATTCGCTGGCCGCCGAATCCGCCTACGACCATCCGATGCTCTGGGGCTCTAAACGGACCGGGCCAGACCTGGCGCGGGTAGGCGGCAAGTACTCCGACGCCTGGCACGTCGCGCATCTGATCGACCCGCGCGCGGTCGTGCCGACCTCGATCATGCCCGCCTATCCCTGGCTGGCCGCCACGCCGCTCGATGTCTCGATGCTGGACCGGCACCTGGCTACGCTCGCGCGGCTGGGCGCGCCCTACACCGACGCCATGATCGATCGCGCTGCGCATGACGCGCTGGCCCAGGCCCGGCCCGAGAGCGCCGCCGCCGCCGGGGTCGCCGA
>CAZKSE010000336.1:0-3326 GCA_964555305.1 uncultured Rhodobacter sp. | reverse complement strand
AGGCTGGCCGGGCTGGCCGGGCGCGCCACCGCGCCCGGCCGCGGCCGTGACGTAACGTCCCCGGCTTTTGCGGGGAACCGGACAGCCCCCGCGCGAGTTGCCCTGACAACGCATCGACAGACGGAGCGACAGTCATGGCAGAACCTGAACCCGGCGGGCGTGGCGCCTTCGGCTTCATCCTCGGGGCGGTCGTCGTCGTGGTGGCGGGTATCATCTGGTACCTGGCAACCGACGGCAACATGTTCGGCGGCGGCAACGAGGCCAGCGTCACGATCGAATTACCCGAATAACCAGCGGGACATACCCGCACTTCCTCCCAGTCTCTCCGGGCCGGCCCTTGCGCCGCGCCCGGATTTTTTCGTTTGCCCGCCGCACCCTTCCCGCCCCGATCCGAAGGCCCGCCCATGCTTCTGCTGACCTGTCCCCATTGCGGCGTCTCCGCCGAGGAAACCGAATTCACCAATGGCGGCGAGGCGCATCTGAAACGCTTTGGCCCCGGATCGGCGGATGCGGAATTCGAAGCCTACATGTTCAACCGCAAGAACCCGCGCGGCGTGCATTTCGAACGCTGGCGCCATGTCTATGGCTGCGGCAAATGGTTCATCGCCGCGCGCTGCACCGTCACGCTGGAGGTGTTCGCCACCTATCCCGCGCAGACGACCGAGCCGCCGAAAGACGTGGTAAAGGCCATCAAGGCCCGTCGTCCGCAATGGGAGGGATGGGCATGAGCCATCGTCTGGAAAAGGGCGGCCGGCTGATCGACCGCGCCAAACGGCTGGATTTCACCTTCAACGGCAAGCGGATGCAGGGCCATGCCGGGGACACGCTGGCCTCGGCGCTGCTGGCCGGCGATCAGATGCTGGTCGGGCGGTCCTTCAAGTATCACCGGCCGCGCGGCGTCGTCGCCGCCGGCGCCGAGGAGCCGAACGCGCTTCTGGGCCTGGGCGAGGGGCAGCGGTTCGAGCCCAACCAGCGCGCCACCACGACCGAGCTTTTCGCCGGGGCGAGGCTGGTCAGCCAGAACCACTGGCCCAGCCTCGACTACGACCTGGGCGCGGTGAACAACGCCTTCGCGCGGTTCCTGACGGCGGGCTTCTACTACAAGATGTTCATCCAACCCCGCCCGTTCTGGAAACATGTCTACGAGCCCGTCATCCGCCAGACCGCGGGCCTGGGTCGCGCCCCCGAGGCGGAAACCGTGGATGCCGACCGCTACGAGCAGGTTTACGCCTTTGCCGATGTGCTGGTGATCGGGGGCGGCATCGCCGGGATCGCGGCGGCGCGGGCCGCGGCCAAGGCCGGCAAGCGCGTGATCCTCTGCGAACAGACCGCGCATTGGGGCGGCCGCGCGCCGGTCGATGGCGTCGTGATCGACGGTGAAACGGCCGATGCCTGGGTGACGGCGCAGATCGAGGCGCTGCGCGGCATGGCGAATGTCACGCTTCTGGCCCGGACGATGGGCGCGGGCGTGCACGATCACGGCTATGTCCTGGCCTATCAGCGCCTGGCCGATCATGAGCCCGGCGCCGACAAGCCGCGCCACCGGCTCTGGCGGATCCGCGCCGCCCGGACGATCACCGCCACCGGCGCCATCGAGCGCCCGCTCAGTTTTGCCGGCAACGACATCCCCGGCGTCATGCTGGCCAGCGCCATGCGCGACTACGCGGTCAACTGGGCCGTGGCACCGGGCCGGCGCGTGGTGGTCGTGACCAACAACGACGATGCCTACCGCACCGCCATCGCGCTGCACGATGCCGGCGTGAACGTCCGCGCCGTGATCGACGCGCGCGATGCGGCGACCGGGCCGCTGCCCGATGCCGCCCGCACCCGCGCCATCCGCGTCATCCCGGCCACCGCCATCCGGCAGGTGGAGGGCGGCAAGCGCGTCACCGCGGTGGAGCT
This sequence comes from uncultured Rhodobacter sp., assembly GCA_964555305.1. Classification (GTDB taxonomy): domain Bacteria; phylum Pseudomonadota; class Alphaproteobacteria; order Rhodobacterales; family Rhodobacteraceae; genus Pararhodobacter. The sequence continues at coordinate 1,424 of CAZKSE010000336.1, read as the reverse complement.
CTGCCCGCAACACGGCGACGGGGCCGAGGCGTCCGAGCGGATCCATTGCGACGCGGTCGCCATGTCGGGGGGCTGGTCGCCGGTCGTGCACCTGTGGTCGCATTGCGGCGGCAAGCTGACCTGGGACGAGGCGCAGGCCGCCTTCCGCCCCGACCCCGACCGCCCGCCGCTGGGCCATGACGGACAGGGCTTCGTCCTCGCCGCCGGCAGCGCCAATGGCGAGATGACCGCCGATGCGGTGCTCGCCGACGGACATGCCGCGGGCCTCGGCGCAGCCGGGGCAAGAAGCACCCCCGCCCCCCGCGCCGAGACCGAGCCGGAGGCGCCGCTGGCGCCGGTCTGGATGATGCCCGCGCGCGCCGGCTACACGCTGCGCGCGAAGATGTGGCTCGATCCGCAGAACGACGTGAAGGTCTCGGACATCCAGCTGGCCGCGCGCGAAGGCTACGAATCGGTCGAGCACGCCAAGCGCTACACCACGCTCGGCATGGCGACGGATCAGGGAAAGATCAGCAATATCAACGGACTGGCTATCCTGGCAGACAGTCTGGGCCGGCCGATCCCGCAGGTGGGAACGACCACCTTCCGCCCCCCCTACACCCCGATCTCGATGGGCGCGATCGCGGGCGAGGCGCGCGGGACGCTCTTTCAGCCCCTGCGCCACACGCCGCTTCACGATTGGCACGCCGAAAACGGCGCCGACTGGGAACCCGTGGGTCAGTGGCGGCGGCCCTATTGCTACCGCCGCGCGGATGAGACCCGCGAGGAGGCGGTAAGGCGCGAGGTTCGGCAGACCCGCGACAGCCTCGGCCTGCTCGATGCCTCGACGCTGGGCAAGATCCTGGTGAAGGGCCCCGACGCCGGGCGCTTCATGGACATGCTCTACACCAACATGATGAGCACGCTGAAGCCGGGCAAATGCCGCTATGGCCTGATGTGCAACGAAAACGGCTTCCTGATGGATGACGGCGTCGCCGCGCGGCTTTCGGACGACGCCTTCCTCTGCCACACGACCACCGGCGGCGCGGACCGGATCCACGCCTGGATGGAAGACTGGCTGCAATGCGAATGGTGGGATTGGAAGGTCCATGTGGTGAACCTGACCGAGCAATACGCGCAGATCGGAGTCGTCGGGCCGAAGGCGCGCAAGGTTCTGGAAAAGCTCGGCACCGACATCGACCTGTCGAAGGATGCCCTGCCCTTCATGGACTGGCGCGCGGGGCAGCTGGCCGGGATGCCGGTGCGGGTCTTCCGCATCTCGTTCTCGGGCGAGTTGTCCTTCGAGATCGCGGTGCCGGCGGGTCAGGGCCGGGCGCTCTGGGACCGGCTGCTGGAGGCCGGCGCCGAATTCGGCGTCATGCCTTACGGGACCGAGGCGCTGCATATCATGCGCGCCGAAAAGGGTTTCATCATGATCGGGGACG
>CAZKSE010000335.1:0-3357 GCA_964555305.1 uncultured Rhodobacter sp. | reverse complement strand
CGGCGGTGCGGTCGGCTGTGCGCTGGCGGCGTCAGTCGTCATCACGCCGCTCCGCCGGTTCGGCCATGCGGGCGAAATCGCGCCGGGCCTCGGCGAAATCGAACAGTCGCGCCTCGACATTGGCATTGACCGAACCGGGGTCGAAATCGCCGCCCATGCCGCGCGTGCCGGCGGGCAGGCCGGTCAGGATCTCGAGCGCCTGATCGACATGGTCGATGGCGTGCACATGGAAGCGGCCGTCGGCCACCGCCTCGACGACATCGGGGCGCAGCATCAGGTTGTCCACATTCCGCCGCGGCAGCAGCACGCCCTGCCGGCCGGTGAGCCCCTGCGCCGAGCAGGCGTCGAAAAAGCCCTCGATCTTCTCGTTCACGCCGCCCACGGGCTGCACCTCGCCCAGCTGGTTGATCGAGCCGGTGACGGCGAAGGACTGGCTGAGCGGCACGCCCGCCAGCGCCGAGAGGAGCGCGCAAAGTTCGGCCACCGAGGCGCTGTCGCCCTCGACCCCGCCATAGCTCTGCTCGAAGACCAGAGAGGCCCAGAGCGAGAGCGGCGTATCCGGCAGGTAATGCGTGGACAGATACCCCGACAGGATCAGCACGCCCTTCGAATGGATCGGACCGCCCAGCTTCACTTCGCGTTCGATATCGACGAGCTGCCCCGCGCCCAGCCGCACCCGCGCGGTGATCCGCGCCGGCCAGCCGAACCGCGCCGCCCCCAGGTTTGCGACCGTCAGCCCGTTGATCTGGCCCACGACCGAGCCGCGCGTGGCAATCATCAGCGTGCCCCGCGCGATCATTTCCTGCATCCGTTCGGCGACGCGGTCGGCGCGGCGCAGGCGCGCGGCCTCGGCGCCTTCGACATGGGCGCGGGCGATGGTGGCGGCGACTTCCTCGCGGGCGCGGTAATCGGCCTCGCGCAGGATGTCCCACAGCCGGCTGAGCACGAGCGACAGTTTCTCGGCGTCATCGGCCTCGCGCGAGGCGATCTCGATCAGGGCGGCGACGCCATCGGCGGTGACCGGGCGCAGGCATTCGCGCTTCACCACCGCCGCGATCTGGCGGGCGAAAAGCTTCATGCTTTCCTCGCGCCGGTCCATGTCGTGGCCGAATTCGGCGGTCACGGTGAAGAGTTGCGAGAATTCGGGGTCATGCGCTTCGAGCAGCATGTGCAGGAAGCGGTCGCCGACCAGCGCGACGCGCAGATCCAGCGGCACGGGTTCCGGCTCCAGCGTGCCGGTGGCCGAGAGGCCCAGCCGCTCGCCGGCGCCGATGATGCGGATCTCGGCGGTCTCCAGGCAGCGTTTCAGCGCGTCCCAGGCGAAGGGTTCGGTCAGCAGCCGGCGGGCGTCGATCACCAGATAGCCGCCATTGGCGCGGTGCAGCGCGCCGGGGCGGATGAGCGTCGCATCGGTGACGAGCGTGCCCATCTGCTGGATGTATTCGACGCGGCCGGTCAGGTTGGCCAGCGTCGGCAGGGATTCGACGATCACCGGCGCGCCCGTCGCCTCGCCCCCGTGCGAGACCATGACGTTCACGGCGTAGCGGTGAAAGCGCGGCGTGTCGTGCACCTTGGCCGAAGCGATGGGGAAGGGGCCGTCGCCGCTCTGGCTGCCGGCCTTCAGGAACAGTTCGGCATTGGCGATCAGATCCTTGCGCAGCGCGTCGAAATGCCCCTCCAGCACCTTGATGCCGGCAAATTCGGCGCGCAGGTCGGCCAGGTTCAGATCGACGACCTGTTCGGCCAGTTCGGCATTGAGCGCGGCGATGGCGGCGCGATGCTCCTTCTCGATCCGGGGCAGGGATTCGAGGAATTCCGACAGCTCCTGCTGGGTCTGGGCGACGTGTTCGCGAATGGCGTTGCGCTCGGCCTCGGGCAGTTTCTCGATCACCTCGGGTTTCTGGACCTCGCCGTCCTTCATGGGGGCAAGGGCGAAGCCCATCGGCGTGCGCAGGATGGCGACGCCGCGCTCGCGCGCGCGCTGCGCCAGGCCCGAGAAGGCCTTTTCGTTGCGACTGCCGAATTCCTCCTCGATGGCGGCGCGGCGGGACTGGTATTCCTCGGATTCGAAGAGCGCGGGGATGCCTTGGGCCAGATCGTCGATCAGCTCGGCCATTGCCTTGCGCAGGCGCGGGCCCGCGCCGCGCGGCAGGTTCAGCGCCCGCGGCCGGTCGGGGGCGTCGAAATCGTGGACATAGACCCAGTCGTCGGGCACCGGGCGTTCGGCCGCGGCCTCGGCCAGAAGCTTCGCGACCGAGGAATGGCGCCCCGAGCCCTCGGGTCCGTGGACGAAGAGGTGAAAGCGGCGGTGCCGGATGCCCGCGGACAGCCGGATCGCCTCGATCGCGCGGTCCTGGCCGATCAGGCGCTCCAGCGGCTCCAGCTCGGCGGTGGTGGTGAAACCGAGGCTGTCCGGGTCGCAGCGGCGGCGCAGGTCGTCGGGGGAAAGGGCGGTGTTTTTATCGGTCATGGTCCGGCAACTCTGGCACGGGCGGGCGTGCGGGAAAAGGGGGCGCGGCAGGCGGCCGGGTCTGGACAGTCGGGGCGGGGCGCGTCAGTTTGGCAAGGATGGACCGTTACGCGAGATCAGGGATCGCCATGACCAATTCCGACACCGCCGCACCCGCGCATCTGGGGCTGATCGCCTTTCTCCTGCTGGTCTGGCACGGGGTGCTGGCGACCGATTACATCGTCGTGCGCTTCGGCCTGGGGCTGGAGCTGCCCAGCCTGACGCTGGCGATGGAAAGCGGCGCGGTCTGGGCGCGGATCGGCTGGGCGCTGGGGGTCTGGCTGGGGCTGATCGCCGCGATCTTCGCGATGATGCGCGACGATGCATCAGTGCTGATCTTCTTCGCGGCCTTCCTGGGCTTCGTGGCGGCAGTGCTGGGCGCCGAGATGGCGGGCCTGCCGGCCGAGCTGCTGGGCCTGCCGCGTCACGGGGTGCTGGGCCTGCTGGTTCTGGTGCCGCTGATCGGCTGGATCTATACGCGGTCGATGAAACGCGCGGGCGTCCTGCACTGAGCGCAAAACGCGATGGAACCGCCCCGACGAAACAGAAGGACAGACCCATGATCCGCCGCGACCTGGCCGATGCCGTCGGCAACACCCCCCTGATCCGCCTGCGCGCCGCCAGCGAGGCGACGGGTTGCGAGATCCTCGGCAAGGCCGAGTTCCTCAATCCCGGGCAGTCGGTGAAGGACCGCGCGGCGCTCTACATCATCCGCGACGCGGTCGAGAAGGGGCTGCTGAAACCCGGCGGCACCATCGTCGAGGGGACGGCGGGGAACACGGGCATCGGCCTTGCGCTGGTCGGCGCGTCGATGGGCTTTCGCACCGTCATCGTCATCCCCGAGACGC
>CAZKSE010000334.1:0-3395 GCA_964555305.1 uncultured Rhodobacter sp. | reverse complement strand
TATGTCGTGGAGGCCTATGTGCCGGAGCTGTCGCTCTTCGGGATGCTGTCGGAACTGCCGCTTGCCGCGATCAGCTCGACCATCGCGATTGTCCTGGTGATCGTCTTCTTCGTCACCTCGTCGGATTCCGGCTCGCTGGTGATCGACACGATCACCGCAGGCGGCAAGATCGACGCGCCGGTCGTCCAGCGGATCTTCTGGGTGACCTTCGAAGGCCTGGTCGCCGCGGCGCTGCTGATCGGCGGCGGACTGGTCGCCTTGCAGGCGATGGCGGTCTCGACCGGGTTGCCGTTCGCGGTGGTCCTGCTTCTGGGCTGCGTGGCGCTGGTGAAGGGGCTGATGGCCGAACCGCGCTGAAACGCCGGAACTGGTTGGCGGCCTGGGGGTGACAGCGCCCCCGGGCCGTCGCATTCTGTCCCTCCGACTCTTGGAGCGTGCCGCATGATCCGCGCCTTCGTCGCCCTGCCCCTGCCCGAGGCGATCCGCAGCCAGCTGGCCGTGACGCAGTTCCTGCTACCCCTGCCGCGCCCCGTGCCACCGGCGAACATGCATGTCACGCTCGCCTTTCTGGGATCCCTGCCCGAGAATGTGCTGGAGGAAGTCCATGACGCACTCGACCGGATCCGCGCGGCGCCGTTGACGCTGTCGATCACGGGCCTGGGTGTCTTCGGGGGCGACAAGCCCCGCAATGTACACGCCACCCTCGCGCCCAACCCGGCGCTGGATCATCTGCAAGGCCGGGTCGCGCGGGCGGTCCGCGAGTTGGGCGTCCCGCTGGAGAGAAAGCGCTTCGTTCCGCATGTCACGCTGGGCCGGCTGGCACCCGGTCGGATCAGCGCCGGGGAACTGGCCAAGGCGATGGGTGAGATCGGCGCGGTCACCTCGCCTCCCTTTGCGGTGAGCGAATTCGCCCTCTATCGCTCGCTCCTGCGGGCGGAGGGGCCGGTCTACGATGTGCTGACGAATTATCCGTTGACGGGTTGACCGCTTGCAGCCGTCCCCTGCGCTGGCATAGGCTGGCCCCGCATCGATCACGAGGTGTGCCATGCAATGTGTCTTCGTCCAGTTCCGCTGCTCTCCCGGCAAGACCTATCAGGTCGCGGCCGACATTTACGACCGTGAGGTGGTGTCGGAACTCTATTCCACCAGCGGGGAATACGACCTGCTCGCCAAGGTCTACATCCCCGACGACGAGGACGTGGGCCATTACCTGACCGAGCGGCTTTTCGACGTGCCGAATATCTCGCGCACGCTGACGACGATGACCTTCAAGGCATTCTGAGCGCGTTTACCGCTGCACCAAAACAGCGCTCACGCGCCCTCGGGCCGGCTGTCGGCAGCGGCGTCCAGCCGCGTGTGACGTACCACCGCTGAACCGCCCGCATCGAAGCCGGCAAGGACCATCGGCGCGTCGCGCGGAAACCGCTCCGGCTTCAGCGCGGCCAGCATCGCCGTCAAGGCACCGTCGGGATGCAGGATCCAGTCTGCCGGCATCCGGCTGGAATAGCGGGTAATCCGTCCGTGACGGTCGCAGCTCGCACACTGAAGAAGCGGTCCGCCGAGCCCCTCGACCATCGCGACGCCAGCACCCTGCCCGCTCCGGCAGCTGGCGAGGGGGGGCGGATCAAGCCGGCTCAATGCCTCGACCACTGCCTGGGCTTGAGCGGCCTGGGCCAAAAATCGCGCGCCGAGCGGGCCGAAACGCGCCGCGCCAGGATCGTGTGCCTGTCGGGCATAGGGCGTGGGATCGAACGCCAGACCGCCGTGAACAGCAGCGCCCGCAGGGTCGCAGGTCAGAAGCGTGGAAAGAGTCGGCAGATCCGGCAACGGGTTTGCGGGCGCCACGCGGTGCAGAAACGGGACGCGCGCGGCGCGGCGAATCAGCCGCGCCATCGGTGCGTCATTGCGCGACGCCCAGTCCGCCAGCGCGCCGGGATCGGCCGGGGCACGCGGCAGAACCGCGGTTTCGATCGCCTCGATCAGGGCCGAGATCGCGGGTTCGGCCTGCGAGAGCGGTGCAGCCGTGGCGCTGCCGTCCAGCGGGTCGCCGCCGCGCCAGAGCCGCGCGCCAAGCGCCTGCATGGCGGCATTGGCGTAGCGCAGCAAGGGCAGTTGCGGCTGCTCGCCCAGCAGGCGCGGCCAAACCGTGCAAGCGCGCTGGATCATTGCCACCGCGATCTCGGCCTGCGCGAAAAGCGCCCGCGCGCGCAGCGTGCCCGGGTCGGCGGGCCTGTCCAGCGCCAGCTCAAGCGCGGTCAGGCAAGCCAGACCCTGAACGGTGCCCGTCTGCGGATAGACCTGGCGCAGCAGCCCTGCAGCCCCGCTGGCCGTGCGCCCGATCATCAGCGCGCGGACGTCGATCCGCCTCCGGTTCTGAAGGCTGACGACCGGCCCGCGAGCGGCGAAATCGCGGCGAAGAACCTTGAGGCCACCCTCCGGCGCATCGGGGCGGCAGAAGGCGGGATCGCGGGTGCGGGAGTGCGGCATGACGTTCTCGACGGCCTGAAATCCATTCCAACGCCGCCCCGCAACTGGTTCATGCGGGTGACGCAGGGGCATCATGCCCGGCCTGGGCCCGAGCTGCATTGACATACCTCAACATGACCGGGAGCAGCGGGCCTGCGGTTGACCCATCGGGCACGAGCCGCTAGCCCTTAAGGGAAGCCGGAAGCGCGCGCCGAGGGCACGGGCCGACAGGACAGACGGACCGACAGGACAGACGGAACCGAGACGACCACCGGAGGGCACCGCCGATGTACGATACGATCCTGATCGCTGCCGCACTTTTCGACGAGGGCCGCACCACCCGCACCATGATCGAGAAGGCCCGCGACCTGCTCAACGACGGCGGCCGCGTGGTGCTGGTCCATGTGCTTGACGAGGTGCCGAAATACGCGGTTGTCCACGTTCCGCGCGACCAGCTCAGCGCGCATCAGCGCAAGGTGCGCGATATCCTCGAAGGGATCGCGGCCGAGGCCGAGGGGCTCAGGACCGAGGTGGTCGTGCGCAGCGGCATGGCGTCGGCCGGGATCCTTGGAACGGCGACGGAAAAGAAGGCCGACCTGATCATGATCGCCTCGCACAAGCCGGGATTGAGCGATTATTTCATCGGCTCCACCGCGGCACGCGTCGTGCGGCATGCCGAAACCTCGGTGCTGGTGCTGCGCTGATCGCGCGCCCACCGCGCGTCGCCAAAGCCCGGATACAGGCTGACAGGAGAGGACAATGTTCCAGTCGATCGTCGTCGCCGCTGCATTGTTCAGCAAGGGTGCCACGTCCAGCGGCCTGATCCGGAAGGCCGCCAGGCTACTGAGCCCCGGCGGGCGGATCACCGTGGTTCATGTGCTGGAGGAGGTGCCGCCCTTCGTGGCCGCCGCGGTCGGGAAGGACCAGCT
>CAZKSE010000333.1:0-3417 GCA_964555305.1 uncultured Rhodobacter sp. | reverse complement strand
TGCCACACAATATTGACTGCCGGGGGGGCGGGCAATAGGAAGCCGGGGTCGCGGGTAATCAGCCCGCCCAGCCGGAACCAGAACGATGACCACCCTTCGCGACGCTGCGATGACCTCCAAGGCCTGGCCCTTCGAAGAAGCACGCCGCCTGCTCAAACGCTTCGAGGCGAGCGCGCCCGCCAAGGGCCATGTGCTGTTCGAGACCGGCTACGGCCCCTCGGGCCTGCCACATATCGGCACCTTCGGCGAGGTCGCGCGCACCACGATGATCCGGCGCGCCTTCGAGGTGATTTCGGACATTCCGACACGGCTGATCTGCTTCTCCGACGACATGGACGGGATGCGCAAGGTCCCAGACAACGTCCCCGATCCTGTGGCGCTTCGCGAGCATCTGCAAAGACCCCTGACCGCCGTGCCCGACCCTTTCGCCAAGTTCGAAAGTTTCGGCCACCACAACAACGCGATGCTGCGGCGGTTCCTAGATACCTTCGGGTTTGAATACGAATTTATCTCGGCCACCGATTTCTACAAGTCGGGTGAGTTCGACACAGTCCTGCTCCGCGCGGTCGAGCGCTATGACGACATCATGGCCGTGATGTTGAAGTCCCTGCGCGAGGAACGGCAGCAAACCTATTCGATTTTCCTGCCGATCCATCCCGAAACCGGGCGTGTGCTCTATGTGCCGATCAAGCATGTCGACGCGAAAGACGGCACCGTGACCTTCGACGACGAGGCGGGCCGCGAATGGACGCTGCCGGTCACGGGCGGCAACGTGAAGTTGCAGTGGAAGCCCGATTTCGGCGCCCGCTGGGCCGCACTCGACGTCGATTTCGAGATGTATGGCAAGGATCATTCTACCAACACGCCAATCTACGATTCGATCTGCGAGATCCTTGGCGGGCGCAAACCCGAGCATTTCGTCTACGAACTGTTCCTGGACGACCAGGGGCAGAAGATTTCGAAATCCAAGGGCAACGGGCTGACCATCGATGAATGGCTGACCTATGCCGCGACAGAGAGCTTGAGCTATTTCATGTTCCAGAAGCCGAAGACCGCGAAGCGGCTCTGGTGGGACGTGATCCCGAAGGCAGTAGACGAGTACCACCAGCAGTTGCGCGCCTATCCAGGGCAGGGCATGGAGCAGCAACTGGCCAATCCGGTCTGGCACATCCATGCCGGCAATCCGCCCGAGTCGCGCATGGTGGTCAGCTTCGCGATGCTTCTGAACCTGGCGTCGGTCGCAGGGGCGCAGGACAAGGCGGGGCTGTGGGGCTTTATCCGCCGCTATGCGCCCGAGGCCAGTCCCGAGACGCATCCCGATCTGGATGCCGCTGCCGAATACGCCGTGCGCTACTTCCGCGACTTCGTCGCGCCGACGCGAACCTACCGGCTGCCCGACGCGAAGGAGCGCACGGCGATGGAGGATCTGGTGTGCCGCTTGAGGGAATGGAAGGGCGGGCTGGATGCCGAGGCATTGCAATCGATGGTCTTCGCCACTGGCAAGGAGCACGAGTTCGAGCCCCTGCGCGACTGGTTCAAGGCGCTTTACGAGGTGCTTCTGGGGGCGTCCGAAGGCCCGCGTTTCGGCGGGTTCATCGCGCTCTATGGCATCGATGAGACGGTGACGCTGATCGAGCGGGCGTTGTGCGGAGAACTGACCGTATCGCCGGCTTCCTGACCGGGGCTTTCAAAGCGGGCTTCGGGGAGCGCCCGGAAACCCGCCTCCGCGACCGCCCGCAGCGGCAGAGCTGACGACAACCTCGTTGCCTCGCCGGTCGCGTGCTCATGTTGAGCGGCGACCGGAAATCCCATGAGAACTAACGTAAATCCGGTGAATCGAAACCTTTTTTTGACGAACGCCTTACGCCCTCAGTATCCCGCGATGAGGCCAGATCCGTGGCCTGGCGATTTCGGCCCAAAACTTCGACCGGCGCGCCCCTCAGGACGCGCTGCGGCATGCCGGTGATCCGCCATGCCCCGGACTGCGTAAGACTCGGATATGCAGGAGGATCGGATGCGCCGAATTGCCCTCAGCTTTGCCGTCGCCGGCTTTTTGGCGACTACCCCATTTGCCGCCGCCGATGACGCCGCAATCCACCAAGTCATCGGCGATCAGATCGCGGCATTCCAGTCCGACGATTTCGATGCGGCCTTCGATTACGCCAGTCCGGCGATCCGCGACATCTTCCAGACCGCCGAGCGCTTCGGCGCGATGGTGCGACAGGGCTACCCGATGGTGCACCGGCCAGCCGGTTTTCGATTCCTGGAGGCGCGCGAGGGTGAGCGGGGCATCGTCCAGCGCGTTCTGATCACCGACGATGTCGGCCGGATCCATCTGCTGGATTACGAGATGGTCGATATCAAAGGACGCTATCTGATCAACGGCGTGCGCTTCCTGCGCGGTGCCGAACTGGGCGCCTGAGCCGCGCGAATCACCCGGTCGGACCCGGTAGAGCTGCGAGCGCTACCGGTGCTTGCGGTTGGCTACGGCATTATCGGTCGCTGCTCCTTGCTGCTTTGTGGCGAACTCCCGAGTCTGTGACGCGACGTCACGAGCATTGACGGAACCGTGACCGTCAGCGTCCTGAAAACTGGCGTTCCGAAGTTCGCGCTCGGTTAATGATTTACACATTGATCAGGCAGTCAGTTAACTAATTGACACAAATATCCTTTGAGAAAAAAGAGTTACCAATTTTTTGACCTCTGCGTTACAATGCGCGTGACGGAGGAGACGCAGGAGGCAAGCCGCATCAGGGCGAAGCCCCGTCTCTGCGCTGAAGGAGGAGCACCATGTCTGATCAGAGCCCGCAGAACATTTATCCCGCATCCGACGAATTCATTTCCCGCGCGCATATCGATGCCGCGACCTACGAGAAGATGTATGCCGCCTCGATCGAGGACCCCGAGGGATTCTGGCGCGAACATGGACGTCGCATCGACTGGATCCGCCCCTATTCCAAGGTCAAGAACACCAATTTCGACTTTGGCAATGTAGGCATTCGCTGGTTCGAGGATGGCACGCTGAACGTATCGGCGAACTGCATCGACCGCCATGTGGTGACGCGCGGCGACCAGACCGCAATCATCTTCGAACCCGATGATCCGAAGACGCCGGCGCGCCACATCAGCTACAAGGACCTGCTCGAGCAGACGAGCCGGATGGCGAACGTGCTCAAGGAGCACGGTATCGGCAAGGGTGACCGCGTCGTCCTCTATCTGCCGATGATCCCGGAAGCCGCCTATGCGATGCTGGCGTGCGCCCGGATCGGCGCGGTGCATTCGGTGGTCTTTGCCGGCTTCTCGCCCGATGCACTCGCCAATCGGATCAACGATTCCGAAGCCAAAGCCGTGATCACCGCCGATACCGCCCCGCGCGGAGGCCGGCGCACGCCGCTCAAGGGAAATACCGACCGCGCG
>CAZKSE010000332.1:0-3417 GCA_964555305.1 uncultured Rhodobacter sp. | reverse complement strand
TCGGCAAGGGCAAATGCCCGATCGTCGATACCTGGTGGCAGACCGAGACCGGCGGCCATCTGATTACGCCGCTGCCGGGGGCCATTGCGGCCAAGCCGGGATCGGCCACGAAGCCCTTCTTCGGGATCAAGCCGGTGGTTCTGGATGCCACCACGGGCGAAGAGCAGACCGCGACCGAGGCCGAGGGCGTGCTCTGCATCGCCGACAGCTGGCCGGGGCAGATGCGCACCGTCTGGGGCGACCACCAGCGCTTCCAGGAGACGTATTTCCAGCAGTACAAGGGCTACTACTTCTCGGGCGACGGCTGTCGGCGGGACAGTGACGGCTATTACTGGATTACCGGACGGGTCGATGACGTGATCAACGTCTCGGGCCACCGGATGGGCACGGCCGAGGTGGAATCGGCGCTGGTTGCCCATGAGGTCGTCGCCGAGGCTGCGGTCGTCGGCTACCCGCATCCGGTGAAGGGGCAGGGGATCTACGCTTATGTCACCCTGATGAATGGCATCGAGCCGAACGAAGATTTGCGCAAGGACCTGGTCAAATGGGTGCGCCAGGAGATCGGCCCCATCGCCAGCCCCGACCTGATCCAGTGGGCGCCGGGCCTGCCGAAGACACGCTCGGGCAAGATCATGCGGCGCATCCTGCGCAAGATCGCCGAGGACGATTTCGGCGCGCTGGGGGATACCTCGACCCTCGCTGATCCGTCGGTGGTCGACGACTTGATCGACAATCGCATGAACCGGAGCCGGACCGATGCCTGAGGCGAGCACCGACACCCGCACTCAGCCGGCGGTCCTGATCCTTCTGGGCCCGCCGGGCGCCGGCAAGGGCACCCAGGCCCGCAAGCTGGAGGAGCGTTTCGGCTTGGTGCAGCTTTCCACCGGCGATCTGCTGCGCGCCGCGGTCAAGGCCGGCACCGATGCCGGCAAGAAGGCCAAGGCCGTGATGGAGGCCGGTGAACTGGTGTCGGACGAGATAGTGCTGGCGGTACTAAAGGACCGGATGAACGATCCCGATACCGCGCGCGGCGTGATCCTCGACGGCTTTCCCCGCACCCCCGGCCAGGCCGAGGCGCTCGATGCCCTGCTGGCCGAACAGGACATGGCGATCGGAGCCGCAATCTCCATCGAGGTGGATGATGCCGCAATGGTGAGCCGCGTCTCGGGTCGCTACACCTGCGCCGTTTGTGGCGAAGGCTATCATGATGAGTTCAAGCAGCCGGCCAAAGCCGGGGTCTGCGACAAATGCGGCGGCACGGAGTTCACGCGCCGGGCCGACGACAATGCCGAAACCGTGGCGGCCCGTCTTGCGGCCTACCACGCGCAGACGGCACCGCTGATCGCCTATTACGAAGGGCGCGGCGTTCTCCGGCGGGTGGACGGGATGGGTGCCATCGACGCCATCTCCGGGGAGCTTGGCGCCATCGTCGAAGAGGCGACGGACTGAGGCACCTGCGCCTCGGCGAAATGGTCGAGGCCTATCGGGCACGCAAGAAGCAGGCTTCCCGGGCCGGGGCGCCTGCAGGAGGAACCATCTGGGAGGACATCATATGTCTGACAAATCACCCGAGGCCTACTGGGCGGCGAATATTCGGGTCATCACCATCTGCATGGTGATCTGGGCACTCGTTTCGTTCGGCTTCGGCATCGTGTTTCGGCCGCTGATCTCGTGGATCCCGATCGGGGGCACCGATCTGGGCTTCTGGTTCGCACAGCAAGGCTCGATCCTGACCTTCATCGTGCTGATCTTCTATTACACCTGGTACATGAACCGGCTCGATAAAGAGTTCGGCGTGGACGAACAGTAAGGAACGGGGCGCATGGATCAGTTCACACTCAACCTGATCGTTGTGGGCGCGTCGTTCGCGCTTTACATCGGTATCGCCATATGGGCCCGTGCTGGCTCGACGGCGGACTTCTACGCAGCCTCGCGCGGCGTCCATCCGATCGTCAACGGCGCCGCGACCGCGGCAGACTGGATGTCGGCGGCCTCGTTCATCTCGATGGCCGGCCTGATCGCCTTCGTCGGCTACGGCAACTCCACCTACCTGATGGGCTGGACCGGCGGCTATGTGCTTCTGGCGCTCCTGCTTGCGCCTTATCTTCGCAAGTTCGGCCGCTTCACCGTGCCCGACTTCATCGGGGATCGCTTCTACAGCCAGACCGCGCGCCTTGTCGCCGTGATTTCGCTGCTGGTCATGTCGATCACCTATGTGATCGGGCAGATGACCGGGGCGGGCGTGGCGTTCTCGCGCTTCCTCGAAGTGCAGTCGTCGACGGGTCTATTCATTGCCTCGGCGGTGGTCTTCGCCTATGCGGTTCTGGGCGGAATGAAGGGCATCACCTACACGCAGCTTGCACAGTACTGCGTTCTGATCGTGGCCTACACGATCCCGGCGGTGTTCATCTCGCTGCAGCTCACCGGCAATCCGTTGCCGCAGCTTGGCCTCTTCAGCACCCATACCGAATCCGGCCTGCCACTTCTGGCGAGACTGGACCAGGTGCTGCTTGAACTGGGCTTCCAGGACTATACCGGCAACCACGGTTCGACCTTCAACATGGTACTCTTCACCATGTCCCTGATGATCGGTACTGCCGGTCTGCCGCATGTCATCATCCGCTTCTTCACCGTGCCGAAAGTTTCGGATGCGCGCCTCTCGGCGGGCTGGGCGCTGGTGTTCATTGCGCTGCTCTACACCGTCGCCCCGGCGGTCGGTGCCATGGCGCGTCTGAACATCATCACCACCATCTACCCCGAAGGCACGATGGAGCAACCCGTCGCCTATGCCGACCGGCCTGACTGGATGCGGACCTGGGAACAGACCGGCCTACTTGCCTTCGAGGACAAGAACAACGACGGCCTGATCCAGTACTACAACGCGGCCAACCCCGAGTTCCAGGCAATCGCCGAGGAGCGTGGCTGGGAAGGCAACGAGATGGTCACCTTCAATCAGGACATCCTGGTGTTGGCGAACCCCGAGATTGCACAGCTTCCGGGCTGGGTGATCGCGTTGATCGCGGCGGGCGGCCTGGCCGCGGCGCTGTCGACGGCGGCGGGGCTTCTGCTGGCCATTTCCTCGGCCATCAGTCACGACCTCATCAAGTCGATGATCAACCCCGGCATCTCGGAAAAGGGCGAGCTTCTGGCCGCGCGCATCTCGATGGCCTTCGCCATTGCGCTCGCGACCTGGCTCGGCCTCAATCCACCGGGGTTTGCGGCACAGGTGGTGGCGCTCGCCTTCGGTCTAGCGGCCTCGTCGCTCTTCCCGGCGATCATGATGGGCATCTTCTCGAAGAAGATGAACTCGTCGGGCGCGATCGTGGGGATGCTGGTGGGCCTCGGCTCGACGGTTCTCTACATCTTCACCTATCTGGGCTGGTTCTTCATCCCCGGCACCAACATGCTGGCCAACAC
>CAZKSE010000331.1:0-3454 GCA_964555305.1 uncultured Rhodobacter sp. | reverse complement strand
TTGCCCAAGGGGCGCGGCCACGAGGAAGAAATAACGCAGGCAAGGCGGCACTGGGCATTCACTGTCGACCTGATCCCGAGTATCCTGTCGGACCAATCGCGCATCCTGCGGGTCACCGATTTGCGGAGTTCGCATGCAACCTGACCAGACAAAGATCATCGCCGTCGCCAACCAGAAGGGCGGCGTGGCGAAGACTACGACGGCGATCAACCTTGCCGCGGCGCTGGCAGAGCTTGGTCAGAAGGTTTTGTTGATTGATATGGATCCGCAGGGAAACGCCTCCACAGGCCTCGGTGTCGAATCGGATCGGCGGTCACAAACCGTTTATGACCTGATCCTTGGCGAGGCAACGGTGGCGGATTGCGTGGTGGCCGGCAGCGCTGATCGCGTCTGGGTCATTCCATCGACGTCGGATCTGTCGTCATCTGATGTCGAGTTGCACGCGACCGCACGCCGTGTCTTCCTGTTGCGCGATGCATTGGAGCACGTCAAGTCCGGAGACGGGGGTTACGATCATGTCGTGATCGATTGCCCGCCGTCGTTGAACCTGTTGACAATCAACGCCTTGGTCGCCGCCGACACCGTGTTGGTGCCGTTGCAGTGTGAGTTTTTCGCGCTAGAGGGGTTATCGCAACTGCTATTGACCGTGCGTGAAATCCGCCAGTCGGCCAATCCGGAGTTGCGCGTCGAAGGAGTCCTGCTCACCATGCACGATAGGCGGAACAATCTGTCTCAACAGGTAGAGCGGGACGCGCGGGAAACGCTGGGAAATCTGGTTTATCGCACAGTGATCCCTCGGAATGTTCGGCTGAGCGAGGCCCCGTCGTTTGGCATACCGGCATTGAGCTATGACCCTGGGTCTAACGGGGCGCGTGCCTATCGCGCTTTTGCGCGCGAATACATGAAGTTGGATTGCCTTGAAGCGCAGGAAGGATAAGCGATGACCGACCGCCGGATCGAGCGACGCGGATTGGGCAGGGGCCTGGCGGCCCTGATGTCGGATGTCGGCGTCGACCCTGGTACCGCAGGCACTGAGGCGCGCGGTGGTAGTCGGAAGGGTCTGCGTGACCTGGCGATCGATATGATCGAACCCAATCCCGATCAGCCGCGGCGGCACTTCGATGCGGATCATCTACAGGAACTTACCGATTCGATTCGCGAGAAAGGCGTTTTGCAGCCGCTCGTCGTTCGTCCGGCTGATGGCGAACGCTATCAGATCGTTGCAGGTGAACGCCGCTGGCGGGCGGCTCAGGCGGCCGGGCTGCACCAGATCCCTGCAATCGTGCGCGAACTGACCGATACCGAGGTGCTGGAACTCGCCATTATTGAGAATATCCAACGCGAGGATTTGAACGCGATCGAGGAAGCGGCGGGTTATCGCAGCTTGATCCAGCGATTCGGGCATAGCCAGGACCAGGTCGCCAAGGCTTTGGGCAAGAGCCGGAGCTATATCGCTAACCTATTGAGATTGTTGTCGCTTCCTGATGCTGTTCAGACACATCTGCGCGAAGGTCGGCTGACCGCGGGGCACGCACGGGCACTGATCACGGCCTCGGATCCGGAGAGTTTGGCTCAACAAGTTATTCAGAACGGTCTCTCGGTCCGTGAGACGGAAGCTCTGGCGCGAGAGGTTGGACGCACGGCGGGTGAGCGTCGCAAGAAAGAGCCGGCAAAAGACGCCGACACACGCGTCCTGGAGCAGGATCTGAGCGCGACCTTGGGCATGTCGGTTGTGATCGATCACCATCCCGGCGGAGAAGGCCGGGTGATCGTTCGGTACAAGGATCTGGAACAACTGGATCAGCTGTGCCGTGTCCTGTCCGGCGGATGAAAACTGCTAGATCAACTCACGAATGATGGCGTTCAGCACCAACCGGCCGCGGGCGGTCGTGCCGATTCTGTCCGGCTCAGACCACAAGAGCCCATCCTCGACCAGAAGGTTGATCGTCTTCTCGCACAGCGTGTTCCCAGAAATCGCCGCATATCGGTGAATTGAGAGCCCCTCGTTCAGACGCAGCGCCATCATGACGTATTCCGCCGCCTGTTCGTCGCGATCGATCAGTTGCAACACTTCATGTGTGGCACCACCTGCTTCAACACCATTCAACCAGCGGGTCGGGGCGCGCTCTGCCACTGTGGCGCGACGTGTGCGACCATTCGAGAGGCGGCCATGCGCACCGGGCCCGATCCCAAGATAGTCACCGCCGCGCCAGTAGATCAGATTATGCCGGCTTTCCTGCTCTGGTTGGGCATGATTCGACACCTCGTAGGCGCGAAGCCCGGCGTTTTCGCAGAGTTCCTGTGTTGTCTCATACATGTCGGCGGAAAGTTCCGCATCTGGAAGTCCGCGCAGTTTGCCAACTGCGTGGCGCGCGCCGAAGGCCGTGCCGTCCTCGATTGAAAGTTGATAGAGCGATAGGTGTGTCGGCTCCAACGCCAACGCCTCCTTCAACTCTCGGGCCCATGCGCTCCTTGTCTGGTCCTGGCGGGCATAGATCAGGTCGAAACTCACGCGATCGACCAGTGATCTGGCCACTTCGATCGAACTTAGCGCCTCGGAAACCGAATGGAGCCGCCCCAACCGCTTCAGCGACGGATCATCAAGCGCCTGAACGCCGATGGAAAAACGATTGACGCCGGCATCGACGAAACCCTTGAACCGTCGCGCTTCGACTGACGTGGGGTTCGCCTCAAGCGTAACCTCAAGATCGTTGGCGGCGCGCCAAGTCTGACGCACATTTGAAAGGATGCGTGCCACGAGTTCCGCCGGCATCAGCGACGGGGTGCCGCCGCCGAAGAAAACCGTGTTGAGGACGCGATCGCCTGTGTCTTTGCCGACCCGAGAGATCTCGGCCTCAAACGCACGGCCCCATCTGTCGAAATCTATCGCGCTGACGACGTGGCTGTTGAAGTCGCAGTAGGGACATTTCGCGGCGCAGAACGGCCAGTGGATGTAAAGACCAAAGCCCGGCAGGCTATCCCGCGCCGATGCCAGAAAGTCCGGGGTTCTCACCGTGCTTGTCATCGATGTTTCACGTGAAACATCCGGCAAGCATGGCCGAAACCGCGCGCGCACGGTGACTGATTGCGTTCTTCTGGCCATCGGTCATTTCGGCAAAGGTCAGGTCATGGCCTGCTGGCTGGAACATCGGGTCATAGCCATGTCCTTCCTTGCCGCGGATGGGCCAGACCAGCGTTCCATCGACCGTGCCCACGAACGCTTCTTCGTGCCCATCGGGCCAGGCAAGAACCAGCGTGCAACAAAACCGCGCCCACCAGGGTGGCGTGACCGATCGCGCCAGAAGGGCGTCATGGGTCCGACGCATCGCATGGCCGAAATCCCGCTTCCCATCCACTTCGGCCCAGTTGGCCGTGTAGACGCCGGGGGCGCCATCCAGTGCAGCGACCTCCAACCCGCTGTCGTCACCAAGCGCGGGTAGGCCCGTGGCTTTGG
>CAZKSE010000330.1:0-3464 GCA_964555305.1 uncultured Rhodobacter sp. | reverse complement strand
CGGCCCTCGAGCTTGGGCATGTTCTCGACCTTGCCGATTTCGGTCACGTCGGCGGCGACGCGTTTCAGCAGTTCCATCCCGATTTCCTGGTGCGCCATCTCGCGGCCGCGGAAGCGCAGGGTGACCTTCACCTTGTCGCCTTCTTCCAGGAATTTCTTCACCGAGCGCATCTTGACGTCGTAATCATGGGTATCGGTGCCGGGGCGGAACTTGATTTCCTTGACCTCGATGGTCTTCTGCTTCTTCCGCGCCTCGGCCTCACGCTTCTGCGTCTCGTACTTGAACTTGCCGAAATCCATGATCTTGCAGACCGGCGGCGTCGCGTTCGGCGAGATCTCGACCAGGTCCAGACCGGCTTCCTCGGCGTATTGCATGGCGCGGGCTGGGGTCACGACCCCTAGGTTCTCGCCCTCGGCGCCGATCAGGCGAACCTCTGGAGCGCGGATCTTATCATTGACCCGCGGGCCGGTGTCGCGGCTGGGCGGGGCGTGGTGCGGTCTGCGAGCGATGGTTGTCTTCCTTCTATGGATCAAGCGCACGGAAAATAGACTGCCACGTCTGGACTGACAAGCGATTCTGCGCAGGCGGCATCAACGCCGATCCAGCGAATTCTCGCGCCCGGAGTGGCTTTTTCGACTTCTTGAATTGCCTTTCACCGGCAGGTTGAGCTAAACGCGCCATCAAACCTGAAGGAACGGATGCCGGCATGAAAAAAGCTCTGATCATCATCGTGATCGTCATCGTCGCGGCCCTCGGCTACTGGCTGGTTCAGGACGATCCTGCGCCATCCACCGTCACTGCACCCGATCCGGTAACCGCGCCGGAAGAAACCGCGCCCGCCGAGGAGCCTCTGGAAGGGCCCGCCCCCGAAGCCCCTATTGACGACTCGCCTATCGAAGAGGCACCCACCGAGGAATCGTTGATCGACGACGAGGCCACCGAGCCGGGATCGGTTCTGGATCAGGCGCGCGATGAGGCGGACGCCGCCGCAGAGGCCGCCCAGGCTGCAATCGACGACATCCTCGCATCCCAAGAGGAAGCGGCCGCCGAAGCCGAAGCCGCCGCGCAGGCGGCCATCGACGAAGCACTGGCCGCGGGCGAAGAAGCCGCCGCCGAGGCCGAGGCGACCGTGGACGCAGCTCAGGACACGATACGCCAGCAGATGGACGCGACGGAGCCCCAAGCTGACGCGCTGACCTCGCCCGACACAGCCGCGCCCGAGATCCAGCAGGCTGCCGACGAAGGTGTCTTCACCGCCGAAGGCTTTGATTTCGACCGCGCCATGGCCGCGATCGAGAGCGCCGATCTGGACCCGATCAACGAAAGTGCCGCGCGGGCAATCCTGGAAAGTGTCCGGAACGATCCGACGGCTCTTGAGGCGGCCCTGACCCAGCTGCGCGACATGCTCGGCCTCGAGTGAGGATCTGACCTCTTTTCAGAAAGCGCCCGCGACGGCGGGCGCTCCTGGCGGAACGGCGCGCAGTCCTAAATCCCCTCGCCCACGAAAGCCTTCTCGACGACGTACTCCGCAGGATCGGAATTCGCGCCTTCGCGCAACCCCCAGCCTTCAAGGATCGCCTTGACGTCGACGTTGAATGCGAGTGAGCCGCAGACCATCGCCCTGTCGGCCCCGGGATCCATCGGGCCTTCTATCCCCAGATCCACGAAGGCCTTGCCCGAGGCGAGGTTGTCAGTCACCCGGCCCATCAATTCCGAAGGCTCACGCGTCGTGGTCGGGTAGTAGAGCAGCTTGCCCTCCACCAACTCGCCGATCAGCGGATCGTTGCGCAGGTCTTCTACCAACCGGCGACCGTATTCGAGTTCGCCCTTTTCACGGCAGGTGTGCATCAGGATCACCTGTTCATACTTTTCGTAGGTCTCGGGGTCGCGGACCAGGCTTGCGAAAGGGGCAATGCCGGTGCCGGTGGACAGGAACCACAGCCGCTTGCCGGGCAAGAGCGCGTCGTGCACCAGCGTGCCCACAGGTTTCGGACGCAGGATGATCTGGTCTCCCGGCTCGATATGCTGAAGGCGCGAGGTGAGTGGGCCGTCTGGCACCTTGATCGAATAGAACTCAAGCTCATCGTCCCAGTTGGGCGAGGCGATCGAATAGGCGCGCAGAAGCGGTTTGCCGCGCTCGTCGAGAAGGCCCAGCATCACGAACTCGCCCGAGCGGAACCGCAGGCTTTGCGGACGCGTGCAGCGGAACGAAAAGAGTCGTTCAGTCCAATGGCGCACCGACAGAACGGTCTGCGCGTCGGGCAGAACCTTTGGTTGAGCCTTGGCCTGGCTCTGGGGGGCGGTATCGGACATTGTTGCCTCGCACGCACGGATTTCGCCTGACATAGGCGGTTCGGGCGATGAGCGAAACCCCTTGGTGCAGCGGTGCGATGTCGCGCGACCTAGGCGGGCACACGCTGACTGGCCAGGATACGCTCTGCGCCCAGCCAGCCGACCAGCATGGCAGGTGCATTGGTATTGCCAGCAATCAGGTTCGGAAAGACTGAGGCATCGCAGACCCGCAGACCCGCAACCCCATGCACCCGCAGATCGGGGTCGACCACCGCCGTCGCGGGATCGGGCCCCATCCGGCACGTCCCCGAGGGGTGAAAGACCGTCCCGCCGCGCAACCGGATATCCTGGATCAGCGCGGCATCGTCCTGAACCGAGGGGCCCGGGCGCAGCTCTTCCGCCAGGATCCCGGCCAAGGGGGGCGCGGCGGCAATCCGGCGCAGCATCTTCACCGCGTCGAGCATCTCGCTGATATCACCCTCGGTCGAGAAGGCATTGCCAAAGATGCGCGGGGCGGCAAAAGGGTCCGAACTGGCCAGAACAATACGGCCGCGGCTGGTGGGGCGGCAGTTCGACAGACCAATCGACAGGCCCGAGAACGGGTCGGGGTTCAGGATCGGGCGCTCGCCCGGTCGGGGCAATAGGGTCGAGAAGGCCTGAAAATAAAGTTGCATGTTCGGCCGCGACCGGGACGGGTCGCTGCGAAAGAACCCGCCGGCATGGTTGATCGACAGCGCCAGCGGCCCGTCCCTGCGGGTCAGGTATCGCAGCCCGACGCCAAGCTTGCCCCACCAAGGACGCAGAAGATCGTTCATCGTCGGCACATTCGCGCGCCAAGTGTAGTTCAGCCCCTGATGATCGCACAGATGCGCGCCAATATTGGGCTGATCCAGAACAACCGGGATCCCCTGCCCCTGCAAATCCCCGCCTGCACCCAGCCCCGACAACATGAGGATCTGCGGCGAGTTGATGGCGCCGCCGGCCAGGATCACCTCGCCCGCGCGCGCGCGCAGCAGTCGTCCCTTCCAGCGGTACTCGACCCCCGTAGCGCGGCGGCCGTCGAACAGGATGCGGGTGACCTGCGCGCCGGTTCTGAGCGCGACATTCCCCCGCCGTAGCGCCGGATGCAGGAACGCCCGCGCGGCCGAATTGCGGCGCCCATCGCGGATGGT
>CAZKSE010000329.1:0-3485 GCA_964555305.1 uncultured Rhodobacter sp. | reverse complement strand
TCTTGACGTAGTCGTCGGCCCCCAAGCGCAGGCCCAGCACCTCGTCGATCTCGTCGTCCTTCGAGGTCAGGAAGATCACCGGCATATGGGTTTTCTGGCGCAGCCGCTGCAACAGCTCCATCCCGTCCATCCGCGGCATCTTGACATCGAGCACCGCCATGTCCGGCAGACGCCGATTGAACGCATCCAGTGCCGACTGACCGTCGTTGTAGGTATCGACCTCGAACCCCTCGGCCTCGAGCGAGATTGACACGGAAGTGAGGATGTTCCGGTCGTCATCGACAAGCGCAATACGCGACATCGGTGCGTCCTTGTTTCGCCCAGGTTGATTGTTCACCGTTTTGGCCGGTTTTTGTTGCGGCAATCAACCGAATACTGCCCCATCACCGCAACATAGGCGCAATTGTGTCACCAAATTCCTTATTTCTGCCGCTTTTCGCCGAAGGGCGGGGCAGTTTGCGTTAACAGTCGGCTGGTTGCGCTAACTCCCCGACTCGCGCCTGTTCCATCATGGAATTGCCATGATATAGCCCTGTCACGCGACCAGGGATGGACGCAGGTGGCGGCGCCCCCTCGGGCGGCGGCAAAGGACTCTCAGGCCGAGGCGGCCGGGCATCAGGAGCGAGTGCATGACAGCAGGACGCGTAAACCCGCAACACCGGCTCGAAGATCAGGGGATTACAGGGCTCGGCTCGGTGTCCTACAACCTGATCGAACCAGCGCTGGTGCAGGCCGCGCTCTCGCGCGGTGAAGGGACGCTTGGCAAGGGCGGCGCCTTTCTGGTCACCACCGGGCAGTTCACCGGCCGCTCGCCGAAGGACAAGTTTGTGGTCCGCACCCCCTCGGTCGAGGAGACGATCTGGTGGGACAACAACAAGCCGATGGCCCCGGACGCCTTTGACCGGCTGCACGCCGACATGCTGGCGCATCTGAAGGGGCGCGACGTTTTCGTGCAGGACCTGCACGCCGGCGCCGAGATCGACCATCGGCTGAACGTGCGCGTCGTCACCGAGCTTGCCTGGCACGGGCTCTTCATCCGCCATCTGCTGCGCCGCCCCGCGCGCGACGATCTGGACAGCTTTGTGTCGGACTGGACGATCATCAACTGCCCGTCTTTCAAGGCCGATCCCGCGCGTCACGGCTGCCGCAGCGAAACGGTCATCGTGCTCAACTTCGACCGCAAGGTGATCCTGATCGCGAATACGGCCTATGCCGGTGAGAACAAGAAATCGGTGTTCACGCTGCTCAACTACCTGCTGCCGGAAAAGGGCGTGATGCCGATGCACTGCTCGGCCAATCACGCGATTGGCGATCCGGCTGATTCGGCGGTGTTCTTCGGGCTCTCGGGCACCGGCAAGACGACGCTCAGCCAGGACCCGTCGCGGGTGCTGATCGGCGACGATGAACACGGCTGGTCGGACACCGGCATCTTCAACTTCGAAGGCGGCTGCTACGCCAAGACGATCAACCTCGATCCGCGCGCCGAGCCCGAAATCCATGCCACGACGCATCGCTTCGCCTCGGTCGTCGAGAACATGGTCTTTGACAGCGAGACGCTGGAACTGGATTTCGACGACGACAGCTTGACCGCCAACACCCGCGTCGCCTATCCGCTGGAGGCGATCTCGAACGCCTCGACCGCATCGATGGGCGGGCATCCGAAGAACGTGATCATGCTGACCTGCGACGCCTTCGGCGTGCTGCCCCCGATTGCGCGGCTCAGCCCCGCCCAGGCGATGTATCACTTCCTGTCGGGCTTCACCTCGAAGGTCGCGGGGACCGAGCGCGGCGTGACCGAGCCCGAACCCACGTTCAGCACCTGTTTCGGCGCCCCCTTCATGCCCCGCCGCCCCGAGGTCTACGGCAAGCTTTTGCAGGCGAAGATCAATCAGCACGGCGCGACCTGCTGGCTGGTCAACACCGGCTGGACGGGCGGCGCGCATGGCACTGGATCGCGGATGCCGATCAAGGCCACGCGCGCGCTTCTGACCGCGGCGCTCAACGGCTCGCTCAACGCCGCCGAGTTCCGGAAGGATCCGAATTTCGGCTTCGAGGTTCCCGTGGCCGTGCCGGGGGTCGAGCCCGAACTTCTGGACCCGCGCCAGACCTGGGCAGATCCCGCGGCCTATGACGCGCAGGCCCGCAAGCTGGTGGCGATGTTCGCCGAGAATTTCGCGCAATACGCCCCGCATATAGACGACGATGTCCGCGCCGCGGCCATTGGCTGACCTCTTCCGCGCAGGCGGCGGGGGCGCCGCCGCCCTCGCCGCGCTGCTGCTGGCCCCTTCTGCCGAAGCCGAGCCCCTTCTAAGCCAGTCCGCGATGGTCGAGGAACTGACCCGTGGGCTGTTCTGCGCCGCCTCCGAGGGCGGCCGGATGGAGGCCCCCGATACCGAATTCGGCTGGATCCACATCCCGCAGGAACCGGTCGCGATGCGTCGCCCCGGCAGTCTGGCCCCCGCGGTGCTGGGAATCGGCTTCGGCGTCGAATTCACCCTGACCGGGACCCAGCCCGTCCTTGTCCGCCATGTCGTCCGGCATCCGCCCATGCCCCCCTCGGGGCGGGTGGAGCAGAGCTGGGAAAGCTGGATCATCGGTGGCGTGGCCGAGGTGGTCTTCTTTCAGTTCGACATCGACCCCGAACTCTTGCCCGGCCGCTGGAGCTTCACCGCGCTGGCGGGCGAGGACGAGCTTTATCACGCGGAATTCGACATCGTCCCAGCCGATCAGGCCCCGCATCTGGCCGGGCTCTGCGTCGGGGGCGATCTGCTTACCTTCAGCCGGTGATCGCGCGTCGCAGCAGGTTCAGGGCAACGACAATCAGCACGATCAGCGTCCACCGACGAAAGCGCACCGGATCCAGCCGGTCCTGCATCCTGAAGCCCAGCCACATGCCCAGGGCCGCCGGCACCACCATCGCCGCTGACAACGGCAAGGTGACCGCGTTCAGCAAACCCGACCCCAGATGCGCCACGGTCAGCACCACCGCCCCGATCATGAAGACCACGCCCAGAACGCGCACCATCTCGGCCTTCTCGGCGCGAATCGCCAGGAGGTAGACGATCACCGGCGGCCCCCAGATGCCCGAGATGCCGCCGTAAAGCCCGCCGATCATTCCCAGGCCCAGTTCCGCCGGTGCCCGATGGCGCGGCTTGATCGTCGGCGCCCAGCCCGAGAGTTGCAGCAGGGCGAAGCCCATTACCGGCACGCCCAGAAGCGCGAAGAGAAGCTGCTGCGGCAACACCACCACGAAGGGGGCCGAGATGACGATGCCGAGACAGGTGGTCAGGATTACCCGCCAGTACTTGACCGCCGAACCCCAGGCCGCGCGCGGTCCGAAACGCAGGGACTGGTGGACATTCGTGCTCAGGACCGACAGGATCAGGGCTGCAAGCGCCGTGTCGGGGGGCATGAAGCTGGAGAAGGCCGCGATCATGATCAGCGCCATTGCAAAGCCTACCGCCCCTTTTACGAATCCGGCGAAG
>CAZKSE010000328.1:0-3507 GCA_964555305.1 uncultured Rhodobacter sp. | reverse complement strand
CACATGCTGGCAGTGCATCTGCACGGGCCTGGCATCTTCCATATGAATGCGCCCGCGGTCGAAACGCTTGAAGACTTGCAGGGGCGGACCGTGCGTGGCCCCACGCGCCTGACCACGCGACTGCTTGAAGGTCTGGGCGCAACCGCGGTCGGCATGCCGGTGCCCCAGGTTCCCGAAGCGCTGTCCCGGAATGTCGTCGAGGGCGCGGTGATCCCGTGGGAAGTAACGCGCACCTTGCGCGTGCCCGAACTGGTAGACACGCATACCGAGTTCGGGGGCGACCACGGCCTCTATTCGACCTTCTTCTTCTTTGCGATGAATCGTGATCTCTATGAAGAATTGCCGGAAGACCTGCGCGCGGTGATCGATGCGAACTCGGGCATCGAGACTTCCGGATGGGCGGGACGCGCGCAAGAGGCGGGCGATGCGCCGGGTCGGCAGGAAGCCGTCGATCGGGGCAACACGATCATCACGATAGACGGCGAGGAGCTCGAGCGCTGGTATGAAGCCGGCCAGCGAGTGCGCGATGCCTGGGTCGAGGAAATGGGCGAGCGCGGACTTGATGGCGCAGCCCTGATCGAAGCCGCCGAGCGGCTCGTTGCCGAAGAAACCGCGCGCGAGCAGTAACCTTCCGCGGGCCACGGCCAGCATTCGCTGCTGTGGCAAGGCTCTCTCCGGGTGGCGTGATCGGGTAACGCGTTCACGCCACCTTTCCCACAACACATTGAAGGGCGCCGCGCCGCGCCGCAATGCCAACCGAATGGGCAACGCCGAAGCATGAGCGCCGATCCCTCCCCCGTCTCGCATCGCAAAAAGGGAATCTTCCCGGACGCCGAAGCCTATATCGGCGTCTGGCTCGGGCGGTTCACCAGCCTGATCGCCCTGTTTGGCGGGATGGTCCTGACCGCCGTGATGCTGGTTGCCGTCGTCTCGATCATCGGGCGCTATGCACGCCGCTCGGCTCTGCCCGGGCTGGAGCGTCTGGGCCCGGTTCCCGGCGATTTCGAGATTGTCTCGATGGGCGCGGGAATCGCGATCTTCTGCTTTCTTGCCTGGGCGCAGTTCAATCGCGGGCACATCACCGTGGATATTTTCATCTCGCGCCTGTCACCACAGATCAAGGCTGCCCTGTCCGTCGCCGGCAACCTGCTGATGACGGTGATGGCGGTGATCCTGGCGCAACAGGTGGGGATCGGCCTAGAGGAGAAGCGCCGCTTTGGTGAAACCACGGCGATCCTTCAGCTTCCGATCTGGTGGAGCTACGCCGGTGGTCTTGCCGGGCTTTGGAGCTTCGCTGTGGTGAGCGGCTACACGACCTGGCGCAGCGTGAACGAAATGCTCGACGCGGGCGAGCCGTCGGGAGATCTGCCATGATCCTGACGGCGAGCATGGCAGGGGCGGTGATCCTGTTCACGGCGATGCTGTCGCTGGGCGCGAGGATGCCGCTGAGGCGCGCTGTGGGCGCGGCGCTCTTCATAGTGCTCGTCCCGGTCGCCGGCTATTGGGGGTTGGGGCCGGTTCTGGACTGGGCGGCGCAGGTGGTGCGTGGGCTGATGACAGGCGCTTCGGGGCTGACGATCGCGGCGATCTTCTTTGGCGTCCTCCTCCTTCTGATCTTCCTGCGGGTGCCGATTGGCTTGGCGATGCTGATCTGCGGCGTTCTTGGCCTTTACGCGGTGCGCGGGCGGTGGTCGCCGGTGCTGAACCAGCTCAAGCATGTGACGGTCGAGACATTTTCAAGCTATTCGCTGTCCGTCGTGCCGCTGTTCCTGCTGATGGGCGCCTTTGCGATGAAGGGCGGATTGAGCGACGCGCTCTTTCGGGCGGCGTCCGCTTGGTTGGGGCACCTGCGGGGTGGCGTCGCGATGGCGGGGGTCGGGGCCTCGGCCGGGTTCGGGGCGATCTGCGGCTCCTCTCTCGCGACGGCGGCGACGATGGGGCGTGTCGCGCTGCCGGAGCTGCGAAAGCACGGCTATTCGGGGGCGCTGGCGACGGGGTCGTTGGCGGCCGGCGGCACGCTGGGCATCCTGATCCCGCCGTCGATCGTGCTGGTGATCTACGCGATCCTGGCCGAGCAGAACATCGCCAAGTTGTTCGTCGCGGCCTTCGTTCCCGGCTTGCTGGCGGCGTTTGGCTACATGTTGACGGTGTCGTTGATGGCGCGGCTCAATCCGCAGGACGGGGTGCGGACGCCGCGGTTGGGGTATCTGGAGCGGCTGCGGGCGTTGTCGGAGGTCTGGCCGGTGGCGGCGATCTTTGTCGTGATGATCGGGGGGATGAACACCGGGGTCTTCACGCCGACCGAGGGGGCGGCTGTGGGGGCGGCGGGGACCGGGTTGGTGGCGTTGTTGCGGGGGCGGTTGGGGTGGGCGGCGTTTGTCGATTGTCTGAAGTCGACGGCGGTGTCGACGGGGATGATCTTCTTCATCGTGCTGGGGGCGACGGTTTTCAACGCGTTTCTGGGATTCACGCGGTTGCCGTTCTTTGCGGCGGAATGGGTCGGGGGGTTGCAGGCGTCGCCTTACACGGTGTTGCTGGTTATCCTGTTGATTTACCTGGTTTTCGGCTGCGTGATGGATTCGCTGTCGATGATCCTTCTGACGATTCCGATCTTCTTTCCGGTGGTGATGGCGCTTGATTTCGGGATGACGCCCGAGGAGACGGCGCTGTGGTTCGGGGTGATCGTTCTGATCGTCGTGGAGGTCGGGTTGATCACACCGCCGGTGGGGATGAATCTGTTTATTATCAACTCGATGGCGCGGGGGGTGTCGATGCTGGAGACCTATCGCGGGGTGCTGCCGTTCGTGGCGTCGGACATCATCCGCACGGCGATTCTGGTGGCGGCGCCGCCGATCACGCTGGGGCTGGTCTGGCTGCTGTTCTGAGGCCAAACGGGGCGCTGGCAGGCGTATGGCAAACGTATGGCAAACGTATGGCAAGCGTATGGCACGAGCGGGACGGGAGGCTGTCGGAAGGCTGCGACCGGCCGCGGCCACAGAAGCATCGATCCGGCGCGGTGGCGCGGCGCGGGCCGGGTGAGGGGCAGCGGCAGGGACAGGAGCAGGGCCGGGATCGGGGCGAGGGTCGTAACCGGAGACGGGGCCGAGACGTGCCACGACGGGCCGCGCGCGGGGGGCCCGCGCGGGCCGCGCCAGCATCGCGCGTGAGGCTTGGCTGACGGGCGGCGAACGGGGCGCTGACGGGGGAGGCATAGGGTGGCGGGACCGACGCCGCATCCGAAAGGAGAGCCCCATGTCACCCCGAACCTTGACCAGAACCTTCCCCCGCACGCCGACCCCCTGCCCCGTGGCCCCCAGCCCCGTGACCCCCTGCCCCGTGCCTCCCCTCCCCGTCGTGCCACCCTGCCCCGTGCCGCCCTGCGCCGCGCGCCCCTGCCCCGCGGCCCTCAGCTTCGCGTCCGGCGCGGGGGGTGGTCACGGCCTGAGGGCGGGCTGTTGATTGTCACTGAGAACTGACCCGGCAACAGCAGAAATTGTCATTGAGAAT
>CAZKSE010000327.1:0-3576 GCA_964555305.1 uncultured Rhodobacter sp. | reverse complement strand
GATCAGCAGCGGCTGATCGAGGATGATCTGGCCTTGGAAGCCGAAGAGCAGAACGACCGTCGCCAGAAGGCCGATCACCGAGAATGGCTTCACCGCCGCCGTGAAGCGCGCGACCGCCGCCTCGGCGTCCTCGCCCCGGTTTCCGCGCGCGAGCCACTGGCGCGTGGCGGCGCCGGCCGCCAGCGGGATCAGTATGTAGAGCCCGACCGACAGGATCAGCGTCTCCCACGGCACGGCGATGTCCGTGACGCCGAGGAGCAGGGCCACGATCGGCGCAAAGGCGAAGATCATGATGACGTCGTTCACCGAGACCTGCACCAGCGTGTAGGTGGCGTCGCCCCGAGTGAGCTGCGACCAGACGAACACCATCGCGGTGCAGGGTGCCGCGCCCAGCAGGATCAGACCGGCAATGTACTGCTGCGCATCGGCCGGTGCGATCAGGTCCGCGAACAGGACCTCGAAGAACAGGACGGCGAGCCCTGCCATGGTGAAGGGCTTGATCAGCCAGTTCACCACGATCGTCAGCACGAGCCCTTTCGGCCGATCGCCGATGTGGCGCAGGCTCGCGAAGTCGACCGCCACCATCATCGGATAGACCATCGCCCAGATCAGGACGGCAACGACCAGGTTGACGGACGCGATCTCGAGCGCGGCGAGCGTCTCGAACAGGCCCGGCAGCACGTTGCCGAGCAGCAGCCCGGCGCCGATGCAGAGCGCCACCCAGACAGAGAGCCACTTTTCGAAGAAGCCGATGCCGGCAGGCGCCGCTGCGATGGCCTCGGCCGTGGGCGCGTAGGTGTCGTTGCTCATCGGGCGGGGCTCTCGTTTACGCGGCGCCCGTCGGCGTCCACCACGAGCTCGCCGTCCTCCTTGCGGAACTCCCCGCGCTGCGGGTTCGGCAGGATGTCGAGCACCGCCTCGGAGGGGCGGCAGAGCCGTGTTCCGAGCGGCGTCTCGACGATGGGGCGGTTGATGAGGATGGGATGCTCCAGCATCAGGTCGATCAGCTCGTCGTCGGAGAACTTGGGGGCATCGAGCTTGAGCTCGTCGTAGGGCGTGCCCTTCCGGCGCAGGAGGTCGCGCACGGGGATCCCCATCGCGGCGATCAGCGCCACGAGCCGCTCGCGGCTCGGGGGCGTCTTCAGATACTCGATAACCTCCGGCTCATCGCCGGAGTTGCGGATCAGCGCCAGCACGTTGCGCGACGTGCCGCAGTTCGGGTTGTGATAGATCCTGGTGGTCATGCGGTCTCTTTCCGGGCGGCGTGCGTCGAGGGGGCGATCCCGCATGCTGCCGGATCGCCGGCGCAACAGTGGCGGGTCAGATAGTCGATGAGGCCTGTCATGGTGGCGAAGTCCGCTGAGTAGATCAGCGAGCGTCCTTCGCGCTGGACCGTCACCAGCCCGGCGTGCTTCAGTTCCTTGAGGTGGAACGAGAGCGTGGCCGAAGGGAGATCCAGCGCCTCGCCGATCCGCCGGAGGGAATGGGTCTGAAATCGAACGCTCTCTGCCCTCTAAGCTATTGTTTTAATTGACATGAGTGATGGTTTGAATCGCCATCTGGTTCAGTCGCGACTGGCAGCGAAACACGCGCAAAGGCGCCAACATATCCCACGTTCGTATTTTTCGCGGCCACGATCAGGCGCCAGCGTTTTGGCCCTTCCTGAGCGGGGTGCCAAAATGTAAGCGAGGCCCATCACGCTGAAATGGCAGAAATTTTTAAGCGCCGTGGTGGAGCCTGGCAAGATGAATTCGACCTTCTCCCTCCTTATCGTCTTCCTGACCCAGCTTTTCATGCCCCGGCACAACGCGCAGCTGAGGCTGCTCAAGGCCCAGATCCAGATCCTACGTGCCCGCATCCCGACGCAGAAGATCATCCTGTCTCCCGAAGAGAAAGCCGAGCTGCTGCGCATCGGAGCGGAGTGTGGCCATGAGATTGACGGGCTGCTGGAGGTGGCAAAACCTGCGACATACAAGCGCTGGCTTGCCCAGATGCGTAGTGGTCGCCCTTTCAAGGCCGTGGGCAGGCCGCGCCTGACACAGGAGTTGCGCGACGTTGTCATTCGCATCGGGTCAGAAAACCTTCTCTGGGGCTACAAGCGGATCGCCGGGGAGTTGAAAAAGCTGGGGCTCTATGCCGGCGCCAACTCGGTAAAGCGCATCCTGAATGAGGCAGGCATCCACCCGAGCCCCGAGAAGCGCAAGAAGAAGCCTGCACTGCCATGGACTACCTTTGTCCAGGCACATATGGAAAGCATGGTTGCTTGTGACTTCTTCACCAAGACCGTGCTTACCGCCCGTGGGCCGTTGACAGCCTATGTGCTGATCTTCATCCACCTCGGCAGCCGCCGCGTGTATTGCAGTGCCCCGACCTATACTCCGGACTCGGCATGGGTGACCCAGCAGGCACGCAACACGCTTATGTGGTGCTCGAAGCAGGGGATCGAACCGAGCTTCCTCATCCGAGACGCCGACACCAAGTTCAGCGCCAGCTTCGATACCGTCTGGGCATCGGAAGGTGCCAGGGTCATCCAGATCCCGCACAGAGCACCTGACGCCAATGCCTTCGCTGAGTCCTTCATCGGTACCATCAAGCGTGAATGTCTGGATTTTTTCGTCTGCTTAAGCCGCTCGCAGCTCGACTATATCCTGCGGACCTGGCTGCGCCATTACAACACCGAGCGTCCGCACCGTGGACGGGGTATCGGGAACAATGTGCTGCAAGTCGATTTCCGGCCTGTCCGTGACGGCCCGATCCGCCGTCGGCGCCAGCTCGGCGGCATTGTCACATCCTACACCCGCGACGCGGCGTGAGTGCCCTCTAGCCGAGCAAAAGATCAGAATGAGAGACAGCGCCGAATTCATCTTGCCGGGTTCTAACATGGCCGATAAAAAAACGTTTCTATATCAACGTTATGGGACTTGCTTACATTTTGGCACCCCTCTCAGGGAAGGCCAAAAGCGCGGCGGCTGCTGGTGGCATCACGGAACCGAGGCAGGCGAAACGACAGGACCTTAACGATCCGTTTGGTCCGCGCGATTGCGCCAAGGTGTGCCCCCGAGCTGCATCAGGACACCCTGCCGAGATCATGGCGCAAACACCATCGCACCCAATGGGTGCAGCGTGTTATGACGGACTCGATCAAGGAAAGCTGCAAGTGCGGTTGGCACGCTCCGGCCATTTCGAGCCGCGCCGCAGAAAGCCAACTGGGCGGGTTTCGGGCTTTTCATCGTCTGCGATCAGCGCGGTCGCCTGCAGCAAGGGAGCTGCGATACCCGCCGCCTCGATATCGAGAACGCGCAGCATGCGCGGGGCATAGCGCCGGAACCGAAGATAACCTTGGCCAACATGGGTCAATGGGTCTGCGGCCATCGTGTGCGTCAACTCGGCGGCGGTGGCGACCAGCCCTTCGAGCCGACCCCACCCGCAAGCCAGCTCTGTCGCCTGATCCAAGGAAGACCCATCGCTTCTGGCGTCCAGCAGGGCCGACCCGAGAGATTTGAAGGCGCGCAGGGTGTCCTGCACCGCCGCCTTTGCGTCGGCGATTTTGGCGTCGCACAGCCTCTTCGCGCCCTG
>CAZKSE010000326.1:0-3591 GCA_964555305.1 uncultured Rhodobacter sp. | reverse complement strand
GTTGCGGCCGGTGACGAAGATGAAATGCTCGATGCCCGCCTCGCTCGCCTCGTCGCTCGCCTCGTCGGACGCGCTCGCGGCGTCGCCCTGCTGGTCGCCGTTCTGGCCGCCGCGACGGCGGCGACGCCGGCGGCGCTTGCGGCGCCCGCCGTCACCCTGGCCCGCATCGGCCTGGGCGCCGTCAACCGGCTCCGCCTCCGCCTGGCCCTCCTCGGCCTGCGTGGCCGCGGCCTCGGCGACGGCGTCCTCCTCGTCCTCGATCTCGGGCTCGTCGGCGGTATCATCGACCGCGGACATGGTCTGCGCGTCGAGCGACACCACGGGCGTCGCCGGCACCTGCACGACCCGCGTCGCTGTCTTGAACTTCTCGATGCTGAAATCCGGACTGACCAGCGACGGGTCGGCCTCGATCCGGATCGCCATGCCGTAGCGCGCCTCGATCTGCGCCAGATGCTCGCGCTTGGCGTTGAACAGATAATTCACGATCCCCACCGGCGCGCGGACCAGCGCCTCGCGGGTCTTGGCGCGGGTGCCCTCTTCCTCCAGCGCGCGCAGGATCGACAGCGCCAGACTGTTGTCCGACCGGATCAGCCCGGTGCCGTGGCAATGCGGACAGGGCTGGGTCGTCGCCTCCAGCATCCCCGGCCGCAGCCGCTGCCGGCTCATCTCCAGAAGCCCGAAGCCCGAGATGCGGCCCACCTGGATGCGCGCGCGGTCGTTCTTCAGCTTCTCCTTCAGGCGCTTCTCGACGGCGGCGTTGTTCTTGCGCTCTTCCATGTCGATGAAGTCGATGACGATGAGCCCCGCCAGGTCGCGCAGGCGCAATTGCCGGGCGATCTCGTCGGCCGCCTCCAGGTTCGTCTTCAGCGCCGTGTCCTCGATCGACCCCTCTCGCGTGGACTTGCCCGAGTTGATGTCGATGGCGACCAGCGCCTCGGTCACGCCGATGACGATATAGCCGCCCGATTTCAGCTGCACCGTCGGGTTGAACATCGCACCCAGATAACTTTCGACCTGAAAGCGCGCGAACAGCGGCAGCTGCTCAGAATAGGGTTTCACGTTCTTGGCGTGGGACGGCATGATCATCTTCATGAAGTCCTTGGCCACGCGATAGCCGGCCTCGCCCTCCACCAGCACCTCGTCGATATCGCGCGAGTAAAGATCGCGGATCGAGCGCTTGATCAGGTTGCCTTCCTCGTAGATCGGCGCCGGTGCGACCGATTTCAGTGTCAGCTCGCGGATTTGCTCCCAGAGCCGGAACAGGTATTCGTAGTCGCGCTTGATCTCGGCCTTGGTGCGGTTCGCGCCGGCGGTGCGGATGATCAGCCCGGCGCCCTCGGGCACCTCGATCTCGCTGGCGATGTCCTTCAGCTTCTTGCGGTCGGCCGCATTGGTGATCTTGCGGCTGATGCCGCCGCCGCGCGCGGTGTTGGGCATCAGCACGCAATAGCGCCCGGCAAGGCTGAGATAAGTGGTCAGCGCCGCGCCCTTGTTGCCGCGCTCTTCCTTGACCACCTGCACCAGCATGATCTGGCGCACCTTGATCACTTCCTGGATCTTGTAGCGGCGCGGACGCGAGCGGCGCGCCGGGCGCACCTCGTCCGAGACATCCTCGTCGGCGACCGATTCGATCTGGTCATCCAGCTCGGTGGCGTGGTCGGCGGCGCGATAGGGCGCGCGTTCTTCGTCGTCATTCTCCTCGCGCGGCGCGGGGGTCTCGTCTCGCGGGGCGGGGTTGCCCGTGCCGATCGGCGCCGCCTCGACCTCGTCGCTCTCGTCCAGATCGACGATGTCCATCCCGCCGATCGGCTTCTGCGCCACCGCCGCATCATCGCTGACGGCTTCTGCCACGGGCGCGCGGGGCGCCTCGGCCCCGGCCTCGACTTGGGCCTCGACCTCAACCGTGCTGGCGTTGGCATCCTGCTGCGCCTCGCCGTCCGCGTTCGCGGCCGCCTCGTCGGCGGCGCGGTCAGCCCTGGGCCGATCGGACCGCTTGCGCCGGCGATCGCCATTCTCGTCGGACTGGCTGCGGGCGTAGGCGCGCTCTTCCTCGATCAGCGCCTTCCGGTCGGCCACCGGGATCTGGTAGTAATCGGGGTGGATTTCGGCGAAGGCGAGGAACCCGTGCCGGTTGCCGCCGTAATCCACAAATGCCGCCTGAAGCGACGGCTCGACGCGCGTCACCTTCGCAAGATAGATGTTTCCGGCTAGCTGGCGGCGATGCGCCGTCTCGAAGTCGAATTCCTCGACCTTGTTTCCGTCGACCACGACCACCCGAGTCTCCTCGGCGTGGGTGGCATCGATAAGCATTTTCTTGGCCATATTGTCTCGCTTGCCCCGCAAGGCCCGCGTCCCGGCGGCAAGGCACCGGGCGGCAGGGTGGCGGGGAATGTGTGGGGGGCGACGTGCAGGCGCGCAGCGGCACCGGACAGGCGCAGGCGCCGTCTCGGTGCTGATCTGTCGGTTGCGCCTTGCGGCATCGCGGTTCTACTCCGGCGCCTGAAGGGCGCCCGTTCTCTGCCCGGCGGCCCGTTGAAGGCGCCAGACTATTCGCGGACCCATGAAGTGGCCCTGACGCCAGGGCATCCGGGTTCGGCGGCTCTGACGGTGAATTCGGCGCGGCAGCCCCGAAAAGGCAGGCCGCAGGCTCTCACCATACGGGGGAAGCAGGGGCGACTGCAATGAAGAAATGCGGCGGCGACGCTTTCGCGGTGCTTGTGCTCAAAGATAAGGCACTCAACCCCCGGCTGTTCACGCGCGGGCCGCGATGCCCCCGGCCCGACCCGCCTCACCCCCGGCGATGATCGCCGTTCCGGCCAAATCGACACGATCCGCGATTCCGCCGGCGCGCCGCACCCCGGGCAGAACTGGCCTTGTCAAGCCATCGGATCTGGCCCTATCGCGCCGGCGGGCGCGTTACTCCACGGCCCCGACCACCCGCCGCGCGCACATCCCGATCTCGCCCCGAAACGTCTTCAGGTGTCCCGGCGCGTCCTACGCTTGCCATACGCTTGCCATACGCTTGCCATACGCTTGCCATACGCTTGTCATACGCGCTCCAGCACCCGAAACGCGCACCCGCGCAGGCCCCCACCGGCTGCCCCGCTCTCGGCGGGGATCAGCCGGTCCACCAACCCGGAAAACCGCTCAAACCCTGTCGAGCTCAGACATAATCCGCCCGGCTCAGCCCGTATTTCGCCATCTTCTCGTTGAGCGTCCGCCGCGGCAGGCACAGCTCCTCCATGACCGCGACGATCGACCCCTTGTGGCGCTTCATCGTCGTGTCGATCAACGTGCGTTCAAAGGCTTCGACATACT
The DNA here is from genome assembly GCA_964555305.1 of uncultured Rhodobacter sp. Classification (GTDB taxonomy): domain Bacteria; phylum Pseudomonadota; class Alphaproteobacteria; order Rhodobacterales; family Rhodobacteraceae; genus Pararhodobacter. Next base: position 273 of record CAZKSE010000326.1, on the reverse strand, counting down.
CCTTGAGCGGCTTGCCCTCGGTCGTCATCGCGCCCCCCGCCGCCTCGTTGTCGGCCATCACCAGCGAGATCACCGACCCCGATCCCCGGCGGCTTTGCAGCACCGCCTGCTCGGCGATCGAGATCAACTGGCGGATGTTCCCGGGCCAGGGCGCCTGCAACAGATGCGCCGCCTCCTGCGCCGACAGATCCGGCACCGGGCAGCCGTATTCATCGGCAAAAGTCTCGGCATAGGATTGAAATAACGCCATAATATCCTCGCCACGCGCGCGCA
>CAZKSE010000325.1:0-3600 GCA_964555305.1 uncultured Rhodobacter sp. | reverse complement strand
AGTGCGCCATGTCCCGGCTGACGAAGATCATCAACGATCCCGAGAGGGATTTCGAGTTCACCATGCGCGTTCTCGGAAGGGGCGACCGCTACGGCCGCGACTGGGGCCTCGTGCATGAGCGGGACGAGCCTGTCGTCGAGTTCTACGACCGGCGGTATCACTTCGAGCACGACCCGACCGATGGGCAGCTTCTGGGGCAATTCGTCTCGCGCTATCCGCTATCATCGCTTGCCGAGACCCGCCGGAACGGGCTCAGCGCCTTCGAGGAAGGCATCAACCTTCAGGGCGGCGTTCCCGACTGGCAGCTCTCGGCTGTCGCCATGCGCGAGTGCCGGCGCGCGCTGGAGGCTGTCGGGTTTCGCTGCTTCGACCCGTCATCCGCTGATCTGGAACTCGCCATTCTCCATCGCGGCCAGGCCTGCGATTTCATTCTCGGACGCAGCGCGGCCGCGCTGGATGCCGACATCCTTGCCGCGCTCGAGGACATGACGGGCAAGATGCATGCGCGCCATGCGTCGCGGGACTCGATCCTGCGCCAGGGCGCGGAGGCGGGCATCCTCGTGGAGACCGCGCCTGTCACGGTTCACGCGGCCCGCTTGCATCCGATCACCCACGCCTTGATCGTGGACCATGAAGGGGTGCGGGCGGGTTTCGCCGCAACCTCCGCGAACTCCCTGGTCCAGCCCGTGCGGGAGTTCCTCACCGGACGCGGCCTCGAGGATCCGCGCGACGAGCATATGTGCCTGCTCTTGCTGGAGCTGCGGGACACGCCGGGTCTGCGCTTCAGCTACGCGGCGCCCGAGACGCAGGCGCTCGAGACGCAGGCTCAGCTGGATACCGCGCCCGGCATGTGAGGGCGCGGCAGGGGTTGAGCGCAGGCCGGGGGACCGGTGTCCTGGGTGGCGCCGTCTATTCGGCGGCTTCCAGATTACCCTCGATGCGCGTGATCTCCTCTTTCAACTGGAGCTTGCGCTTCTTCATTTCGGAAATTTCGCGATCCTCGGTGCCGGGACTGCGCTGCGCGCGCTCCACTGCATCAGAAAGCTCGGCATGTTTGCGGCGCAGTTCGACAAGGTGCGATTCAAGTGACATTCCATCTCCTTCCTAAACTGGTAACCATTGAAATATAACACTGATTGTCCTGCGTGTCGCCCTACGAGGGGGCATCGCTCGCCAAAAAGCTGCGATCCGCCTACTGCACTCGCCTCAGTCTGCGCGCCGGCTCACATCGCCATCCGGCCTTCATAATGTGGAACTGACGGGCGCGACGGGGGTTCCTGATGACAGTTACGCCGTCGACCCTACGGCTGCGGCGTTAGCAGTTCCATCCACTTCAGGGTCGAGGATACAAATGCCGAGCAATTTCCCCCACGCTATCGTCGTCTTCAATGCCTGGGCGCGCATCGCGGTCGAAGCTCAATGTGTCATCGCGATGCGGATGATGGGAGGGGCCGGCTTGTGGAAAGTGCCCTCGGGCGAGAATCATCGCATGGTCGCCGAGAAGTGGAAGGCGGCCTTCGATTCCGGCTTGGCGGCATGGCGCGCCGCAGCCCTGGGTGGCGCGCCTATGGCTGTTGCCCTGGCCTTCGCGGAACCTGTTGGCCGGGCGACGCGCGCCAATACACGCCGCTTGGCCCCAGGCCACCCGCTTCTTGCGGCACCGCGGCGAGGCGCCGCGCGGCGCAAGGGGTAACCTGGTCGAAGACGTATTCCGTTTCGGCTGGCATGGCCTGATCAGTCAAAGTTGGAGACTCATCTGCGCCGGCCGGGCAGGCGGCGCGAGGCCATGGATATCGCGGCCGAGAAGGCGGTGATCGGGAATGCCGGGATCGCCGAGCCCATTCGCGTAGAGTTCAGGTTCGGCCGTGATCTCCTGGCGCAACTCCATCCAGAGGCGGCCGAGCACGTTGCGACCGCGCAGGGGCCGTCGCCATGGGGCAGGGCACCCCAGAAATCGTCGCGCTGCGACCTCTCGACGATCGGGCGGGCTTCAGTCTTCCGCAGGACCGCCCGGATCGCCTCATCATGGAAAAGCAGCTTGGCGCGCAAAGCAAAGCGCATGACCCGGATCTTGATCTGGTCCCAGTCCGGCCGGCTGTCATCGAGAAAGAGATAGGCCGTGCGCTTGGCCGTCATCGGGCTTTTCTCGTCGAGAATGCGCTGCTGCACATCCGGCCGGTGCGACCAGCGGATGGCCTGGTAGTAGGCCTCGCTCGAGCCGATGGGGGTGCCGGCGATCTCCAGCGGAAATCCCCCGGCCATGTTGCCGAGCTCGCCGAACCGCTCGCGGGCCCGAAAGAAGACCGCTGCCTCCGTTTCGCGGTAGGTTCGGGCCTCGATCGCACCGGACATCTCGACCTCCCCCTCAGAAGCCGGGCGCTTCGGGCTGGGCATCGGGAGCGGGGATGAGCGCCTCGTAGCGCTCGCGACAAATCATCATGCCGTAGTCGCCCTTGTGATTGAGGCCGATGTTGCGCTGCGCGATCTCGACCGTGGCGAAACCATGGGCGGCAAGCCGGTTCTCATGATCGACCGGGTAGAACTTCCCATCCGGAAGCTGCTCGATCGGCCAGTCCTCGAAAGGGGCGACCGTCTCGGCGACGCCGTAGACCTTCAGCAGTCGCTGTTCCATGTCGATCGCCTTCGCATGCGCCTCGGTGAGCGCAATGGTCAGGCCGATCCCCAACTGGGTGGTGTCGATCTTGCCTTTGAAGTTGCCCGCGATCAGGGTTCCGAGCCCGAAGATCCGGATCTCGACCGCCGCGACCCCCTTCTCCGCCTTGATGTCGATGCGGTGTTTCGGGTGGCGCTCCACCAGGAAGCGGAAGGCCGCCCCGGGATCGGTGACCAGGCGCGCGGAGGGCTTGCCATCGCCGCGCTGCTCCAGCCAGGTGTCCTCGTCATAATGGGCAAGCGGAAAGGCATACCGATCCACATAGGCCCAGGCCATCTGGTCGAGCTTGCAGGATGCGCTCTCGGCGCGCTTCAGCGCGTCGGTCAGTTGCTTCAGGCTGGGGCAGTCCATGCGCCTCTCCATCCTCTCCGGCTGATGCCGGCTGTCACATTCCCGGCCTGTCAGTCGAGAGCCGGCCATCCTCGACGACCTCGTCGAAACAATCGTCGAAAATTTTGCCGAGCTCCGTCGTCCGATCGCCCTTGAACAGGTTGAATTCCGGCGCCCATGAGATCCAGTTTGAGTGACCGAAACGGGCGCGCGAGATCTCCCTCATGTGCCGCACGATCCAGTCGTCGCCGTCCGCGCGCGGCGGCGCGAGCCGGTCCAGGGCCGAAGTGATGGGATTGCCGTTCACGAATTCCTGCGACAGGATCCGGCAGGCGATCGCATCCTCGCGCAGAACCGATTTCATCGGGATCTCCGAATTCGCCAGGCAAAGACCGACGAACTTGCGCAGGCGCTCGGGAATATGGGGCAGGCTGTCCGCGCCGCGGCGCTCGTCCGGGCTCAGCTCCTGCTCGCCGAGGCGGCTCGCCAGGCCGGGCAGGACCGCCCAGAGGGTGGCGGCGCCGTAGCCCTCGAAGGTTGGGGTGTCATAGGGAGACCCTAGCTCCGCGCGCGCCCTGCGGGACAGGTCGCGCAGG
>CAZKSE010000324.1:0-3601 GCA_964555305.1 uncultured Rhodobacter sp. | reverse complement strand
ACACACCCGATGTGTTGAACGACGATGTCGCCGACCTTGCCGTTGGCATGTGGATTGCGCTGGGCCGTGAATTCGAGGCGGGCATTGCGGCGGTGCGTAGCGGCAGCTGGGCCCGCGCGTCCCCCCCCTTGGCGCACAAGGTATCCGGCCGGCGGGTTGGAGTGCTGGGAATGGGACGGATCGGGCGCGCGATCGCCGACCGCCTTGCTGCCTTCAAGTGCGACATCCACTATTTCTCGCGAACGGCAAAGGAAACGCCGGGTTGGCACTATCACGACGATCCCTTGGCATTGGCCGGCGCAGTCGATGATTTGGTCATCTCGGTCGTCGGTGGCCACGAGACCGAAAACCTGGTGCGGGCCAAGACCCTGCACGCGCTCGGCCCGGACGGTTTGCTGGTCAACATCTCTCGCGGCAGCGTCATCGACGAGGAAGCTCTGATCGGCGCGCTTGAAACCGGCGTGATCCGTGGTGCCGCGCTTGACGTCTTCCGCAACGAGCCCCATGTTGACCCGCGGCTCGCGGCGATGCCCAATGTCCTGCCGCTGCCGCATATCGGCACCGCGACCGTGGAAACACGCACCGAGATGGGCGTTCTGCAGCGCCGTAACCTGCACGCGCTTCTCGACGGACGTGGGTCGATCACCCCAGTGAACTGAACGCGCGCGCCGGGATCAGCGCAGTTCGCGGCGCATGATCTTCCCAGTCGCCGTCATCGGCAGGCTGTCGCGGAAGATCACGTCACGCGGGGCGACATGGGGGCTCACGCGCGCCCGCACCCTGTTGATGAGCGCCTTTTCAAGCCCCTGCGTATCCGCCCCGTCGCGCAGCACGACGAAGGCGCGCACGACCTGTGTGCGAACCGGATCGGGGATGCCGACCGCAGCGGCCATCACGACATCCGGATGCCCGGTCAGGCAATCCTCAATCTCGCCCGGTCCGATCCGATACCCGGCCGACGTGATCACGTCATCTTCACGGGCGACATAGCGGAAGTAACCGTCGGGGTTGCGCAGGCCCAGATCACCCGTGCACATCCAGTCGCCGGTGAACTTTTCGGCCGTCTTCTCGGGCTGGCCCCAGTAGTGCAGGAACATGCACGGGGTCCCGCGTCTGACCGCGATCTGGCCGGTTTCGCCGTCTGGCATGGGGGTGCCGTCGGCGTCCAGGATCGCCACGTCGAAACCGGGCGTGGCCTTGCCCATCCAGCCGGGGCGTTGCTCCATCACACTGGCGCAGGTCGTGACAACCAGGTTGCATTCGGTCTGGCCATAGAATTCGTTGATCGACACCCCCAGTGCACTGTGGCCCCAATCCAGGATCTCGGGGCCCAGGCTTTCGCCACCCGAGCCGATGGAGCGAATGTTCACGTTGGCGGGCACCGTGGCGCTTCGCATCAGCTTCAGCGCCGTCGGTGGCAGGAAGAGGTTACGCACCTTTTGCTGCGCGATCAGATCGAAGGCTGCGTCGGGGTCGAACTTCCGCATTCGGTGGCTGACCAGCGGAACCCCGTAGTGCAGGCAGGGCATCGCCATGTCCATCAACCCGCCGATCCATGCCCAGTCGGCCGGCGTCCAGGCCAGATCGCCGGGCTGCGGAAAGAAGTCGTGGTGCAACTCGACCGAGGGCAGGTGCCCGGCCAGGAAGCGATGGCCGTGCAGCACGCCTTTAGGCGAGCCGGTGGTTCCCGAGGTGTAGATGATCACCGCCGGATCGTCGGGTCCGGTGACCACAGGGGAAAAAGCGCGATGCGCGGCATCGATCTCGGCCCAGAAATCGCGGGCCGGGGCGCGTGCATTCTCCAGCGAATATACGTCGTGAAGGTCTGGCAGATAAATGCGCAGGGCCAACAGCTTCTCCAGGTTCGCGCCATCGGTCACCACAAGGCGTGTGCCGCTGTCGGCAAGGCGATAGCGCAGCGCATCAGGCCCGAACAGAGTGAAGAGCGGCAGCGCTACCGCGCCCAGTTTCATCGTGGCGAAATGCGTGATCAGTACCGCAGGGCCCTGTGGCAGAAGGACGGCGACCCGGTCACCGCGACCCACGCCTCGCGCACGAAAGGCATTGGCAAGCCGGTTCGACGCCTCGGCGAGTTGCCCATAGGTCCAGTTGCGCACTGCGCCGTCAGCCGCGACATCGATCAAGGCGATGCGGTCTGGCTCCCGCGCAGCCCAGCTGTCGCAGCACCTTTCGGCAATGTTGTACTGTGGCGGCAACTTCCAGCGGAAGCTTGCGGAAAGGGCATCCCAGTCTTGATCGGGGGTGAATAGGCTCCGTTCCACGATGGACCTCCCTTGGCTCATGCGCCGAAAAGTGGCCGCCGAATGCGGCGCGGCCAGGATGAAGAAAGTCCGCCCGATGAACGGGCGGACCATTGTCGCATGCGCGCCGCAACCTTGCACGAAACCCGTTGCCGGGCGCCGCTACACGCCTTTACTCAGCGCAACCGCGGATCGTTTCCAGATCCGGCCCGGCCGGAACGCGGCCCAGGTTGAACGGCGCCGAAGCGTTGCGCCAGTTGCTGTACTGATCCAGATATTCCAACTGGCTCAAGTAAACCCGCGCCGAGGTCGGGTTCTCGCAGGCGACTTCCTCGATGACTTCGTTGGCCAGCTGCTGGATCATCTCCAGCGTCTCGTCGTCCAGTCGCGTGATCTCGACCCCAGCTTCCTGGAAGTTCTGATACGCCTCGTTTGCGGCGCGCTCGGTGTTGGCCAGGGACCACAGCATGGTTGCGTCCGCTGCGACCCGCAGTTTGCGCTGCGTGTCTTCGGACAGCGAGTCCCAGACGCTCTGGTTGATCATCACCCCGAAGGTCGAAGCCGACTGGTGCCAGCCGGGGGTGGACCAGAAGCTGGTCACTTCCTGGAACCCGGCGGCCCAGTCGACGTCGGGGGTGGAGAATTCGAACCCGTCGATTACCCCGCGCTCGGCAGCCTGATAAAGCTCGCCACCGGCCATCGAGACTTGGTTCCCACCTAGCCGCTCCAGCAGGCGACCCTGTTCCAGGCCCGAAAGACGCAGACGCAGACCCTCCAGGTCCTCGACCGATCGGATCGGCGTGTTGGTGCGGAAACCGGATTCGTTATTGGTCACGCCATAAGGCAGATAGACCATCCCGAAGCGGCCATAGACTTCCTGGAAGTGGTCGAAGCCGTCCCACTGCTGGATCCAGTTCACATAGTCGATGGCATTGAAGAGGCTCACATGCGTCGCGAGCGGGTTGAAGGCCGGATCGCGCCCCGCCCAGTAGCCGGGCCAGTCCCCCGCCGCCTCGATCGTTCCGGAGCTGACCGCGTCGAACACCTCGAAGCCCGGAACCAGCGTGCCGCCGTCGTGGAATTCGATGCGCACCTCGTCGCCGGCCAGCAGGTTGGCGTACTCGGCGAACTTCCGGTCGATCTCGATCAGCGCGATCGAGGACGGCCAGGTCGTGGTCATGGTCCAGGTCTGCTGCGCGGCAACCGGTGCGGCGGTGATGGCGATGGCGGCGCCCGAAGCAAGAAATAGCGACTTCAGCGTCATGTTCGTCTCCCTCATTTGATCAGTTGTAAAGCAGTTGCGGAAGCCAGTTCACCAAGCCCGGAAAGGCTGCGATGAC
>CAZKSE010000323.1:0-3623 GCA_964555305.1 uncultured Rhodobacter sp. | reverse complement strand
GTATCCGGGCGCTGACGCAGGTGCAGCAGACGCAGGGCATCAACCCGCAAAGCGTGGCCGAGGCCGATGTGATCGCGCTGCATCTGGAAAAGGGGCAGGCCTGTGTGCAGGTCTTCTTCATCCGCGCGAACCAAAGCTGGGGCAACCGCGATTTCTACCCGCGCACCGGCTCCGGCGCCGAAGAGGGCGAGATTCTGGAGGCGTTTCTGGCGCAGTTCTACGATGACAAGCCCCCGCCCCGGCAGATCCTGCTGTCACATCCGATCGACAACGAAGACCTGATCCACGAGTTACTGTCAGCCCGCGCCGGTCGCAACGTGGAAATCCGTGTGCCGCAGCGGGGCGAGAAGGCCGAACTGGTGGAAAACGCCGCGCGCAACGCCCGCGAAAGCCTTGCCCGCCGCCTTGCGGAGGGGGCGGCGCAATCGAAGCTGCTGGCCGGGCTGGGCGAGGCGCTGGACCTGGATGGCCCGCCGCGGCGGATCGAGGTCTATGACAACAGCCACATCCAGGGCACCAATGCCGTCGGCGCGATGATCGTTGCGGGGCCCGAGGGGTTCATCAAGAGCCAGTACCGCAAGTTCAACATTCGCGGCACCGAGCTGACGCCGGGCGACGATTTCGCGATGATGAAGGAGGTGCTGACCCGCCGGTTCGAGCGGCTGCTGAAGGAGGACCCCGACCGCGAGGGCGAGACCTGGCCGGACCTCTTGCTGATCGACGGGGGGGCGGGGCAGGTCTCGGCCGTGGCGGGGATCATGGCGGAGCTGGGCGTGGAGGACGTGCCCGTCGTCGGCGTCGCCAAGGGCATCGACCGCGACGCCGGCAAGGAGGAGTTCCACCGCCCCGGCAAACGGCCCTTCGCGTTGAAGATGAACGACCCGGTCCTATACTTCGTGCAACGCCTGCGCGACGAGGCGCATCGCTTCGCGATCGGCGCGCACCGGGCGAAGCGCGCCAAGGCGACCACCGCGACGCCGCTGGACGAGGTGCCGGGCGTGGGTGCGGGGCGCAAGCGTGCGCTTCTGGCGCATTTCGGCTCGGCCAAGGCGGTGACGCGGGCGGGGCTTTCGGACCTTCGCGCCGTGCCCGGGATCTCTGAGGCGATGGCGCGGACGATCTATGATTTCTTCCATTCCGGCAGCGGCTGAGGCGAGCGGGTGGCCCAACGAGGGGGGGGGCGCGTGCAAATTTGCACAAACCCGCAAGTAACTGATCACGCTCACAAAAGCCTTCGGCGTTAACCTTTTTGAAAGCACCTTTCGCAGCAGCCATGGCCGGGTGTCAAACGCAGCGGGCGCCGGTTTGATGCCGGCGCCCGCAAGTCTTTCGCAGCGATGGAGTGTGCGGCTCAGCCGAGCACTTCGGCCAGCGCCTCGGCGGTGGTGGTGACGAGCGTGTCGGCCTCTGCCCGCGTCAGGCAAAGGGGCGGGGCGAAACCGATGATGTCGCTTTGCGGCATCGCGCGGGCGATGACGCCGCGCCGCGCCATCGCACCGACGACCTTGGCGCAGGTCGCGCCGGCGGGGTCGAAGAAGCGGCGGGCGTCGCGGTCCTCGACCAGCTCGACCGCGCAGAGCATGCCGTCGCCGCGCACCTCGCCGACGTTCTTGTGTTTGCCTACCGCCTCGCGCATTGCGCCGACGAGATAGGCGCCGGTGTCGCGGGCGTTCTCCACCAGCCCCAGCTTGTCGATCAGTTCCAGGTTCGCCACGCCCGCGGCGGCGCCGATGGGATGGGCTGAATAGGTCCAGCCGTGGCCGAGGACGCCGTTTTCATCGGTGCCGCGGGCGAGGACGTCCCAGACCTTCTGCGAGACGATGGAGCCCGAGAGGGGGGCGTAGGCGGAGGTGAGGCCCTTGGCGATGGTCATCAGGTCGGGCTTCAGCCCGTAGTGGTCCGAGCCGAACATGCTGCCCATGCGGCCGAATCCGGTCACCACCTCGTCGGCGATGAGCAGGATGTCGTGCTTTGCCAGCACCTTCTGCACGCCTTCCCAGTAGCCAGCCGGGGGCGGGACGATACCGCCGGTGCCCAGCAGCGGCTCGCCGATGAAGGCGGCGATGGTGTCGGGGCCTTCGCGCTCGATCAGGGCTTCGAGTTCGGCAATCAGATGGGCGGTGAAATCGGCCTCGGACATGTCGATGTCGGGGCGGCGGTAGTAATAGGGCGCCTCGGTGTGCAGGACGGGGCCCATCGGCAGGTCGAACTTGGCGTGGAAGAGCTTCAGCCCGGTCAGCGAGCCCGAGATCAGGCCCGAGCCGTGGTAGCCGCGCCAGCGGGCGATGATCTTCTTCTTCTCGGGGCGGCCGAGGATGTTGTTGTAATACCAGACAAGTTTGACGTTGGTGTCATTCGCGTCGGAGCCGCCGAGGCCGAAATAGACGCGGCTCATGTGATCGGGCGCGCGATCCATCACCATCTTGGCCAAGGTGATCGAGGTCTCGGTTCCGTGGCCGGCATAGGCGTGGAAATAGGCCAGTTCATGCGCCTGTCTGGCGATGGCCTCGGCGATCTCGGTGCGGCCGTAGCCGACGTTCACGCAGTAGAGGCCGGCGAAGCCGTCCAGCATCTTGTTGCCGTCGCGGTCGACGATGGTGGAGCCTTCGCCGCCGGTGACGATCCGCTGCGGGGCCTCACCGCGGGCGAATTGCGCCAGATGGGTCGAGGGGTGAAAGAAATTCTCGCGGTCCCATTGGGCGAGCGTATCGTTGGTCAGCATGGCGTTTTCTTCTCCTCCTGCGGCCGGCGGGGCCGGCGTTTCGCCTCAGGTCTAGCCGAAGCGGGCGGCGGCTGCGAGTCCCTGCGCCGGGCGTCGGACGCTGCATCGGTATCGCGTCGGTATCACGTCATGACGTTTCGCGCGCTGGCGTGCGGGGGCGTCAACACGGCGCGGTCAGGGCTGGGCCGGGACGATGCGGCGGCAGTCGGGGGCGCCGGGATGAACGGGGAAGGCGGGGAAGGGTGGAGGATGCCCGGAACCGAGCTGCCAGCGCGACCGGTCAGCGGGGCGGGGTTAGCGGGGCGGGGTCAGCGCGGACGCGCGCCTGGCGCGGGGTTGAGGCGCGGATGCGTCTCCATCGGCCTCGGTCATGGGGCGGTTGCCGTGTTCGCGCGCAGGACCGAGCCGGCCAGATAGAGCGAGCCGCAGATGAGGACGCGGGCGGCGGGGTCGCGGGCGGCGATGGTGGCGAGCGCGGCTTCGACCGAGGGGGCGGTCTCGGCGGGGATGCCGGCGCGGGTGGCGGCCTCGGCGGTGGTGTCGGCGGGCAGGGTGTTCGCCTCGCCGGGGATGGAGACGGCGAGGAGCCGTTGCAGATGCGCGGCGAGCGGCGTCATGAAGCCCGCGACATCCTTTGTGTTGAGCATCCCGCAGATGGCCCAGGTGGGCCGCGCCGGCATCTGCGCCAGCGTCCCGGCGATGGCCTGTCCCGCGGCGGGGTTGTGGCCGCCATCGAGCCAGAGCTCGATGCCCGGCGCGGCGGCGGGCAGGGGGCCGTCGCGCAGCCGCTGCATCCGCGCGGGCCAGTCGGCGCGGCTCACCGCGGGATCAAAGGCAGCCTCGCCCGCGCCGAGATGGCGGAGCGCGGCGACGTGGCCCAGTCGCTGGTGACGGGGAACTT
>CAZKSE010000322.1:0-3654 GCA_964555305.1 uncultured Rhodobacter sp. | reverse complement strand
GTGGTTTCGGGCGAGCCGAACATGACGCCGATCTTCATGCGGATCTGGTTGATGAAGATCACCATGCAGTTCGACCGCGAGATCGAGCCGGTGAGCTTGCGCATGGCCTGGCTCATCAGGCGGGCGTGCACGCCCACGCTCGAATCGCCCATGTCGCCCTCAAGCTCGGACTTCGGCGTCAGGGCGGCGACCGAATCGACCACCACGACCGAGACCGCGCCGGAACGCACCAGCGTATCCACAATCTCCAGCGCCTGCTCGCCGGTATCGGGCTGCGAGATCAGCAGATCGTCGAGGTTGACGCCCAGCCGTTTGGCATATTGCGGATCGAGCGCGTGTTCGGCATCGACGAAGGCGCAGATGCCGCCCTTCTTCTGTTCCTCGGCGATGACATGCAGGGTCAGCGTCGTCTTGCCCGAGCTTTCCGGCCCGTAGACTTCGATGATGCGGCCCTTCGGCAGGCCGCCGATGCCAAGCGCGATGTCCAGGCCGAGCGAGCCGGTCGAGGTCGCCTCGATCTCGGCCACCGGGTTGTCCGCGCCCAGGCGCATGATCGAGCCCTTGCCGAACTGCCGTTCGATCTGGGCCAGCGCCGAATCCAGCGCCTTCTGCTTGTCGGTCGCCCGCTTGTCGGTCATGTCGAGAAGGTTCGCTGTTGCCACTGTTCGGCCCCTTATTTCACAGCCCCTGAGGGCCGGCAAGAAACGGTTTGTTCGCCGCTTGTTCTCGCCAATCTGCGCACAAAACGAGAACATTGCAAGGAGTTTTTCCGACCCCGCCAAAAATAAGGGCGGGGTCAGGGTTAAGAAATGCTTACAGTGGGGGTGCGCGCAGGCTCAGCGCATCCGCAGCGCGCCGTCGATGCGCACGCATTCGCCGTTCAGATAGGGCGATTCGATCATGAAACGGGCGAGGCGGGCGTATTCCTCGGGGCGGCCGAGGCGGCGGGGGAAGGTCACGTCGGCGGCCAGCGCCTCGCGCGCTTCCTCGGGCAGGCCCATCAGCATCGGGGTCAGAAAAAGGCCCGGGGCGATCGTGTTGATGCGGATGCCGAGCGAGGCGAGGTCGCGCGCGATCGGCAGCGCCATGCCGGCGACCCCGGCCTTGGAGGCGGCATAGGCGGCCTGGCCCTTCTGGCCGTCGAAGGCGGCGATGGAAGCGGTGTTGACGATGACGCCGCGTTCGCCGTCCGCGTTCGGCTCATTGGTGGCCATCGCCTCGGCGGCGAGGCGCAGGCAGTTGAACGTGCCGACAAGGTTCACGTCAATCGTCTGGCGGTAGACGTCGAGCGGGTGGGCGCCATCGCGGCCGACGGTCTTGATGGCATGGGCGATGCCGGCGCAATTGACCAGCACGCTGATGCGGCCCATCCGGTCGCGCGCGGTGGCGATGCCGGCCTTGACCGAGGCTTCGTCGGTGACATCGACCTGGGCGAAGCCGGCGCCGATCTCCTCGGCGAGGGCGCGGCCCTGGGTTTCGTCGCGGTCGAAGATGGTGACCTGGGCGCCGGCTTCGGCCAGCGCGCGGGCGGTGGCGGCGCCGAGGCCCGAGGCGCCCCCGGTGACGATGGCGGCGGTTGCGGTGATGTCCATGCGATCCTCCCTGGCGATGTCGTGCGCCGTCTCTATGCCGCCCTGCGCAGGCGGTGTCCACGGGCCAGTTCAGCGAGGGTGGGGGAAGATTTCTGGAGCGGGCGGCGGGAATCGAACCCGCGTCATCAGCTTGGAAGGCTGAGGTCTTACCACTACACAACGCCCGCCGCTGGCCCCGAGATACAGGCGCGGCGGGCGCAATGCAAGGGCCGCCCGATCAGTGGGGCGCGATCAGTTCAAGGAAGCGATCGACATGCGCGTCGGTCGTCGACCAGGAGGCCACAAGGCGGGCGCTGAGGGGCGCATCGCCGGGACCGTCGAGCGACTGGTCGAAGGGCCAGAAGTAGTAGCGCGCGCCGGCTTCCTGCGCGGCGCGGTGGCCGTCGCGCGGCCATTCGGCAAAGATCATGTTGCCGCCGCGCGGGTGCAGAAGGCGCGCGCCCTGCGTGCGGGCAAGCCCCGATTCGAGCCGCTCGGCCATTCCATTGGCCTGGCGGGCGAGGTCGAGCCAGAGGTCGTTTTCCAGCCAGCCCTCCATCTGTGCCGACAGAAACCTGTGCTTGGAAAAGAGATGCCCGCCGCGCTTGCGCCGCAGCTCGAATTCCCAGGCCTTCGCGGGATCGAAGATCACCACCGCCTCGACCCCCATCAGCCCGTTCTTGGTGCCGCCGAAGGAGACGACATCGACCCCGGCGCGCCAGGTCATCTCGGCGGGGCGGCATCCCTCGGCCACCAGCGCGTTGGTGAAGCGGGCGCCGTCGAGGTGGACGGGCAGGCCGTGGTTCTTCGCGATCTGGCAAAGTTCCCGGATCTCGGCCACGGAATAGCGCGCGCCGGCCTCGGTGAGGTTGGTCAGGCTGAGCATGCCCTTCTGGACGTTGTGCACGCCCACATGCGCCGCGTGGTCGAGTTTTTCGGCAAGGGCGGCGGCGTCCATCTTGCCGTCGGCGCCGTCGATCAGCACCAGTTTCGAGCCGCCCGTGTAGAATTCGGGGGCGCCGCATTCGTCTTCCTCGATATGGGCGATGCGGTGGCAGTAGACCGCGCCCCAGGGTGGACAGAAGGTGGCGAGCGAGAGCGCGTTGGCGGCAGTGCCGGTGGCGACGAGATAGACCGCGGCCTCGGGCGCCTCGAAGATGTCGCGGATGCGGGTGCGGACGCGGGTCATGATCTCGTCGGCGCCGTAGCCGGGAGCGAAGCCGTCATTGGCGCGGGCGAGAGCAGTCAGCACCTGCTCGGGCACGCCCGAGGTATTGTCGGAAGCGAAGAACATCAGATCTCCTCGTCGATGATATGGTCTTCCCAGTCGTCGAGCGGGACCACCACCTCGCTGACGGTGCGGCCCTGGACCGAGACGCCGGCGTGGTGGACGGTATCGGGATCGCCCGAGACGAGGTGGTGCCAAGCGGCCAGTCCGCGTCCCTCGTTCAGGCGGCGGTAGGCGCAGGAGCGGGGCATCCAGCTGCTGATCTCGGGCAGGGATTTGAGCGTCAGGACCACGCATTCGGGCACAAGGCGCTTGCGGTTGGCGTAGTTGGTGCAGCGGCAGGTCGCGTCGTCGAAAAGCCGGCAGGCGACGCGGGTGAAGGCGATCTCGCCGGTGTCCTCATCCTCGAGCTTGTTGAGGCAGCACTTGCCGCAGCCATCGCAGACGGCCTCCCATTCCTCGGGGGTCATGTCGCGCAGGGGGACGGTTTCCCAGAAACGATCGCGCATCAGGCGTCCGCCAGGATGCGGCGCGCGCGGGCGCTGTCGGCATCCATCTGCACGATCAACGCGTCGAGGCTGTCGAATTTTTCCTCGCCGCGCAGAAAGGCCACGAGCGCGACAGAAAGATGCGCGCCGTAGAGATCGCCCGCAAAATCGAAGAGATGCACCTCGAGGTTGGGCGCGTTCTTTCCGAACATCGGGCGCACGCCGAGCGAGGCCACGCCATCATGCAGCCCGGCATGGGGGCCGTCCAGCACCTCGACCTTGACGGCATAGACACCGAATCGCGGCAGGTGCAGCCCGACGAGCGAGAGGTTGGCGGTGGGATACCCCAGGGTGCGGCCGCGCTTGG
>CAZKSE010000321.1:0-3666 GCA_964555305.1 uncultured Rhodobacter sp. | reverse complement strand
CGCTTGTTGCGGAAGTCGATGTAGTAGCTGTGCTCCCACACGTCGCAGCCCAGAAGCGCGGTCTGATCGAAGCAGAGCGGGTTCACGCCATTCTCGGTCTTGGTGACCTTCAGGCTGCCGTCCTTGTCCTTGACCAGCCAGCACCAGCCCGAGCCGAACTGGCCGGCACCGGCGGCGGAGAACTCTTCCTTGAACTTGTCGACCGAGCCGAAGCTTTCGGTCAGGGCCTTTTCCAGCTCGCCCGGCATCTTCTTCTCGCCCGGGCCCATCCATTCCCAGAACTGGTTGTGGTTCCAGTGCTGGCTGGCGTTGTTGAAGATGCCGTTCTGCGCAACGGCGCCCGACTGGTAGGTGCCCTTGACGATTTCCTCGAGGCTCTTGCCCTCCCACTCGGTGCCGGAAATCAGCTTGTTGCCGTTGTCGACATAGGCCTTGTGGTGGATGTCATGGTGGTATTCCAGCGTCTCGCGGCTCATGCCGAGATCGGCGAGCGCGTCATGGGAATAGGGCAGATCGGGAAGTGTGAAAGACATGGATTCCCCCGTTGTTGGTGTTGCTTTCAGGGCAAGATAAGGGGGCGCAGGCGGCAAAGGTCAAGGGCCGCCCCCCCGGGCAGGGCACATTCCCGCCGCGCGGGGCCGCGGTTTCAGCGCAGGCTCAGGGGGGCGAAATCGGCGCAGAGGGACCGCATGTCGCCTTCGGCCAGAAGGGTCTGCGTGCAGCGGCAATAGGCCGGCCCGTCCAGAGACGTGTCGCAATGGCCGCAGTCGACGCAATTGCCGAAGACCGGCGAGGCGCGCAGCCGTGCCATGCTGCCGGTGAGCCGCGCAAGGGTTGCGGCAAAGACCTGACGGTCCGGCACGGGCAACGAATCGATCAAGGTCGCCAGCGCCCCCAGCGGATCCTCGGCCAGGCGCTCATGGCCGGCGGGCGTCACCTCGAGAAGGGCGGAGCGGCCATCCTGCTCGTTCGGCCGGCGCTCCAGAAGGCCCAGCGCGACGAGCGACTTCACCGTCTGCGAGGCGGTGCCGCGGGTGGTGGCGTGAAATTCGGAAAACGCCGAGGGTGTGCGCGAAAAGCGGTTGGCGCGGGCGAAGTAGCGCAGCGCTGTCCATTGCGCAGGCGTCAGCCCGTCGTCGCGCGCCCCGCCATGCACCAGCCGCGCCAGATGGACCAGTTGTTCGGCCACCTCGACCGGCGGGGCCGCCGGGCTGGGGGCGTCGATCCGGGGCTGGTCGACGGGGGTCTGGGGGGGGGTCTGGGGGGCCGCGTCGGTCATGTCGCGGAGGTAGTCGCGCGGGCGATGCTTGACAAGTGCGAGGGCAGTTAGTAGCGTTTCGATACTATAAGCTTCGGTATCGAAATCGCTCGCCGCCCGACGAGCGACAGGAGGATGGCAGAGAGATGGGTCTTCACGATCCGCATACCCGGCGCTTCGTGCGCGCCTCGATGGCCGAGGAACTGCTCGACGCCGAGACCGAGACCGCGCTGGCGCAGGCGTGGCGCGAACGCGGCGACGAGGCGGCGCTGCACCGGCTGATCAACGCCTATTCGCGTCTGGCGATCAGCTTCGCCGGGCGCTTCCGGCGCTACGATGTGCCCTATGACGACCTGATCCAGCAAGGCAACCTGGGCCTGATGCGCGCGGCCGAGAAGTTCGACCCGGGCAATGGCGCGCGATTTTCCACCTATGCGGCATGGTGGATCCGCGCCTCGATGCAGGATTATGTGATGCGCAACTGGTCGATGGTGCGCACCGCGACGAACGCCTCGCAGAAGAAGCTGTTCTTCCACCTGCGCCGGAGCCTGCAGAAACAGGAAGCGCAGGGCCCGACGGACGAGCCGATCGCCCGCCGCATCGCCCGCGAGATGCAGGTGAGCGAGGCGCATGTGGTGCAGATGATGGGCCGGATGGCGGGGCCCGACCTGTCCCTGGATGCGCCGCAGTCGAGCGACGAGGAAGGCCGCGCCTGGGTCGAGACGATCGAGGATGACGCGCCGGCCACCGAACTGACCGTGCTTGCGCAGATCGAGACCAGCCGGCGGCGGCGCGCGCTGTATCAGGCGGTCGCCGAACTGCCCGAACGCGAGCGCCGGATCGTCGCCGCGCGCCATCTGGTCGACGAGCCGGTGACGCTGAGCGAACTGGGCGCGGAGATGGGCATCTCGAAAGAGCGGGTGCGCCAGCTGGAAGAGCGCGCGCTGGGGCGGCTGTCGGCAAGCCTGCGCCTTCTCGAGGCGGCGTGAAGCGGCGGGGGCTGGCGCCAAAGCCGCAGCTGGGCTAGCAGGGCGCATGTTCGATACGCGGTCCAACGGCGCCCGCACGCGCCCCAGTCGAGACACCCGCTCCGACCTCTCGCCGCACCTTGCCCGGTTCGGCCTAGGCGCGGGGGCGATCGTGGCGGTGCTGATCGCCTATCTGACACTGACCCCGGTGCCCGACCCCGGCGAAAGCCATATCTTCGGGCTCGACAAGCTTTACCACCTCATCGCCTTCGCAGTGCTGGTCTTTCCGGTCATCGCCACCGGCCCGCACCGCTGGATCTGGCTGGTGCCGCTGGCCATCGCCTTTGGCGGCGCGATCGAGTTGATCCAGCCCCATGTCGGCCGCTCGGCCGAATGGATGGACTTTCTGGCCAACGGGGTGGGCGTGGGGATCGGCGCCTGGCTCGGGCGCCTTGTCCATCGCAGACTTCGGGCGCAGGCCGTCGCGGGAGAGTGAGCCGGCCGGGGACGACAGTCGATGATCCTGGTGGCCGGCGAGAACCTGATCGACCTGATCCCGACCGGAACCGTCCCCGGCGCTACGCCGCGCCTTGCCGCGCATCCCGGCGGGTCGCCCTTCAATTGCGCCCGGGCGCTGGGGCGGCTCGGGGTGCCGGTCGGCTACCTGACACCGATCTCGACCGATCCGATGGGCGCGTTGCTCGCCGATACCCTGCGGGCGGACGGTGTGGCGCTGCTGGGCGGGCGCCGCGATCTGCCGGCGGCGCAGGCGGTGGTGACACTGCAAGGGGGTGAGGCGCGCTACCGGTTCCACCGCACCGGCACCGCCGACCGTGACGTGACACTGGCCGGGCTGCGCGCGGCCCTGCCCCGAGCGCGTACCGCGCTGCACACGGGCTCTCTTGCCTTGATGGATGCCCCGGATGCCGACGCGCTGGCGGCGCTCCTCGCCCAGCTTGCACACGCAGGCGTGATGACATCGGTCGATCCGAACATCCGCGCGACCGTTCTGCCCCCGGCAGACGAGGGCGCCTATCGCGCGCGGATCGCGCGGATCCTTGCCGATGCCGGGATCATCAAGATGAGTGTCGAGGACATGCGCTGGCTGCATCCCGGCACCACGCCGGAAGAGGCGGCAGAAGCACTGTGGCTGACCTGTCAGCCCGGCCTGCTGGTGCTGACACGCGGGGCGGCGGGGGTGATGGCCTGGCATGGATCGGGGCGGGTGACGCTTCCGGCGGCGCCGGTCGCGGCGCTCCTCGATACCGTCGGGGCGGGCGACAGCTTCATGGCGGCGCTTCTGGCCGGCCTGCATGACCGCGACGCCTTGCGCGCTCGGGCGCTGGCGGGGATGGGTCAGACCGCGCTGACCGCGGTGCTTGCGCGGGCGGCGCGGGCCGCGGCGCTGACCTGCACACGCCAGGGCTGCGCACCGCCCAG
>CAZKSE010000320.1:0-3676 GCA_964555305.1 uncultured Rhodobacter sp. | reverse complement strand
GCGCGGATGGCGTCGGCGCGCCGCTCTGCCTCGTAGAGTTCGGCATCGGCGGCAAGCTCGGTTGCCTTGCGCTGGCCCTCGGCGCGCAGGATCGCGGCCCGCCGCTCGCGCTCCGCGGCCAGAACCTCCGACATGGCCTTCTGCGTGCGCTCGTTAAGCTGCACATCGGTGATCTCGACCCGGGTGATCTGGATGCCGTAGGTCTCGCCGGCCTGCTCGAGAGCGGATTGCAGCGAGGCATTGAGCGAGGCACGGTCCTTCTGCACGGAATCGAGCTCGACCGCACCCAGTTCGGCGCGGGCCAGCGACTGCACCAGGCCAATGACGAGGCGTTGGACAGAGTTCACCCGGAAAACTGCACGCGCCGCATCGGTGATCTTGTAGACAGCGAGAAGCTGAACCACGTAGACAACGTTGTCGGAGGAGACGACCTCGAGCTTCAAGTCGTTCAGGACCTGATCGTTCACCGGCACCTTCGAATGCACCTTGTCGAAGAAGGGCACGATGAAATTGAGGCCCGAATCCAGCGTGCTGTGATGCGCCCCGAGCCGGGTCACGACCCAGTTCTGCGATTGCGGCACGACCCTCACCCCCTTGTAGGCGGTGAGAGCGACAAGGGCCGACGAGGCCAGCAACAAGGTCAGCATGAGGGCTCCTTTCGATTTCGTGTGAAAAATACTTCATTCTCGAATGCGGGGGAAGCGGCCACGGTGCCTTATGCGAAAAAATGTTGAAACAATTCGATTGCCCGTCCGAAGGCGAACTGCGAAAATGCGCACAACTCCAGATGGTGAAATACATGCGGGCCCATGAAGCAGGGCTCTTTGGTCTTTCACGGTTTTGGCGGAGAATGAGCGGGCAACGAAGAGGTGTCCCCATGAAACTATACCAGCGCGATCCGCTCTTTCGCTCCTGGCGCATTGCCGCGATCTACAGATGCGTTCTGAACTATGGCATGCAGCGAGACTGGGCATTGTCCCGCGTGCGAGAACTTTTCCCTGACGGATCGCGCGACGGCCTGGTCGACAACTGGTTCACCGACATCGACAGCGTTCGCGAATACATCGTCCGCAACGAGATCCAGGCCGAAGCAGCACATGATGTGCCGTTGGCCGAGGCCTTCCAGCCGCGCCTGGCTGCCTGAACCCTCGCGATGTGAGAAAAAGAAACCAAAATTTGAAAAGACCTGCGCGCGCCTGTCGTGGGCGGGAGCGCGGGCGGCGCTCGGCGCCCAACGCTACCTGCGTCCACAGGTAAATTGTCCGTCAAGGAAAGATGTTCTTTGGCGCTTCACGAAGCTCAAGTATCATTTGCGAAATTTGGGCAAGAGTGATGAACATCCAGACCCGTGCGGCGGGCATCCTGTCAGCCGAAGAAGAGACTGAACTGGCGCAGCTTTGGCGCCACGCGGGCTGCGAACAAGCCCGCGCGCGTCTTGTCATGGCCTATTCGCGCCTATGCCATGCCTGGGCGCGCCGCCTTGCTCCGGGGTCCGCCCATCACGACGATCTCGCGCAAGAAGGCATCATCGGCCTGATGGAGGCCATCAGGCGCTACGAGCCGGAGCGCGGCTTTCGCCTGGGCACCTATGCCAACTGGTGGATCCGGGCGGCGATCCAGGACGCCCTTGTCGTGCGCGAGGCGAATTCGGCGGGCATGACAGGGGCGACGCGCAGGATCGCGGTCATGGCGCCAAGGGCGCGCGCCCGGGCGATCAGGGAAATCCGGAGGATGGGTCTCCCGGAGGATCCGGAGGCCATCCTGGCGCGCACCGCAGATCATCTCGGCGTTTCCGTTGCCGCCCTCACGTCCTTCGAATTCGCCCGCAATACCGTCTCGCTGAATGCGCCGCTCTCGGACACGAGCGAGGGCGTCGCGGAGTTCGTGGATCTCCTGCCGGGAGGCGATCTCGATGGCGAAGGATCGGTCATCGAGCGCCAGAAGGTTTCGACGGCCAATGCCGCCCTGGAGACCTTGCTGCGAACGCTGGATGCGCGCGAGGCCGATATCCTGCGGCGGCGTCACTTCTGCGACGGCCGCGGGGAGACGCTGCGTGAGATCGGCGAGGATTATGGCGTCTCGGCTGAGCGCATTCGCCAGATCGAGCGGGACGCGCTGGCCAAGCTCGCCGCGGCCGGCAGCGAGTTCGGGCTGCGAGAGATACTGGACGACCTGATCGACTGACCTTTTATGAGTGGATGACCCGATGAGCGAAAAGAAGAAACACCAATCGATCGGAGAAGAGGAGTTCCGCTGCCTCGACTTCGCCTATCACGGCACCCTGGTCTCCGGTAAGCAGCAGGAGATCGATGTCTTCCGGCCGATCGAGCCTGGAGATGGCCCCGAGATCGAGATCCGGGTGACCATGGCGCTCGAGATCGGCGCGATGCAATATGCCGGAATCAGCCTCTCGGACCACCGTGGCGCCCCGGTGATCATGACCGGCGCCAAGGGCGGCAAGGTGAATACCGAGATGGCCGAGGTCGCGATCTGGGAGGCCATCGAATACGACGATCGCGCCATGGATTATTCCTACGGCCGCCGCGCCATCGGCGAGGGCATGAAGCCAGGAACCTACCTGCTTGCCGTCAGCTCGATGGATGCCGCCCCGGATCCGGCCTGAATCGGGCGAGGGAGGGACGGGCGGCATTGCCATGCATCCAGCGCGCACCCCTCATCGAGACGACACGGCGCCGATGTCGCCCCGTGCCGTCATCGCGATCTCACCAGCGCCGCGTGGGGCCCGTGTCGATATGGATGAAGCTGCGATAAAGGCCAAGTCCGCCGCGGTCGAGGGACCTGGCATGGGCATGGAGCGCCCGCGGCCCGAGGCGCGGATGGGTGATGTCGAGCGCCCGACCGACCAGGTGGAGCGAGTTTTTCGCAGAGTTTCTGAGGCGCCGGTTCGTGGCGACCGTGCGGAATCCATGCGTCAGGATCAGCGGCTCATCCGGACCCGCGAGCGCCTGCACATCGGCCGCCAGGTCGAGAAGGCGCGGATCCATTTCTTCGGCGTGATCGGCGCGCAGATCGCGCGCGAAATGGGCGAACTGCTCGAGTGCCGGCGCAAGGTAAGCCTCGCCATTGTGATAGACTTGGTCGAACACTTCCTGCGTTCTCTGGTTGATCATTACAAGTCGGCGACCGTCGGCCGGGGCGGTGGATGGCGGGCGTGCGATCGCGCGCGCGGGCGTGGAGCCAAGGCCTATGACGAGAAGCCCGGCGGACGCGGACAGAAGGAAGCCCCGGCGGGCGAGGTTGGGGGATTGGCCGCAGGACGGCATACTGGTATCTCCGACAGGTATTCAGCCAGGTTGGCGGGCGAACTTTTACCGGAAGTGGCGCCCGGAGGGCATGGGAAAAAACGATCACAGAGTCGTGTCGGCGGAAAACCACCGACCGTTTTTCGCGGCGATGCGCCGTGCCCCGATTTGGCGGCGCGGGTCGGGCCAGCAAAGAAAGGCCATATTGTGAAAAAGGGGATTCTGACCTAGAATGGAGGGGAACTGGGATATCCTGGGGGCATTCCTCATCATGGGTCTCGCGGTCCTGGGCCTGGCCGCGCGCCGCGTCCGCGGGGCTGCTGTCGCGCCCGCAGATGAGGCCTTCGAGGATCTCGAACCGGAGGACGTCGATCATGCAATCGAATTCGCCGCCCTCCAGGACCGGGCGCGCT
>CAZKSE010000319.1:0-3686 GCA_964555305.1 uncultured Rhodobacter sp. | reverse complement strand
CAGCCAGGGACGTGGTCAGGTCATGGTGGTGGCCGAGCGCACCGGCGCCGGCCGTGCCGCGGTCGACGCCGCGCGCAACGCCGCCCCCGGCACCGGCGCCACCATCGTCGCGGTCGAGACCTTCGAGTTCTCGCAGCAGGGCGTCGTCGATGCGCTGCCGCGGCTCTCTGAGACCGCGCGCAATTCCGGCGCGCAGACGCTCTTCTTTTCCTCCGATACCGCGGGCGCGCTGCCGCTTCTGGCGCAGCTTCTCCCCGACAACCGCGTCGGGCCGCCGCAGTATCAATACATGGGCCTGACCCGCTGGGACATCCCCGCCGCCTCGCTGCAACTGAGCGGCCTGCAGGGCGGCTGGTTCGCCAAGCCCGACCCCAACCTGACCGCCCAGTTCGAGGAACGCTACCGCGCCGCCTATGGCGCCAGCCCGCATCCGATCGCGGGGCTGGCCTATGACGGGGTCGCGGCCATTGGCGCGCTGATCTCGGGGGGCCGTGGCGATGCGCTGTCGCGCGCCGCGCTCACGCAGGGCTCGGGCTTTGCGGGGGTGAACGGCGTCTTCCGGCTCACGCCCAACGGCCACAACCAGCGCGCGCTCGCCATCGCCACCATCCAGGACAACCAGGTGGTGATCCTGGACCGCGCGCCGCGCAGCTTCACCGGCCCCGGCTTCTGAGGACGCGCCCGGGTGAACGCCGGCCTGCCTGACGCATCGACGCATGCGCCGCGCACCGCGCCGGTGTTCGCCGACCCGCCCCTGCCGCGCGAGCCGCTGATCTGCGCCCCGGCGCAGATCGCCGATCTCGCCACGCTTGACCAGCGCCTCGCCGAGGCGCTGGCCGAGGATGACGACAACCGCGCCCGCCGACAGGCGGTCACACGCGTTCTGACCGATACGCTGCGTCGCGGCCATGCCGCACTCGAAGCCGCGCTGGTGGCCGCGCCGCGCGATGCGCGCGCCTTCGTGCGCGGGCAGACCTGGCTTACCGATGTCGTCGTCACCGCCGCGCTGAACGTCGCCCGCCACGCGCTCCACCCGCTTCACAACCCCACCCAGGGCGAACGGCTCTGCGTGATGGCCGTCGGCGGCTACGGGCGCGCTGAGATGGCGCCGCATTCCGATGTGGACCTTCTTTTCCTCATCCCGTGGAAGGTCACCGGCTGGGCCGAAAGCGTGATCGAATCGACGCTTTACATCCTGTGGGACCTGAAGCTGAAGGTCGGCCACGCCAGCCGCACGGTCGAGGATTGCCTGCGCCTGGGCCGCGACGACATCACCATCCGCACCGCGCTTCTGGAAAACCGCTTCCTCTGCGGCGACCGCGATCTGGGCCGTCTGCTGAAGGACCGGCTCTGGACCGAACTCTTCCCCGCCACGCAGTCCGAATTCGTCGAGGCCAAGCTGGCCGAACGCGCCGACCGCCACGCCCGCCAGGGCGGCCAGCGCTACATGCTGGAGCCCAACGTCAAGGAGGGCAAGGGCGGCCTGCGCGACCTGCAGACGCTCTACTGGATCGCCAAATACCTCTACCGCGTCGGCCAGGCGGCCGAGCTGGTCGAGCATGGCTTCTTCACCGAAGACGAATACCAGACTTTCCGCGACGCCGAGACCTTCCTCTGGGCGGTGCGCTGCCACATGCACCACCTCACCGGCCGCGCCACCGAACAGCTGACCTTCGATCTGCAGGTGCTGGTGGCCGACCGCATGGGCTATGCCGATCACGGCGGCCGGCGCGGGGTCGAACATTTCATGCAGGCCTATTTCCGCCACGCCACCCATGTGGGCGAGCTGACGCGCATCTTCCTCACCGGCCTTGAAGCCCGCCACGTCAAGCGCGCCCCCGACCTGCTACGCCTCCTGCGCCGCAAGAAAAAGGTCAAGCCCGGCTACCGCGTCGATCTCAACCGCCTCAACGTGGTCGATCCCCGCGCCTTTCTCGCCGACCCCCTGAACCTGCTGCGCATCTTCGAGGAGGCGCTGCGCACCGGCCTCCTCCTCCACCCCGACGCGATGCGCCTGATCGCCGCCAACCTGCCGCTGATCGACGCCGAGCTGCGCGAGGCACCCGAGGCGGTGCGCATCTTCCTCGACCTGCTGCTCAAGCACGGCAACCCCGAACGCGCGCTGCGCCGGATGAACGAACTTGGCGTCCTTTCCGCCTTCATCCCCGAATTCGAGCCGATCGTGGCGATGATGCAGTTCAACGTCTACCACCACTACACGGTCGACGAGCACACCATCCAGTGCATCTCCACCCTCGCCCAGATCGAGCGCGGCGAGCTGGTCGAGGAATTGCCCATCGCCAGCCGCATCCTCAAGGAGGGCGTCAACCGAAAGGTCCTCTATGTCGCGCTGCTCTTGCACGACATCGGCAAGGGCCGCCCCGAGGATCACTCGATCCTCGGCGCCCAGATCGCCCGCCGCATCGCCCCCCGCCTCGGCCTGGGCGCCGAAGAAGCCGAGACCGTCGAATGGCTCGTCCGCCATCACCTGCTGATGTCCGACACCGCCCAGAAGCGCGACATCGGCGACCCGCGCACGGTGCGCGACTTCGCCAAGGCGGTGACCACCCGGCGCCGGCTCGACCTTTTGTGCGTGCTCACCGTCTGCGATATCCGCGGCGTCGGCCCCGGCACCTGGAACAACTGGAAAGCGATGCTTCTGCGCCAGCTCTACCAGGACACTGCCGAGGCGCTGGAAAACGGGCTCGAAGCCGTCAACCGCTCCAAGCGCGAGAGCGAGGGCAAGCGTGCCCTGCGCGCCGCGCTCGCCGACTGGCCGCGCACCGAGCTGCGCACCGAGACGGCGCGCCATTACGGCCCCTACTGGCAGGGCCTCGCCACCGCAACGCATGTCGTCTTCGCCCGGCTCCTGCGCGGCATCCGCGACGACGAGATCCGCATCGACCTGCGCCCCGACGAGGCCCGCGACGCCACCCGCGCCTGTTTCGCACTGGCCGACCATCCCGGCATCTTCTCGCGTCTCGCCGGCGCGCTCGCGCTCGTTGGCGCCAATGTGGTCGATGCGCGCACCTATACCACCAAGGACGGCTACGCGACCGCCGTCTTCTGGATCCAGGACGCCGAGGGCCATCCCTACGAGGTCGAGCGCCTGCCGCGCCTGCGCAAGATGATCGAACGCACCTTCGCCGGCGAGGTCGTCGCGACCGAGGCCTTCCGCGACCGCGACCGCGTCAAGAAGCGCGAACGCTCCTTCCGCATCCCCACGACGATCAGCTTCGACAACGAGGGCTCGGACATCTACACGATCATCGAGGTCGATACCCGCGACCGCCCCGGCCTGCTTTATGACCTCACGCGCACGCTCGCGGCCAACCACATCTACATTGCCTCGGCCGTGATCGCGACCTATGGGGTGCAGGTGGTCGACACCTTCTATGTGAAAGACATGTTCGGGCTGAAGCTGCACACCAGGGCGAAGCAGGAGGCGCTGGAGCGAAAGCTTCGCGCCGCCATCGAGGCCGGCGCCCAGCGTGCCGCCGGCCAGTGACGCGATGACGCGCGATCCGAACGCGCCGACCTCGGGCCGGGGCCGGGCCGCGCCGCCGCCCCGCGACAGGGGCGAACCGGGTCCCGGGCGTGCTCCCGCCCCTCGTCAGGCTGTGCGCGTTCCGCGCACGAACCTTCCTCGCGTTGGGCCGGGCGCCGCGCCTGCGGCGCGGCGAAAA
>CAZKSE010000318.1:0-3696 GCA_964555305.1 uncultured Rhodobacter sp. | reverse complement strand
CGCAGCTCAAATCGCAACCGCCTGACTGTCCGGTGAAACGGGGGCAAGATCACCGTCACTTTCGATGGCGTAGGCTTGCACGGCGCGCAGCAAGTCGTCGGGGGCGATCCCCTCCTGCACGGCCTCCGCGATCCGGGCGAGACACGCCGCTTTGCCGCGCTGCCGGTCCTTTGGGTACGCAGCCCAGATCTTCTCAAACCTTTCATCCTCAACCTCCGCCGCCTCCGCGCGCTTGCGCGTAGGTGGTTTATGGATGGTTTTAGGGTGGTTTGGGGTCCACCGTGGACCCCGTTCCTTCGTCAGGTTCGGCGGAGCTTTCCAAGGCCATGACCTGGTCGAGCACGATCCGGTAGATCACGGTGAAACCGTTCTTGCAGGGACGCCGGCCGGTCTCGATCAGGATGCCTTCGCGCAGGAAATCGGTGATGGTGCGCTTGACCGTGCTCTCGCCCAGTTCTGTGTGCCGCTGGATCGTCCCCTTGGAACACCAGATGCCCGAGCCGTCATCGCTCGCCTTGTCGGCCAGGAACATGATGATCTGCTTGCGCGCGGCGCTGCCGAAGATGCGGTCGGCGCAGAGATTGGCGACCTTCCAGCTCATGCGCAGGCCCCCGGGAAGGGGGCGCGGCGGCGTGTCAAAGGCGACGGATCATACCGCTTGACAGAGCGGAAAACGCAGCCGCACCATCCGCCCAAAGCCCCTGTCCGGGCCCGCAAATGGTTTGACAATCGCTCCGTAAGTGCCTGATTTCCTGTGGTGGGTTTGACAGAAATTTCGCCCGTAACCGCCTGATCTTCCATCCACAATTTGGGATTGAAAATCCTCGTGTCGGTGGTTCGATTCCGCCCCCGGCACCATTATGAAAGAAAACGATTAAACCGCTTGTCCGCAAGGGATATCAGGCTAGGCGACCTCTATGCGACGGCGGATCTGCTACAGTTTTTGCCCCAAAGTACGCTTCAAAGTCTCGCCTCGAAGTTGCGCCAAGGTCCCTGGCGGTGGATGACTTCGACGTTGCACAGCCCGTTGATTGTCTCTGCTAACGCTTTGTCTTAGCTGTCGCCGACGCTGCCCACCGAGGGCTCAATCCCGGCTTCCGCCAAGCGCGCCGTGTAACGAATGCACAGGTATTGCGAGCCCCTGTCGCTGTGGTGGCCGAGTCCCATGCCTTTTCGGGGTTGGCGCTTATGCAACGCTTGCTCCTTTCAGTGTCTACGGCGCGCACCCGATCTTTGCCGCGATCGACATCACCGCCTGCCACCGCGGGCCATGCTGACACTCGTTGTCGAAGACTAGCCGCACAGCGCGTTCGCGCAACTCAGGGGAAAGCTTGTTCGTCGACTTGCTCACGATGCTCCATCCTACTCAGGAGTTGGAACCGCCCGCAAACCCGGCGCGGCTCGGCGTTAGGGTGTCGAAAACGTCCTACCATCGCTCGATCTGGTCGGGCGCGAAGCGTTCGACGGCGACCTCTCGAGCGCCGTTGGGGTCAGCTGCAAAGGCGGTGATCGGTACGATCTGGCGCATCGGGCCGAAAAACCTCGGCACTCGACTTGGACAGGCCGCGGTCCGTGAGCGCAGACGAAAGTAGCGTTTATGCTGACCCAAACCCCGACTTTGGGCACAATGGGCGGTGGGTGTGCGGGTACGGAGTAGCCTATCGCCGAGGCGGGAGGTGTCGGTGAGCAGGACGCCCCCGGTTTCATGGCACTGCCTTTGAAGTTGGGGGCACCGAGTCGCTCCTCTGATATGGCTTCAACAAATCCGAGCGCTCGCGCGACGCAAGAACGTGTAACGCACTTAACAAATGTCGCGCGAAACCTGACTGCCTGTTTCGGTCAGACTGAGCGGCCCATCCGGCCGGCGAGGTCGCAAAAGAACTGCCAGGCGACGCGGCCTGAGCGCGCGCCGCGGGTCGCCTGCCATTCGATCGCTTCGGCGCGCAACCGTTCGGGGGGGACCTCTACTCCCCAGGCGCGGCAGTAGCCGTCGATCATTGCCAGGTATTCGTCCTGTGTGCAGGGGTGAAAGCCCAGCCAGAGACCGAAGCGGTCGGAAAGCGATACCTTTTCCTCGACGGCTTCGGCGGGGCTGATCGCGGTGGAGCGCTCGTTCTCGATCATGTCGCGCGGCATCAAGTGGCGGCGGTTCGAGGTGGCGTAGAGTATTACATTGTCCGGCCGCCCTTCGATCCCGCCATCGAGCACGGCCTTGAGCGACTTGTAGTGCTGGTCGTCATGGCTGAACGAGAGGTCGTCGCAGAAAAGGACGAAGCGCTGTCCCTCGGCACGGCGCAGGTGATTCAACAGCCGCCCGACCGAGGGCAGATCCTCGCGCTGGATCTCGACCAGTTTGCAGGGATGGCCCTGAGCCAGAACCTCGGCATGGACAGCCTTCACGAGCGAGGATTTCCCCATCCCGCGCGCACCCCACAGCAGCGCGTTGTTCGCCGCATGGCCGGTGGCGAATTGCAATGTGTTCTGCAGGAGGATGTCGCGCGCCCGGTCGATGCCCAGCAGGAGCGGCAAATCGACCCGGTTGACCTGCGCCACCGGCTCCAGCCGGTCGGGGGCGACGTGCCAGATGAAGGCCTCGGCCGCGTCGAAATCGGGCGCCGGAGCCGCGGGCGGGCTCAGGCGTTCCAGCGCCGCGGCGATGCGGGCCAGTTCGCGTTCATTCATACACCATCCTCGTCCATCAGACCTTCGGCCTTCAGGGCTTCTTCGCGCTTTTTCTCGACCCGTGCCACAAGCTGAATGGAGATCTCGTAAAGCCCATAGACAACGACGAAGAGGATGATCTGCGTGATGACATCGGGGGGCGTGACGAAGGCCGCAAGTGTCAGGATGCCCACCACCGCCCACTTGCGCCCGTTCCTCAACCCCCCGGCCGAGACGAGACCCGCCTTGCCCATCAGCGTCAGCAGCACCGGCAGCTGGAAACACATCCCGAAAGCGATGATGAACTTCGTCGTCAGTGCCAAGTATTCGTTGACCGACCCCTGGAAGGTAATGCCTGCCTGCGCCAACGCGCTCACCTCGCCCTCGACCTCGCCGCCGAAAAGCGTCCCCGGCTGCTGGAACCCCAGGAAGAAGGTGAAGGCAAGCGGCGTGACGACATAGAAGGCAAAGGCAGCGCCCAGAAGGAACATTCCCGGTGAGGCGATGATGAACGGCAAAAAGGCCGATTTCTCGGAACGGTAGAGGCCGGGCGCAACGAAGCGCCACATCTGTGTGGCGATGACCGGGAAGGCCAGCACGAACCCGCCGAGCATCGCGATGCGGATGGCGACGAAGAAGCCTTCCTGCAACTGGATCAGGATCAGGTTGCATTCCTGTCCGCGCGCGTTGAGCGCATCGCACAGCGGCTGCGTCAGGAAGTTGAAGATCGGGTTCCAGATGGTGAAACAGAGCATCATCGCCACGACGAACGCCAGCAGCGACTTGATGATCCGGTTGCGCAGTTCGGCCAGATGCTCGATCAGCGGGGCCGAGCTGTCCTCGATCGTATCGTCCTGGGGGCGGGAGGCGGGCATGATATGGGCTGCGTCTTCTCAGTCGGTCAGGGACGGAAAGGCCAAATGGAATGTCTTGTGAACGCGGGGCGCGGGGCGGGCGCGGTCATCGTGGGGGGTCGTCGGCGGGCGCGCCGGGCGACTGCGGATCAGCGGGCGGGGCGGCGGCTTCGGCTTCGCG
>CAZKSE010000317.1:0-3712 GCA_964555305.1 uncultured Rhodobacter sp. | reverse complement strand
TCCACCTTCGTCTTCGACTTCTTGGTGTAGTCGACGATGGTGTTCTTGCCCGAGATCTCGAAGGTGATGATCTCGCCGGCGGCCAGGCCATCGACAATCTTGCCGGTGGCGGTGTTCGCCTTGTCGTCGAAGCTGTGGACTTCGACGACCGCGCGGCCGCGCGGGGTTGCGGCACGACCGGTGCCACGGGCTTTCTTCAGGGCAGCTTTGATATCGACCATTTGGCCATTCCTTTTTTCACAATCAGATGTCCAAGGCGCGCCATGCGCCTGACGTGTGAATAATCGCCTGAAACGCTGAAAGGCGCAAACGAGATTTTCGCACGATTACGCATAACTCGTGTTTTTTTCCGAGCCAGCCGGGCTTCGCGGCTCCGGGGCGCCCTCGAACCGGCCGAGAAGGCCGGATCAGCCGGCCTTTCGCCGCTTGGACCCGCCCATCTGCTTGTCGATGAAGGCCGAGCAGGCGGTCATGTCGGCGCGCACGGCCGGCGGCAGTTCGATGCCATTCTCCTCGGCCAGCCTCTCGGCGAAGGCAAGCTGCTTTTCCGAGGGTGGGCGCGGCGGCGCCTTGGCCTTGGCCTTGTCGATCCAGGCCGAGAGGGCCTGCGAATTAGCAGTCGCATCCTCGGGCAGCGCGATGCCGGTGCGCTCGGCGAGCGAATGAGCGAAGGCGAGCTGCTTCTCGCTCGGCGCGCCGCCGGCCGGCCGCTGACCGCCCTCACCCGTGATCGGGCGCGGCCCGGCATGCTCATCGAGAAACTCGCGGCATTTCTGGCTGTCGGTAAGAGCGCCGCGCGGCAGCTTGATGTTTTTCTGTTCGGCTACCCTCTTGGCGAAGGCCGCCATCTTCTCGGTGGGTTTTCCCGATTTGCCGATCGATACCTGCGCCGCGCCCCGACAGGACACGATCGCCTCGATCTCCTTGCGGGTCTCGACGAGGATCTTCTCCACGGCGGCCTCGGCGCTGATCTTGCGCCGCTCAACCCCGTCGAAGAGCGTCTCCCAGAGCGCCGTGCGCGCCGGATCGACCACGTTTGGGCAGACCTTGCGCAGCAACTCCCAGAGCTTCATGCCACCCTCAGTGGGAAGGATGGACTTTCCCTTCTCGGTGATCTGGCCCTGCTTCTTCAGCCCCTTGAGGACTTCGCCGCGGGTCGCGGGCGTGCCGATCCCCTTGGCCTCGCGCAGCCGTTCGCGCAGCTGGCCGGGCGGCACCAGGCGCCAGGCCTCCTGCATGACCCGGATCAGCGAGCCCTCGGTGTAGCGCGCCGGCGGCTTCGTGGTGACCGAGCGCACGGCGCTGTCGGTGACGGTGCCGGTCTCGCCGTTGCGCACCTCGGGCAGCTCTGGATCCTCGTCCTCGCCCTTCTTCGCGGGCTGGCCGAGAATGGCCTTCCACCCCTGCACGAGCGGCACACGGCCGCTGGCGCGAAAGCCCCAGCTGTGGCCCGTCCAGGGGAAGTCCATGTCGATCGTGGTCTGGCGGTATTCGTGATCGGGCGCGAGCGCGGCGAGATACTGCCGCGAAATGAGATCGAAGAGCTTCGCCTCGTCGTCGCTGAGGATCGGCACGACGCGCGAAAAACTGTCTGCCGTATTGACGTTCGGGATGATCGCATAGTGCGAGAAGCCCTCCAGCGCCTTGTCGCAGAAATGCCCGCTCTTGCCGCGCCGCGGCTGCGGTTGCGCCAGGAGCTGCGCATGGGGCGCAAGCGGCCGCAGGCCGAGGAGCGCGCGCACCAGGGTCGGCACGTCGCCGATATTCTGCTCGGGTAGGTATTTCGCCTCGCCGCGCGGATAGGTGATCAGCGTGCGCTCGGAATAGAGCTTCTGGGCGACATTGAGGGTCTTCTCGCCGCTCCAGCCGAACCGCGCCGATGCGGTCGATTGCAGGGCGGTCAGGTCGAAAAGCTTTGGCGGGCCCTGGCGCTTGCGCTCGGCCTTGGCCTTGAGCGGCCCGGCATGGCCCTTCACTTCCCTGGCCAGCGCCTCGGCGATCTCGCGCTTCATGATCTTGCCGCGCAGGGGCTCGACCTCCTCAAGCGCCGCGTCGTTCTCGTCGAGCTCCTCGGTCTCCGTCGCGCCCTCGGCGGCCTCCTGCTCGCGCACCAGCGAGGCGGGAAGGTTTGAGCAGGTCAGCGTCAGGCTTCCCGACGCCACCCGCGTCTGGGCGTCGATCAGGAAGTAGTCCTGCGGCTTGAAGTTCAGGATCTCGTGCTCGCGCTGGCAGATGATGCCCAGGACCGGGCTTTTCACCCGACCAATGCCGATGGCGCCCTTGGAGCCCGGCGCTTTCAGCACGCAGCTCGCGGTCCGCGTCAGCGACAGGTTGGATGTCTGGTCGGCCTGTTCGCGGGCGCGACCGGAATCGTAGAGGCCGCGGAACTCCTCGTTGGGCTTCAGCTTCGCAAAGGCGTCGCGCAGGCTCTTTGGGTCCTCGGCATTGAAGATCGCGCGCATCACGCGGCCCCGGCAGCCGAGATGGTCTACAATCTCGCCGCCGATCAGCTGGCCCTCGCGGTCGCAGTCAGTGGCGATGATGATCTGCTCGGCGCCGCGCGCCGCGTCGCGGATCGCGTCGAAGTATTTCTTCGTATCCGGCGCGACCTTCTTCGGATAGAACTGACCCGGCCAGAGCAGGCCTGGCTGCCAGTTTCCATCCCATTCAGGATTGACCTCGTTGGGTGTCTTGAGCGTCAGGATATGCCCGACGGCCGGCAGGACGTCCCCGTATCGGCTGCCGATGGCGGCGCGGATGGCTTTTGCCTGACTCGGTTTTTCGCAGATCACGATCGACTTCAAGGCCCTCTCCCCTGGCGATGTCGCCCAGGAACCGTGGATCACGGCTCGGGCATGGGTTCAGGCTCCATCATATACCGATCGAGCCCCTGCCGGCAATGTGCGAAAAAGTTTTCATCGAAGTCTTCGCCCGTCCAGTCGGCATCCCAGCCCCCCGCCAGGCGCAGGACCTGGGCCTGGCGAAACTCGAGGATACCCACCGCCAGGGCGGCATCCATCGGGTAGCCCGCGACAAGATGGCATGTGAAGGCGCGGTCGAGGGCATCGCCCGGGCGGAGCGCGCGTTCGGGATGAATGGAGGCGTAAGGCCATTGCGGCTGGGGCGGCTCCGCATCCCGGTCGGTTTCAGCTAGGAACTCGCGCTCCAGGGTGACGACCGCGGCAAAGCAGCGCCGCAGCTCCACGCCGATCTCGAGCCGCGCCCTGACCGCCGCGAGCTGCGCCGGCTGGTCGGGATCGAGGCGCTCGATGGCCCGCTCGCAGGCGGCGACGATGGCGCTGTCGATCGACGGATCTGTCTCGAAGCCCTCGGAGATGGCCATGTCGTGCAGCCGGTCGCCGTAGCCAACCATGATGACCGGGTCGACCGGGGGCTTGACCCCGCGCGTCTTCAGGAAACTCGCCGGATCGGCGCGGAGGTCGATCTCCAGGTCGGCCAGCGCCGGCATCCCGTCGCTTTCCTCGATGGCGATGGCCAGGCCGCGCGGGCCGGGCCTTTCGCCGGAGAGCCAGCTGACCAGCGCACGCACGGGCGCCTCGGGCTGTGGCGGTGGCGCGAGGAGGGCGGGAAGGAAAGTGGCGGGCACTGGCCGCGTCGAGCGAAAGAGCTGAAGGCTGGCGCCGCTCGACGGCGGAATGCTCTGAGCATCGGGCTCGGGGCTGGTATGCGGCGCAGGCGCCGCGGGCGTGGC
>CAZKSE010000316.1:0-3747 GCA_964555305.1 uncultured Rhodobacter sp. | reverse complement strand
CCGGCCATGACGCAGATCTCGCCGCCATCGGCGTGGCGCAGCACATGGCTGACGCGGCCGGCCGCCATTTCCTGGACTTCCTCGCGAACCTCGGCCTCGACGGCCGTGGCCTTCCACTCCTCGTAGCTCACAGATCGAGCCTCCCCTGTGCCGGTTCTGTCCGCTCCGGGACCGCTTCGCCCGCGGCGATCGCGAGCAGGATGTCGCCATGGCAGGCGGCTGGTGCACACCAGCACACCAGGTCCTTGCCGGCAAGATGCGTCCGAACCCGATCGACGAGATCCGGGCTGGCGTGCAGATGGTCGATATAGCGGGCGATCACCTCGTCGCGTGTGCCGTCACGGCCGACCATGAAGGGGTTCCCCCAGGGCGAGGGCCGGCCGATATAGACGGCATCCTTGTGCGGGTGCTTGCCGCCGTGGCGGGCATTCAGGACCTTCGGCATCCATGTCCCTCCGGTGGGAAAGTCAGGCGCGGGCCGGGCGCTACACCGGCTTGCCAGTTTAACGGACGAGTTGGTTTCCACCTCTGCTCGCGCTGGCGACGCACCCCGAAAGGCAAAGAGCATACTGCGGGTCCCTCGCCCGGCGTGTCTCCAGCCCCTCCCGCTACGCAGTCAGGACAGCTTCCACGCCGCCGCGCCAAGGAGAAGAATAGCAGAACGCCGTTGAGAGAAAAAGAGGTTATTATTGTTTTTTCACATTCAGGATTCCGGTTTCCTATTTGCGGGATGTCGGCCTGATATGAGCATTCTGCTCGTCGGCGCCCCATTCGCGGGCGAGCACCAGGCGGCCATCCGGAGCGCGCGCATACCAGTCAAGTGCCGCGCGCGTCACCGTCTCGGGCGCCAGCTCGAGCGCGCGCCCCACCTGGAGCCGGTGCGCCGTGCGGCGGGCGCGGAATCCTTCGAGCGAATAGCGGGCAGGCCGCAGCGCGAAGCGATCGCGGCCATCCGAGAGGCAGGCCATCTCGGCGCCTATCCCCCCGCCCCGAAATGCCGGGATCACGATCGGCAATCCGCAGAGCGCGCCGCCGATCCGGGAGCCGGTCGCGACATCTTCGACGAGGATCGTTCCCAGGAACTCGTGGCGCTGGCGCTCCCGGATCAGGAAGCGCAGATCGCTGCGCCAGGGGTGGATCACCTCCTCGAACTCCTCCCGCGGGGCGGTCAGGATGCGCACCGTTGTGCGGGCGATCAGCGCGCGGTCGCCCTCGCCCTCCTCCGTCTCGACCCGGAAGGGACCGAGGTAGTCGGGCAGGGAAAGCGCCCAGGCGGGCGGCCGGGGATTCCAGGTCGCCTTGGCAGGCTGGTGCCCGGATGCCTTGCGTTTCATGCCGTCCTCCGCCGCCCGGCCGCCGGGTTCCCTGATCCGAAAAATGCAGCGCTTTCTCATTTGTGAAAAAGATTGCATCCCATGTCCGGAAAGAATATCTTTTTCGCATTATGAAAGCAATCCTGGCGCAGCGCCAGAATGGGGAGGCGATGATGCCAAGGAAGAAGGTCCACCACGTCCTGGTGCGTGTCTCGGCGCCGTCCGACCTAAGCGCGGCCGAGGTTCGGCGCGAGGTCCGCACGCTGATCAATGAGCAGGCGAACTGGGCGGCCGATCACGGCGATGTCCGGGCGCAGAAGGTGGCGCCCGCGCCAAAGGCGCTCCTGCCGCGCGCCCAGTGACCGACACGCAAGGAAGGAAGCCACCGCCATGAACGGAATCGCACACATCGCGGCCGAGCGCCGCCGTCAGATCGAGGCCGAAGGCCGCACGGCAGCGCATGATGCGACCAATGATCCGGGCGAGCTCGCCGGCGCGGGCGCTGCCTACGCGCTGAACGCCGCCTGCCTGCTCAGCCCCTACCACGGCACGCCCTGCGACTAGCCGCCCGAGAGCTGGCCGCAGGATTGGGATCGCGCCCATTGGAAGCCGAGCATCGACAGCCCGCTGCGCGACCTGGAGAAGGCTGGCGCCCTCATCGCGGCCGAGATCGACAAGCTGCTCGCCGAGACAAGCGGATCGAGAGAAGAGGATGCGGACATGCCCCCGCCCCTCCTTGGATGGGAAAAACTCAGCGAGACCTGTTACCGCGCCCCCGCCCCGTTCTTCGGGAGTTTTCGGGTGGAAGCCCGCGGCGAGGGTCGCTTCGACGCGCTCTGGAGCGTCCCGGGCCATTGCGACACCTATGTGCCGGGTCCCTTCGCCACGGCCGGGGCCGCAATGCGGGCGGTCGAGGGCAGGATGGCGGAGGATCTCTCTGCGCTCGTTCCCCGCCAGGGAACGTGAAGCCTGGTTTGAACCGTGAGCGATATGCTCGTCAGGCGCGAGGGAAACGTCGACGCCATCCTGAAGACGGTTGATCTCTACCGCGCGCTCAGGTCTGGCGTCCGAAAGGCGCCTTCAGCCAGGGAATCGGATCGCGCAGCGGCGGCGATCGGCGGGCCTTTGCCTCATTCATGATAGCAAGGAGGTTGCGCCGCGTGGCCGCCGGCAGCCGCGCGAGGATGTGCCGGCCCTCGGTCTGCCACCAGGGATTGTCCATCGGATCACACCAGTAGCCCTGGTAGATCCGCCCGGCGCCATACCAGTCGGCAACCATCTCGCGCAGTGCCCAATCGGGGATTTCGTGCACTTTCAGGGTGAGCGTCCCGTCGCTGTCGAGAACCGGCAGCGCCCAGTATTCCCAGTGATGCGGATTGCCATGAACATGTGCGACATTCGCCGCACCCCAAGTCGCGTCTTCGCGTGGCCCGATGAGGTAGCGCGGATAGAAGCCGCGGGCCTCGACAGGGCGGTATTTCGACAGGTCGTGCACCAGCAGACGCCAGAGCGGCGCGCGGGTCCAGAGGACACCCGCCTGCAGCACATAGGCCTTGTGCCGAAAGATCCGTGCCGTGTAGCGCAGCCAGCCGATCATGTCTCATCCTCGAATGCGTTCAGTCGCAATGATATCGGAGTGGTGCGAAAAAACCGATTGGCCAGATTCCGGTGTCGCTTTTTCTGTGGATCGAGCGAGCGAGTTGACGACCATTCTTTGCGGTTTTCGCACGCTTCCGTTAGCATGGCCGGAACCCAGCCAGCGGAGCCCGACATGTCGCCTTCCCTCGTTCTTATCCCGCAGACATCGGTGCTTCCGGGCATCTACCAACTCGCCATCCGCTACCACGACCTGTCGGGCACCGACTACAGCCGTATCGCCACGATGGATGGCGATACCGCCCGTGATCTGGTCGCTTCGAAAACGGGCGTCGACTTCCTCACCGGCAAGCTGCCCGAGACGCCCGAAAGGCGCCCGGGGCGGCTGTTCGTCACGCCGCGGCCGGATCCCAAGCCGGATACGGCGCTCTGGATCCTCAACATCCAGCGTGCGAGCGGGCTCCACAAGATCGCCTATATAAACGACGAAAAGCTCAACGCTCTCATGGCGACGGATGCGAAAATCGGGTTCCCCGAGGGTGAGCCGAACTGGAAACGGCATGACGAGGTCCTGACCCGACTGCGCATCAATGAGCTGCGCGCCGAGGCCGATCGTCTCGAGGCGACACTCGACACCCCGAAGGCCGTCTCGGTCCCGCTCGACGGAATCCCGGCCAGGATTACCGGCATCGCCGGCTATGGCTGGGAGTCGAGCGCGGATCTGCCTGGCGGTCAGAAGCTCCACATCTTCACGCTCCCGGAATGGCACGAGGCAATCGATGACGGGATGGGCGAGATGCATCTCATCGCGGATGCCGCCGGCGGCTACCGCGCACAG
>CAZKSE010000315.1:0-3752 GCA_964555305.1 uncultured Rhodobacter sp. | reverse complement strand
CCTCCATCTCGACGTCGGCCGAGGGATCCTCCGCGGCAGGTTGCGCTGTGGCGTCAGGGTCGGCCATCGCATCCGGGGCGGAATCGTCAGCGGTTTCAGCGGCGGGTTCCGGCGCGGCCCTGGATTCGGCGTCCTCCGTCTCTGCGGGCGTCTCTGCGGGCGGGTCGGGAGGCGTGGCGTCTGTCTCGGGGGGCTGCGGGGGGACCGCGTGGCTCTCGTCCGCCTCGTCACTCACGGCGATACGGGCGGTGGCGGCGGCGGCCGCAGCGCGCGCGGCAATCTCCTCGGCGGTCATCTCGACCGGGGCGGCGGGTCGGGTCTTGATCCGTTCGCCGCGCTCGGCCGCGTAGCCCAGACCCTGCATCAGGTCGGCGAACTGCTCGAGCGTCATGCCGGTGATCGACAGCATTTCGGCCGAGGCCTCGAAGCCCGCGCGCGTGTCGCGGCTGCGCAGCATGTCGGCCAGACGCTCCAGCATGTCGATGCGGATGGCACGCGACCCGGCGGGCTTGTAGCCGGCGAGCGTGTAGTGCTCGGCCGGAACGTCGGGCAGGTTGGGGATGGTGACAAGGCCGGGCGGCGGGCTTTCGGGGAACTCGTCAAGCCCCTGCATCAGCGACCAGAGCACCAGCCGCAGCCGCGTCGGCGCAGGCTTCAGCAGTGCCGGCAGGAAGATCGTGAACTGCCCGAAGCGGATGCCGTGCTTGCGCAACATGCCGCGGGCGTCCTGGTCGAGCGCGCGCACCTCTTCGGCGACGCCGTCGCGGGGCAGGACGCCCAGCGCCTCGACCATGCGGAAGGCGAAGCCGCGTGCCAGCCCGGTCAGCGTTTCATCTCGCTGCAGGTTGGTCAGCGGCTCGAAAAGCGTGGCGATCTTGCGGTCGATGAAATGCTGCAGACGCCGGCGGACCTTTTCGGCGACCTCGGTCCCGGCCTCTTCATCGACGAAGGCCTGCACCTGTGGGCGCATTGCATCCGCACCGGCGGTGAGCTTGCCCACCGCCTCGGCTCCCCACATCAACCCGCCCTGTTCGGTGAAGTCGATCTCGGTGTCGGGGGCGTTGTAGAAGCGGTCGGCGCGCAGATGGAAGGCCGGGGCGAGCGCGGCAACCGCCGTCTGGCGCAACATGCGCGCCTCGTCTGCATTCGCGGTCTTGTCCTGGCGGAAGCGGAATCCTTCCAGACGGCCGATGAATTCCCCCTCGACCGTCACCTCGCCCTTGTCGTTCACCTCGGCCACAAGGCTCTCCTTCTGGTTCAACCGGCGCATCAGAACGCTCGTGCGCCGGTCAACAAATGCTGCAGTCAGCCACGCGTGCAGGGCGTCCGACAGACGGTCTTCTACCGCGCGCGTCTCCTCGCGCCAATGTTTTTCATCGTCAACCCATCCCGGGCGTTGCGCCACATAGGTCCAGGTCCGGATAAAGGCCAGCCGGCGCGACAGGATGTCGATGTCGCCCTGCACCTTGTCGATGCGCGCGATGTTGCGCGCGAGCCAGTCGCGGGGGATGCGGCCGCCCTCGTGCAGAAAGCCGTGCAGCCGCGCCAGCAGCCCCGCATGTTCGGTGGTCGAGATGCCGCGGAAATCGGGGATGCGGCAGACATCCCAGAGCAGTCGCAGATCCCGCGCGTCGCGCAAGCGGCTGGTCACCTCGGGCATGGCCGAGAGCGTCTTGAGCGCGACCAGATCGTCCGCCTCGCGCACGCGGGTCAGCCAGTCGTCCGAGGTCGGCGCCTCGAGGCTGGTGATCAGCCGGGAAAGGTTGCCGAAATCAAGCGTCGAATTGCGCCATTGCAGCTTGCGCACGGGCAGGAACTGATGGTTCTCGATCGCCTCCACGACCTCGGGCGAAAGCGGCCGGGCCTCGCCCGTCACGCCGAAGGTGCCGTTGGTCGTGTGCCGGCCTGCGCGGCCGGCGATCTGTGCCAGCTCGTCGGGATTGAGCGGGCGCATTCGGCGGCCATCGAACTTGGAGGTTCCGGCAAAGGCCACATGCTTGATGTCGAGGTTCAGCCCCATCCCGATCGCGTCCGTCGCGACCAGATAGTCCACATCGCCGTTCTGGTAGAGCTCGACCTGCGCGTTGCGTGTCCGGGGGCTGAGCGCGCCCATGACGATGGCGCAGCCGCCCTTGGTGCGGCGGATCAGCTCGGCGATGGCGTAGACATTTTCCACCGAGAAGGCGACGATGGCCGAGCGCGCCGGCATCCGCGCGATCTTCTTCGATCCGGTATAGGTCAGCTGCGAGAATCGCTCGCGCCGGACAAATTGCGCGCCGGGCACCAGCGCCGCAATCGCCCCGCGCATCGTGTCCGACCCCAGAAACAGCGTCTCGTGCAGCCCGCGCGCGCCCAGCAGCCGGTCGGTGAAGACATGGCCCCGGTCAGGATCGGCGCAGAGCTGGATCTCGTCCACGGCGACGAAATCGGCGCCGATCTCCAGCGGCATGGCCTCGGTCGTGCAGACCCAGTATTGCGTGCGCTCGGGGACGATGCGCTCCTCGCCCGTGACCAGCGCGACGACCGACGGCCCGCGAAGCGCCACGATCCGGTC
This sequence comes from uncultured Rhodobacter sp., assembly GCA_964555305.1. GTDB lineage: Bacteria > Pseudomonadota > Alphaproteobacteria > Rhodobacterales > Rhodobacteraceae > Pararhodobacter. Next base: position 1,198 of record CAZKSE010000315.1, on the reverse strand, counting down.
ATAGACCTCGCGGGCCAGAAGCCGCAGCGGCAGGCCGATGACGCCGGTGCGGTGGCCCAGCATTCGTTCGATCGCGAAATGGGTCTTGCCGGTATTGGTGGGGCCCAGAACCGCCGTGACCCGCGCCTGCCTGTTCATTGCTTGCCCTTGTGGCGGCCTGCCCGCTCGTGGCCCTTATCTCGGCCCTACGGCCCGGTTATCGCCCCGCGGCAGAAAGGTGAAGCCCCCCGCGTCCCCTGGATCAGAGCTCGGTGCCCTGCAGCCGCCGGTCGAGCCGGGCGATGGCGTCGCGGATCGTCGGCCGGTGGGGGTGGAGTTCCCGCGCGGCGGCATAGGCGTTGCGCGCGTCGTGATAGAGTTCCAGCTGCTCAAGGATGACGCCCATCCCCGACAGCGCACCGAAATGGCGGGGGTTGCGCGCCAGCGCCTCCTCGATATCGGCCATCGACTGGCCCAGGCGGTTGGCCTGGAAATACGCAGTGGCGCGGGCGTTCCAGGCCTCGGCGAAATCGGGGGCGTGGTCGATGACCGCGCTGAAATGGCCGATCGCCTCCTCGGTGCGGCCGGCGCGCAGGGCGTCCTGCCCACGCTGGAACAGATAGTCCGCCACGGCCGAACCCGACCGCGACCAGACGCGCAGGATCTGCCGTTCGATGCGCGCCCAGCGTTCCTGATCGGGGCGGGCCAGTTCCGACAAAAGCGTGTCCACATCGGCCGACGGCAGGTCGCGCGATTGCGCCTGCGCGGGCAGGGTCACGCAGACCAGCGCTGCCGCCACGACAAGGTTGAGAATGAAGCGCTTTCGTGCCATGCCCTGAAATTAGCACGACGCACGAAAAATACGAGCCTGCGCCGCACGCAAGCGGCGCCTTCCGCAATCACAGTCAGGATACCGAGATGAGTCAAGTGATCGAGAAAGCCGTTGAGCAGCTGAACGCCAAGGTTGGGGGCAGCTACGACGGCACCGCCAAATTCGTGATCGAGGGCGAAGGCACGATCATGCTCGACGGTGCGGGCGCCCGGGCCGCCGATGAGGAAGCGGATGTCACGCTCACCGCCTCGGTCGAGACCTTTCAGGGTATGCTCGAGGGGGATGTGAACCCGACCATGGCCTTCATGTCGGGCAAACTGAAGATCGACGGCTCGATGGGCCAGGCGATGAAGTTGGCGTCCGTTCTGGGCTGAGGCACCCCTTGCC
>CAZKSE010000314.1:0-3762 GCA_964555305.1 uncultured Rhodobacter sp. | reverse complement strand
ATCGTCTCGCGCAGTTTCCATCCGGTGATCGTCGCCATCCTGTTCGTGGCCGCGTTCCGGACGCTGGCGGCACAGCAGGGCCGGGGTCTGAACGACCTCGCGGCCGAGATCGACGGGGCGCGGGGCGACCGGGGACTGGCCTCGGCCATCCGCGTGCATGTGCTGGAGGCACTGCAACGCACTGACGAAGACCGAGCGCCCTGAGCCGGGAAATCTCTGTTTGAGATCAGATTGGCTCTTCGGTTTTCTCGATAGCGGACACCATTCGAAGGTTTCCCGGCCGGTCCCTGCGACTGCTCCGCCAATTGTCTCGTTGCGGTTAATTTTTTGGATTAAGGACATCATATCAGGTGGTTGCAAAAGCGTCCGCATGCGGACGCATCGCCGAATTTTGCGTTCGCAGCGGCTGTGCCCTTAGTCCTGCGCGCGCAGGCCCTGCCGAAAACGCCGCATGTTCGCCTGGTATCCGATGGCGGATTGCCGCAACTTCGCGCGCGCCGCCTCGTCTAGGCTCCGTACGACGCGGCCCGGGCTGCCCAGCACCAGGCTGCCGTCGGGAATTTCCTTTCCCTCCGCAACCAGCGCGCCCGCGCCGATCAGGCAGTTCCGCCCGATCCTCGCGCCGTTCAGCACCACCGCCCCCATGCCGATCAGACTTTCATCGCCGATGGTGCAGCCATGCAGGATCGCCGAATGCCCCACCGTGCAGTCCCGCCCGATGGTCAACGGGTGGCCCATGTCGGTATGCAGCACGCAATGGTCCTGAACGTTCGAGCCGGGGCCTACCAGAATGCGCTCGTTGTCCCCGCGAAGCGTGGCGCCAAACCACACCGAGGCGCCGGCCGAAATGGTGATGCGCCCGATCACCCGGGCATCCGGGGCAATCCAGCTGTCGTCGTCGATCTGCGGCAGGATATCGTCGAGGGCATAGATCATTGGGCGGCTCCCGTTCGGCGGCTTTCGAATTCGGTGTTCAACTCGCGCACGAACTCGCTGAGCGCCGGCTGGCGGTCTCGGCGCATCCGTTCGGCGCGGACGATGGTGATCAACTCGTCGGTGGCTTTGTCCAGATCACGGTTGACGAGGACATAGTCGTATTCGGCCCAGTGACTGATCTCGTCCCGCGCCTTGGCCATGCGGCCGGCGATCACCGCCTCGTTGTCCTGCGCGCGGTTGTGCAGCCGCTCCTCCAGCGCCGCGATCGAGGGCGGCAGGATGAAGATCGACACCACGTCACGGCCCAGCGTCGAATTGCGCACCTGCTGGCCGCCCTGCCAGTCGATGTCGAAAAGCGTGTCTCGGCCAGCCTGAACGGCGGCCTCGACCGGGCCGCGCGGCGAGCCGTAGTAGTGATCGAAGACCTGGGCATGTTCCAGCATGTCGCCGCGGCTCACCATCGCCTCGAAATCGGCATGGTTGGTGAAATGGTAATGCTGGCCGTCGATCTCACCGGGTCGCGGCAGGCGGGTAGTGGCTGAGATCGAGAAGCGCAGAGTCGGGTCCCAGTCGATCAGCCGACGGGCGAGGGTCGACTTTCCCGCGCCCGAGGGCGAGGAGAGGATGATCAGAAGCCCGCGGCGCTGCATCGTCTACTCCACATTCTGGACCTGTTCGCGCATCTGGTCGATCACCGTCTTGAGGTCAAGCCCGATCCGGGTGAGCGGCGCGTGCTGCGATTTCGAGCAGAGCGTGTTGGCCTCGCGGTTGAATTCCTGCATCAGGAAATCAAGCTTGCGCCCGATCGGCACGCCGCTTTCCAGATGCGCTCGGGCGACGGTGCAATGCGCGTCGAGGCGGTCAAGTTCTTCGGTCAGGTCGCTGCGCACGGCGATGAGCGCCAGTTCCTGCTCGATGCGGCCCTGGTCGACCGCGGGCGCGGCCTCGCCGAAGCGCGCGAGAGCGGCGCGCAGGGCCTCTGCCTGATCGCTGCGGCGCGTCTCGGCCATGTCGCGGGCAGCGCGGGACAGCGTTTCGATCTGTGTGATCTGACCGTCCAGGACCTGGCGCAGGGCATGGCCTTCACGTGCGCGAGCGGCATCGAAAGCCTTGAGCAAGGGATCAAGTTGATCCAGCAGCGCGGCAATCAGCGGTTCAGGGTCCGCCGGTTCGTTGCGGGTGTCTAGCACGCCGCGCATCCCCAGGAGATCGGCTGCGGTCATCGGCGCAAGCGCCACGCCGCATTCGGCGGCGCGGGTTTCAGCGGTGGTGACCAGCTCAAGCGCGGCATCGAGCGCGACGGTATCGAGTCGCAGGGCGGCCGCACGATCGCTGCGCGCAAGCCGAAGCGAGAGTGATACCGAGCCACGGGCGATGGCGCTGGTCAGTCTGCGGCGCAGTGCGGCCTCCAGCCCGTCTAGCCCGTCAGGCAGCCGCAGCCGCAGGTCCATGCCTCGCCCATTGACCGAGCGCAGGTCCCATTGAAAGGAGTAAGTGTCAGAATCGATTTCAATTTCGCCGGAGGCTGCGGCGAAGCCGGTCATGCTCTTAACCATTTCGGTAAAATATACCTCCAATTTTCTGCAAAGCGGGTAGATTAAGGGCTCGGTAAGAGATGTGATTCAAAGGTAAACATCGGACCCGCAGAAAGTGCCAGCCGCCGGGTGCGGAATTGGAGGGCACGCGGATCCGGCAGGGGTGGAGCTTTCCATGACCGACGCTACGTCGACCGTCGCCGCTTTCGTTCAGGAGAAAGCCGGGCGCATCCTGCGACTGCCCTTCGCATTGCGCGCGCCCTTGTTGGAGTATCCGGCGGTCAGCCGCGTGCAGGCGTATTGGGATCGGTTGCGCGCCGGCCGTGCCATGCCGCACCGCAGCGAAGTTGATCCGCGCGAAATCGGCGGCGCACTCGAGAGCACCTTCATCGCCGAGGTCGTGGCGCCGGGTGTGGCGCGGATGCGGGTCGCGGGGATGCATCTGAGCGACCTGTTGGGGATGGAGGCTCGCGGGATGCCGCTGAGCATCTACATGACCGGCGAGGCGCGGGCAGAGCTGGCACAGGCGATCCGCCAAGTGATGCAGGGGGCGCGCGCGCAATTGCCGCTGCGCTCCGATCCGGGGTTGGGCAAACCCGCGCTTGACGGGCTTCTGGTGCTCATGCCGCTGCGCGACCGCGCCGGACAGCCGACGCGTATCCTGGGGGTTCTGGAGACGCACGGCCAGATCGGACGGCTGCCCCGCCGATTCCGGCTGGCCGGTCCCGTGACCCGCATGGTGGACACCCCCCAGACGCCGCGCCAGGATGTTTCCCAAGCCACGGGTGTCACGCCACGCCCGGCGGGCCGTCCGGTGCTGACTGTGATCGACGGCGGGCGCGCTTGAGCGTGTGCCGACGAGCACGCGGACAGATCCAAATCGTGACACGCGACCAGTGACTGTGCCAAGGCCAACGCAGGGGGCGTCGGCAGGCTCAGCGAAGGGGGCTTCCTCCCGCGGCAGGGGGTCAGACCGCGTGACGTTTCAGATCGGCGCGGCGTTCCGACAGCGCCTCGGCGACCAGGAAGGCCAGCTCCAGCGACTGGCTGGCGTTGAGCCGGGGGTCGCAGGCGGTGTGGTAGCGGTCCGACAGATCCTCGTCAGTGACCGCCCGCAAGCCACCGGTGCATTCGGTCACGTCCTTGCCGGTCATCTCGAAATGCACGCCCCCGGGGATCGTGCCTTCGGCTTTATGGACGGCGAAGAACTCGCGCACCTCCTGTAGAACACGCTCAAAGGGCCGGGTCTTGTAGCCCGAGGCCGACTTGGTGGTATTCCCATGCATCGGAT
>CAZKSE010000313.1:0-3780 GCA_964555305.1 uncultured Rhodobacter sp. | reverse complement strand
GAAGGGATCTTGTCGATAGCGCACCTCGGTCAGGTAGAGGCCCTGCGGCGGCGCTACGGGGCCGCAGGCCGCGCGATCGCGGGCGGCAAGCGCCTGAGCCACCCGCGCGGAGTGCCAGGCCCCGGCCCCGACCCGCTCCAACGTGCCGACGATGGAGCGAACCTGGTTGTGCAGGAACGACCGCGCGCGCAGATGAAACCTGAACTCGACCCCGGCAGGCAGCGGCAGCTCCTCGATCGTGACCTCGTCCAGCGTCTTCACCGGAGAGGCCGCCTGGCAGAGGCTGGCGCGGAAGGTGGTGAAATCATGCCGACCGACCAGGGCCTGCGCCGCCTCCTGCATCGGTGCCAGTTCGAGCGGATGGCGCACCTGCCACACCAGCCCAACCGACAGGACTGCCGGGGCACGACGGCTCACCACCCGAAAGAGGTAGCGCCGCTCGACCGCGCTGAAGCGGGCGTGGAAATCCGCCTCGACGCGTGCGCAGGCAGTGATCGCAACGGGGTGGGGGCGCAGGTGATGGTTCAGCGCCTCAGAGAGCCGAAACGGGTCCCAGTCGCGTTCGAGATCGGCATGTGCGACCTGTCCCGTGGCGTGCACCCCGGTATCGGTCCGCCCGGCCGCCGTGACCGTCGGCAATCCGGACCCCAGCCGCGCCAGCGCCGTTTCCAGCGTGCTCTGGACCGACGGCAGGTCCACCTGGCGTTGCCAGCCGCAGAACGGGGCGCCGTTGTATTCAATCCTGAAGGCGTATCGGGGCATGGCAGCGGCTTAGCGCGAAACCCGGGCGCCGTCCATCATGCCCTCTGCTGCGCTCAGTCGCGCCGAAAGGCTCCCTGTAGCGCCCGGGCCAGCATCGCGCTGACCGACGGTCGGCGCGCAGCGCGGAAGGGCAGCGGCCGGCAGACCTCGATGGCACTGAGACCGACGCGGGCAGTCAGCGCGCCGTTCACAACCCCCTCGCCGAAGCGCCGGGAGAGTTTCGCCATCAGACCGCCCCCGGCGAGCGAGCCGATCATGTCGTCGCCCACCGCCACGGCGCCGGTGGCCATCAGGTGCAGGATGACCGCGCGAGCCAGTCGAAGGGAGCCCAATGTCCCCGCCCGCCCGCCATAGAGTTCGGCGACCCGTCGGATCATTCGCAGGTTTGCCAACAACGCGGCCGCCACATCGGCCAAGGCCACCGGCACCAGCGCCGTCACCATTGCCACCTGACGCGCGGCCAGTTCTACCTCGGCGCGGGCGCGGGCGTCGATGGGCACGAGCCACTGCACTTCTGCCGCATCAATGATCGCATCGGGGTCCAGCAGCTCTTCCGACGCAGTCCAATCCCGCGCGTGCGGGCCGGCGTAGAGCCGCGCCAGTTGCCCGGCAACCTCGCGCGACGCGACCAGATCGCCCTGCACCAACGCGCATTCCGCCTCCTCCCGCAGCCGGTCGAGGCGGCGCAAGCGATAGAAACCCAGCGCCTCGCGCGCGGCGAGGACGAGCGCGCCGAGCGTCAGGATTCCAAGAAGTGCGACCGCCAGCAGACCGAGCCAGGGTTGCCGGGCGATCATCGTCGCGGCGAAATCCCAGGCGGCGACCCCCAAGACGAGCGTCAGAAATCCCCCAGCCGCCGCCCAGAAGAGGCGCCGCCAAGGCCGCGCCGGGCGCGACAGCGCGCCCATCGCGGCCTGCATCGCGCGACCGTCGGGTGACAGATCATCCTCGACCGGCGGCGCCGCGCCTGGATCGGGTGCCGGATCGTTTGCATCGATTTCGATCAGGACAGGTCCGCGCGGGTCGGTCATCTCGGTGTCTCCGGGCCAAGCGGACGGGGAAAAGCTCTGCCGCCACGGGGCAGGTCGCTGTCATTGGGTGCAGGGGGTGCGTGCATGATCAGACCAGCCTGTCGCCGAACAGAAACTCTGCCGCGCGATCCAGACGAATATGCGGCAGCCCGTCGCCCGGTCGCCGCTCCAGGATCGGTGGCGCGAAGCGCATCAGCGCGTAATCGTCCTGCAACCATGCCTCCGCACCCGAACGCGCCGGCGCCAGAAGGCGCGCGGGGTCGCCGGGCAGATCGCCCGGGTGAAAGGCTGCCTGTCGCCCGTCATCCATTCGCCCGCGGACCAGCTCGCGTGCGACGCCGTGATGTTGCCGGCTTTCCTCGACCGTGGCGCGCAACGCGGCGATCGCCATCGCCTCGGTCAGCGCGCCCGAGAAACGGGCGCGATCGCGCGCCTCGGCAAGCATCGCGGCCATCAGCGCGGCGAGGCGGGGATGTTGCGTGTGGTGCAGATGGTCGGCCTTGGTTGCGGCGAACAAGATCCGCTCGACCCTTCGGCCGCGCAGCAGCGTCGAGAGCCAACTGTTCGCCCCGGGGCGAAAGGCCGACAGGACATCGGCCATGGCGCGACGCTGATCCTCCAGCGCGGCGGGGCCCAGATGCACGGCTTCCAGCAGATCGATCAGCACGACCTGCCGGTCGATCCGGGCGAAATGCGTCTCGAAGAAGGGGCGCACGACCTGGCGTTTGTAGCCGTCGAAGCGTCGTTCCATCTCGCGCCAGAGACTGTTGCGTCGCGCGCTCTCGGCATGGGGCAGGGGCACGAAGGTCAATACCGGCGAGCCCGCAAGATCGCCGGGGAGCAGGAAGCGTCCGGGGCTGCAATCAGCCCAGCCGGCCGCCCGCGCGGCAACGAGACCCGCGGTATAGGCTTGCGCCAGGTTGCGTGCGGTCCCCTCGTCAAACGGGGCGGTAGGGTCGGTCGCGTTTGCCGCGCGTAGAAAATCCTGCATCTGCGGACGTGCACCCAGTCGCGCCAGTGTCGTCTGTGCCCAGTCAGCGTAGGATTTCTCCATCAGGCCTAGATCCAGCAGCCATTCGCCGGGATAATCGACGATATCCAGGTGCAGCCGTCGCGCCCCGGTCAGCGGCCCCAGAAGCCCCGAGGGTGCCAGCCTGAACGACAGTCGCAGTTCGGAAATGGCCCGCGTACTTTCCGGCCAGCGCGGCGCGGGGCCGGTCAATGCCGCCAGATGCCCCTCGTAGTCGAAGCGGGGCAGGGTCAGGTCGGGTTGCGGTTGCAGATAGGCGCCCTCGACCATGCCATCGCGAAAGGCACGCATCTGACCCATCCGCCCGGCCTCCAGCAGGTTGTTGACCAGCGCGGTGATGAAGACCGTCTTTCCCGCGCGCGCCAGTCCGGTGACGCCCAGCCGCAGGACGGGTTCGAAAAAGGCCTCGGACACGGTGGCCGAGACCGTCTCGATCGATTGGCCCAGACGGTCGGCGATGGTGCCGAGAACCATGTTCCCTCCGAATGACGTTGACGGAAGAATAGGGAGCGATGAGGCCGAGTTAAAGGCGCTGACTTGCCGCGGCGGCGGCCGGCTGCATATTGGACGCATGGAACAGGTTCTTCTGAGCATCGGCCACGGATATGCGGCGGAGTATATCGCCCGCGCACTGGGGCCGGGTTGGCGTATTCTGGCAAGCACTCGCAGCGGGGATCGGTCTGCGGCGCTGGCGCAGGCCGGGCACGTTCCGGTTCTCTGGTCGCCGGGTGGGGACAAGGAGGCAATTCGCGCGGCATTGGCCGAAGCTACGCATCTCGTCACCTCGGTCCCGCCGGACGAGGCAGGTGATCCGGTCGCCCGTGCCCTCGCGCCGCTCATCGCCGAGGCACGACGCCTGCGCTGGATCGGGTATCTTTCCGCCACCAGCGTCTACGGCGATGTGCAGGGCGGCTGGGTCGACGAGGCGACGCCCCCCGCCCCGGGCAGCGCGCGCGG
>CAZKSE010000312.1:2025-3791 GCA_964555305.1 uncultured Rhodobacter sp. | reverse complement strand
TTTCCATTGTTCCCACCTTGCAGCCACGCCCACGGTCTCCGTGGACGTGGCTGCGCATTTTTCATTCCAAGGAGATTTCCATGAACACCCATACCCAATCCACGCCCGAAAACGTGAAGGCCCGCCTGACGCTGGACGTGACCTGTTTGCTCAACGGCGAGGCCGCGTCGGAAATACTGGCACGGCTGCAACGCATGTGGGTCCGCGCCATCGGCGAGAGGTTGCTAATCGATGAGACCGCCGCGAAGGTGGATGTTTGGTCGATCGAGGTGACCGAGTTGCCCTCGGCGACTAACAGCGATGCGCTCGAAGCCGAGATCGCCGCCTTCATGCAGCAACGCATCGGGGACGGCAACCTCTGTGCAGAGGACATTCCCTTGCGCCTGGCGAGCTATGGCCTGATGGCCCCCGAGGATTTCATCGACGAAATGCGCGAGCGCATGGGCATGGAAGACGACGCCCCCACGGGCCGAGCCGTCATCCCCTCGACCGAACCTGCCGACGGCGGTGAGATCGAGATGCAAGTCGCGGTCGTCTGCATCGGTGCCTCCGGTAGCCCCAACGTGCCGGTCTTCAAGGTCAGGATCACCCAGGAGGAATACGACCTGGGTATCCACTACGACAAGGCCAGGGACCTGGCCGAAGAGGCCCGGTACGAAGGGCCGTTCATCTGCTTCGACGCCGCCGAATATGGCCCCATCCTGTCGGCCGCCCGCGAACTTGGCCTCGTTCCGCAGGTCGTCGTGGTCGATATGACCGACGGCCAGATCCACTCCATCCGCTGCGACAGCGGCGAGATCAAGGTCATCTGCTACGACACCAGCGACACTGACGAGTATTCGGCGGCGGTGGCGAACCGGCCGCTCGGCGAGAACGGGCAGTTCGTGCGCTGCTGGTCGCACACCCAACTGGCACGGGTCGATCCCGGCCTGAAGCTGGCTCGGGATTGATCGGGCGAAGCCCGATGCGTTTTCACAGGCCCCTTCGGGGGCCTTTTCCTTTGGAGGGAGGCTGCCGGGAAATCGGGCGCTGCCTGGTTCGCATTGTTTGCTGCCGCTCGTGGCCCGAGCGGCGATGGTGAGGGCTCGATGTTTCAGGACGACGCGCCATGTGCCCCTCTCCACCTTGGTTTCACCATCCCGAACGCCGTCTGCTGGCGGGTTTTCTCGGCCTGCTTTGGTCGGTGCTGGCTGGCGGCTGCGCGACGACGAGCGCGCCGGTCGCGCCCGACACCATCGAGGAAGTCTCGGCCGCACCCGTACCCGAGGCGCCCGAATACATCCCCGTTGTGCGCTACGGCCGCTACACCCTCGTGGAACTGGCACCGACAGCAGCGCAGCGCGACCTGCTGTTGCAGACCATCGACGTGTCGATGCCCGAGGATGCACGCGCTACGGTCGGCGACGGGCTACGGCATGTGCTCAAGCGCAGCGGTTACGGCTTGTGCCAGACGACGCACGCGGTGATCGAGCTGTACGCACTGCCGCTGCCGGCGGCCCACCTGCACCTCGGCCCCATGACCCTGCGGGATGCGCTGCTCACCCTGGCTGGTTCGGCCTGGGAACTGCACGCGGATGACCGCGCGCGGCAAATCTGCTTCGAGCGGCCCGGCGACAGCATGACCGCCGACAACGTACCCGCGCCGCCTGCCACCGAGGCGGTGCAGACGTTCCCGCTGGCGCCCGCGGCATCGGGAGGCCAGCCATGAACGCCCCGCAGCCCGCCCATCGTTCAACGGCCGCCGTGGTGGTGCAGAGCCTGATGTG
>CAZKSE010000312.1:0-1918 GCA_964555305.1 uncultured Rhodobacter sp. | reverse complement strand
CTCGATTCCCGCCTGCAACGCCTCGAAGCGCAGGCAACAGGCCTGGCCGAGACCGTCGAGGCCATCCAGCAGCGTCCAGCCGTCGCCACGGCGGCAGACCTCAAAGACACCCGCCAAATCCTGGAAGCACGCGCGGCCCAGGTCGAGAAATCGCTGAGCGCCTATGCCTCCGCCGACGACCTTCAGGCACTGCGCGCCGAAGTCGAGCAAATCAAGGCGCGGCAGACCGCTGCGCGCGCCGCTGCACCCGCCCAGCCGCGCACCAGGAACAAGCCCACCGCCAAGCCCGAACCGACGCCGCTCCCGTTCCGCATCGTCGGTGCCGAACTGCGTGCCGGCGAGCGCAGCGTGTCCGTCGCGCCGAGCAATGGCGACTTCACGCCCGACCAGCTTCAGGTGCTGCTACCCGGCGATGCGGTCGGCCCGTGGCGCTTGCAGGCCGTCGAGGGCAGCACTGCGGTGTTCCAGGCCGGCGACCAGACCCGCCACGTGGCGATCCCCTGAACGGAGCACACCACATGAAGCCGTCGATCATCCTTTCCGCGCTTCTGCTGGCGTCCACCCAGTTGCCCGCGTGGGCGCAGCAATCCGCCACGGCTCCCGCCCGCAATGCGCAGAGTCAGGAACGCCCGCTGGTCGCCCGCATTCTGGACGACCGGGTGGCGAGCGACTGGGGCCTTCAACCTCAGGAGTGGGCGCGCTATCGCGAACTGATGGACGGTCCACTGGGCATCTATTCGCCCAACCTGGACCCGCTGTCGGCCCTGGGCATCGAGGCGCGTACCGAAGAGGAACGGCGACGCTACGCCGAGCTGCAGGTGCAGGTCGAAGCGCGCCGCGTGGAGAAACTGCTCGCTTATCAGCGGGCCTATGACGAGGCCTGGCAGCGCCTGAACCCCGGGATGCAGCGGGTGAACCTGCCGGACGACAAGCCGGTCGCCGGGGCCACGCGCGGCTCCGGCCGCACGGCAGTGTTCGTGAAAGATAACTGCGTGGCCTGCGGCCAGCTCGTGCAGCGCCTGCAATCCTCGGGCGCCGAATTCGACCTGTACATGGTCGGCAGCCGCCAGGACGACGCGCGCATCCGCGATTGGGCCAAGCGCGCGAACGTCGATCCGGCGCGCGTGCGCAGCGGCAGCATCACGCTCAACCACGACGGCGGCCGCTGGTTGACCTTGGGGGTACCCGGCGACCTGCCGGCGGTCGTGCGCGAGGTGAACGGCCAATGGCAGCGCCAGCCATAGCCGCCCCCCTGCGCACACTGGTGCTCGCCGCTGGCCTATGCGCCTGCGTCGCCCAAGCCCAGGAGGTTCCGCCACCGGCCTACCAGCTCGCCGCGCAGCGCGCAGGCATCCCCTCGACGGTGCTCTACGCCGTGGCCTTGCAGGAGAGTGGCATCCGCCGTAACGGACGCATCGTCCCGTGGCCGTGGTCCCTCAACGTCGCCGGCCAATCACGCCGCTATGCGACCCGCGCCGATGCCTGCGCGGGTTTGCAGCAGGCGATGCGCTCCACGCCGCACACGCGCATCGACGCGGGCCTGGGCCAGATCAACCTCGGCTACCACCAGCAGCGCTACGCCAGCGCCTGCGACCTGCTCGACCCGTACCGGAATCTCGCCATCGCTGCCGAGATCCTGCGCGAGCAACACGCCCCCGGCGAGGACTGGTTGCTGGCGATGGGCCGCTACCACCGCCCCGCGGGTGGCGAGCCCGCCGCCCGCTACCGGCGCAGCGTGTCGCGCCACCTCGCCCGGGTGCAGGGCGCACGCCCAACCGCCGCGGTTCTCGCCGCACGCAAGGAGACATCCCCATGACGACATCCCATCTGGCCTTGCGTGGCCTGCTCGTACTGCTGGCGGGTCTGCCGCTGGCCTCGCTTGCCGGCGAGCCGCTGATCGTGGTCGAAGACCGCGGCG
>CAZKSE010000311.1:0-3841 GCA_964555305.1 uncultured Rhodobacter sp. | reverse complement strand
CGACGCGCTGCACGGACGGGGCGACATCCAGACCGTGACCTGCCGGCACGAAGGGGGCGCGGCGTTCATGGCGCTGGCGGATGCCAAGCTGACCCATCGCCCCGGGATTGCCTTTGTCAGTCGCGGCCCGGGGGCGACGAATGCCGCCATCGGCGTCCATTCCGCCGAGCAGGACGCAGCACCGCTGATCCTTTTTGTCGGCCAGGTCCCGCTGGAACAGATCGGCCGGGGCGCCTTCCAGGAGGTCGATTACGGCAAGACCTTCGCCGACATGGCCAAGGCCGTGCTGTCGGTCGACGATCCCGAACGGATCCCCGAACTGGTCGCCCGCGCCTTCGCGGTTGCCCTTCAGCCGACGCCCGGCCCGGTCGTGGTGGTTCTGCCCGAGGACGTTCTGGAACGGGCCACCACGGCCCGGCCGCTGCCCCCTGCCCCGCCCGCGCGCGCCGATGACGGCGGATCCGTGGTTGCCGACATCGCCCGCCGGATCGCCGCGGCGAAACGACCGCTCCTGATTGCCGGCGTGCGTCTGGCGACGGCCGAGGGGCGCGCGGCGCTGCTGCGCGCTGCCGAGGCGCTGAATGTCCCGGTGGCGCTGAGCTTCAAGATGCAGCATCTGTTTCCGAACCGTCACCCCCTCTATGCCGGGCATCTGGGCTTCAAGATCCCCGCCCCACATCGGGAGTTGCTGGCCGAAGCCGATCTGGTGGTCGCGGTGGGCACGCGTCTGGGCGAGGTGGCGAGCCAGGGCTACCGTTTTCCCCGCGCCCCGGAGCCCGAGCAGCCGCTCATCCATGTGCACGACGACCCGCATCATCTGGGTCGGGTCTACCGGCACGAGCTGGCGCTGGTCGCGGACCCCAGCGCTTTTCTGCACCGCCTTGCCGCGGCAGCCGACGGGCGGGCGCCCGACGATTGGGCGGCGCGTCTGCATGCCTATGTCGCCGAGCGCCTTCCCTGGTCGGCACCGAAGAATGGCGTGCTGGACCCCGGCCCGGTCGTTGCCCGCCTGACCGAGGTTCTCTCCGAGGACGCGATCCTGATCACCGATGCCGGCAACTTCTCGGGCTGGATGCATCGCCATTTCCCCTTTGGCGCGAAGCACGAGTTGCTCGGCGCGATCGGTGGCGCGATGGGACTGGGCGTGCCAGGCGCCGTGGCCGCAGGACTTCGGGCGCCGGGGCGGCAGATCGTCACCTTCGTGGGCGATGGCGGAATGCTGATGACCGGGGCGGAACTGGCCACCGCGGTGCGCCACCGGGTGCCGGTACGCATCTTCGTGGCCAACAACGGCAGCTTCGGCACCATCCGAATGCATCAGGAGCGGGACTTTCCGGGCCGCGTCGCGGGCACCCAACTGGTTAACCCCGACTTTGCAAAGCTGGCCGAAGCCTATGGCGCGCGCGGCCTGACCCTTTCCGATCCCGCCGACGCCGCCCGCGTGACCGACGAAGCCCTTGCGACGGACGGTCCCGTCGTCGTCGACATGCGCACGAATGTCGAGAACATCACCGCCTTCGCAACACTCGCCGACCTGCGCAGCTGAGGAATACGCATGAGCATCGACGGAGCCACCATCATTACGGGCGCCAGCCGTGGCATCGGGCTTGCCATCGCCCGGCACCTGGCCGCCGAGGGTCACGAGGTCATCGGCATCTCACGCAGCCAGCCGCCGGATAGCGACATCACCACCTACTGCGCCGATCTGGCCGACCCCGCGGATACCGAGCGCGTCCTCGCCGAGATCGTGGGGCGTCACCGGGTGCTGCGCCTGGTCAACAATGCGGGCATCTTCGAGCCCGCGAGCCTCGAGGCGGCGACGGCCGCTCAGCTTGAGGCGATGGTCGCGGTCAACCTGCGCGCGCCGATGCAGGCGATGCAGGCTGTCGTGCCGGCGATGCGCGCCGCGGGCTTTGGCCGGATCGTCAATATCGGCAGCCGCGCGGCCCTGGGCAAGGAGGGGCGGCTGATCTACGGGGCGACCAAGGCGGCGCTGGCCGGGATGACGCGGACCGCCGCGCTGGAACTGGCCGCCGACGGCATCACGGTCAATTGCATCGCTCCCGGCCCGATCGAGACCGAGCTTTTCGCCTCGGGCAACCCGCCGGGATCCGAGGCGCGAAAGCGTTTCACGGCCGGCATCCCTGTTGGCCGCGTCGGCGCGCCAGAGGAGATTGCCTTTGCCTGCGCCTGCTTCCTGGATGCCCGCGCGGGCTTCATTACCGGACAGACCCTGAATGTCTGTGGCGGCATGACCATCGGTTCCGCGCCGGCCTGAGGAGATGCAGAAATGACAGGCCCGCTCTCCGCACTGATTGCGCCGCAGTCGATCGCCATCCTCGGCGCGTCGGACGACCCGTCGCGGATCGGTGGGCGCCCATTGGCATATCTGAAAACCGCGGGCTTTCCGGGTCCGATCTATCCGGTCAACCCGACGCGCGAAACGGTCCAGGGACTGCCCGCCTTTGCCAGCGTCGCCGATCTGCCCACCACCCCCGAAGCCGCCATCATCGCCCTTCCCGCCGCCCGGGTCGAAGAGGCCGTCACCGCGCTGGCAGAACGTGGAACGCGCGCCTGCGTGGTCTTCGCTTCCGGCTTTGCCGAGATCGGCGAAGCGGCGCTGCAGGACCGGATCACGGCCATCGCCCAAGCGGGCGGAATGCGCGTTCTGGGGCCGAACTGCCTCGGGCTTTTCGATGTCGCCAGTCGGTTCTACGGCAGCTTCACCACGACGCTCGACCGCGGCATTCCGTCTGAAGGGAAACTGTCGATTGTCAGTCAGTCAGGGGCATTCGGCAGTCATCTCTACTATTTGGCGCGGCAACGTGGCCTGGGCATGCGAAGCTGGATCACGACCGGCAACGAGGCGGACGTGACGGTGGCCGAGTGCCTCGAACACCTCGCCCAGGATCCGGGCACGAAGGTCATCATGGCCTATGCGGAAGGTTTCCGCGATGGCGACCGCCTGGTTGCGGCCCTGGAAGAAGCGCGGCGCGCCGAGAAGCCCGTGATCATGATGAAGGTCGGCCGCTCGGCCATCGGTGCGGAAGCGGCAAGCTCTCACACCGCGGCTCTCGCCGGTGCTGATGTCGTCTGCGACGCGGTCTTGCGCCAGTATAATGTCCATCGGGCCCGCACCACGGAAGAGTTGATCGACATCGCCTATGCGGCGAGCACCGGCGCCCTGCCGAAGGGCCGCCGCTTGGGCCTTGTCACCATCTCGGGCGGGGTAGGCGTGCTGATGGCCGATGCCGCCAGCGACCACGGGCTCGATGTCGCGCCAATGCCCGACGCTGCACAATCGGCGCTGAAAGAGCAACTTCCCTATGCCGGCGTGCGAAATCCGATCGACATCACGGCTCAGGCTTTCAACGACCCGGGCCTGCTGCGCAAGAACCTCGATCTGGTGCTGGACCAGGGGAACTACGATGCCGTTATCGCCTTCCTGACCTCCATCCCCGGATCGGCGGCGAATGCCGGCCCCATTCGTGATGCCCTTGCCGCCGTGCGCGCAGCACATCCGGACTTCCCGCTGATCCTGTCGATGCTCGTTCCCGACGAGGTGCGCCGGGAATACGAAGCACTGGGTTATGCCGTCTTCGAGGACCCCTCCGCCGCCGTCGCGACCGTCGCTGCCACGGCGCGATTGCACGAGGGTTTCACGCGCGCGAACCCGATTGGCGAGGCATCCGGGCAGCCGCTAGCACTCCGGAACGGGACGCTCGACGAGCACGCATCAAAGCAACTGCTGGCCGCGGCCGGTATTCCGGTGCCGGTCGAACGGCTCGCGACCTCGCCCGAGGAGGCGGTGGACGCCTGGAAAGCCGTCGGACGGCCCGTG
>CAZKSE010000310.1:0-3880 GCA_964555305.1 uncultured Rhodobacter sp. | reverse complement strand
CGGAAGAAGTACCCTTCCACCCCGAACTCGGCTGGTACAGGCCTCGACACCACACCGCGCGTCTCGTTCTGTTCGAAGGCGGCGAACAATCCGGTGATGTAGATCTCGGCCTGCGCCTCGCCCCAGCGGTCGCGGGTGTAGCGGTAGATCTCGTCGAGGCGCAGCGAGGCCGCCTCTTGGACGCGGATCGCCATCCGATCAGGTCCGGTTCCGGGCAATCACCTCGGCGGCGGTCAGAGGCTTGTAGCTATCCTCGGGCGCGGCGAAGGCGCGGTTCAGCTCGGCCTTGAGGCGGTCGAAAGCCTCGCGCTCGGCGCGCTCCTTGTCGCGGCGGATCAGGTCGCGGATGTACTCGCTGACGTTCTCGTAAGCACCGTCCTTGCCGACATTGGTCGCGACGAACTCGCTGAGGGCGCCGCTGATGCGGACTGTCATGATGGTGGTCCGAGCCATGGCGTACCTCCATCTGGTCTGTGTTCAAGATAACCAAAAACGAATACGGTCGCAAGATCGCCGACACACGGTGCTATGCGATCCAGGAACGCTGACGATCCGCCTATTCTCTGCCATCCTCCAGCACCACCCTATCTGCCAGGGTCAGCAGCGTCACCAACATGGCCTCGGAGTACGGTGCGATCGATGCGAAGCGGTTGCAGCCGCCGGCAAACCCTTGCGGCCACGCATCACGCCAAGCTCGGCCAAGTAGCAGATCGCGAATCAATTCCGCTCGATCAGCCGCCCTGCATCTCTGCCACAATCGATGCGAGCAATCGAACCACAACGATCGCGCTAGAGCCGACCTTGATAATCTCGTTCAGGCACACGGCGGACACGAAGGGGACATGCGACGAACAGTTACCGCAGCACGGGGCAATTTTGTGTTGCCTGAACGTCAGGCCGACGGTCTCATGCTCACATGGGCGCGAGTTTGGCAGAGGTCATTCGCGCGCGCCGGATCGTCCGCGGGATGGAACGCCAGGATCTCGCAGCGGCGGTGGGGTGCGACGTGCGGACGGTGCGGCGGTGGGAGAGCGGAAGCCGACCTCTTACCCGGCACATGCCGGCGCTGCGCGAAGCCCTCGACATCCCCATCGAGGAAATGGACCGGATCATGCTGCGCCTGATCCGTAACCGCGACGGCGGGCTGAGGATCGAGGGCCCGGAGTTTCTGGAGGCACGCGGGCTTTCTCACCGTTGGCTGGCTGAAACTCTGCTGGATATGGACCGGCGCCTGATCGGCACCGATCCCAATCTCGGAGTTCACGATCCCGAGCGATGGGAGTCGATCTTCGAGGCGTTGCCGGGGAGCTGGCGGATTCTGGTGAAGGACGAGAGAGTCGTCGGGTACTGGCACTTCGCTCCGCTCGAGCCCGCGCTCTACGACCGGCTGGGCAGCGGCTGCCTCGCCGAGGCCAGGCTTCGGATGGATCACCTGGCGTCGCTGGATCTTCCGGGCAACCTCGACGTCAATGTCACGTCGCTGGTGATCGAGCCGTCCTTTCGGCAGGGACAGGGGATCCCGATGCTCATCCGATCGTTCTGCGATCGGCTTTGCGATCTGGCCGAACGCGGGGTGCGGTTCGGACGCATCGGCGCGATCGCCTGGACGCCGCAATCCAATCTGCTGTGCCGTCGTCTGGGAATGCGCCCCGTCCGCACCGTGGGAAACGAGCACGCGATCTTTTTCGAGGCGAATGTCCTCGATCTGACCGATCCGCTAGGGCTTTCGGAATACGCCGTGCTGAAAACGCTCCTTGGGGTGGAACACCCTGCTGCTGAAAAGGAACGAACACCACATGCCGCGCGCGTTGCGCGTGAAGATGTGAACGCGAAGATGGAGGAAGTACGGGAATGAAATGCGTTTATGTACCTTTGGCGTCCATTCTGCTCGCAACGTCAGCCATCGCACAGGCCCCACCGGAGCCCGAGGAACTGGCCGAGCGCCTCGCTGGGCAATTGCCGCCCTTCTGGTCGGTTGATGAATTCCGCCTCACCGCGCAATCCGACCTCGGCGACGCGGCCCGGCCCCGGTTCGTGGTCCGCTTCGAAGCAGAGGCAGCTCCGGTTACCCCGCTTTTCGCACAGATCGAACAGCAGGATCCCTTCGTCGTCGTTGCGCCGACACATGACGAGGGGCTTGCGCGCACGCTCTATGGCATCATCGACCTGAGCTTTCGTGCAGGCGTCTGGTCCGGCGAGGTCGAGATCGAGAACCCCGTGTCCGGTCTCGGACGGCCTGCAGATCTCTTCGATCGGCCGGTCCTGGTCCTGGGCGATCCCGAGGCGGAGGCGCGCATCGCGCAGATGCGCGAGCAGCGCGAAGGTAATCTCGTTGCGGCCTTCGAACGACAGCTGACCGTTTTGCGCAACGAGCACGAGGCAACGCTGGCGCAGCTGCGGCGGGACCAGGAGGCCACGCTGGAGGCTGCCCGGCGCGAGCACGCCGCCGCCCTGGCGCGCCTGACCGGGGCGCAGGCCGAGGAACTCGCCCAGGCCGAGGAGCAGCATGGCCGGACCATGCAGCAGATTGGCCGGGACCACGAGGGCGAGGTCGCAGAGCTGCGGGCAGTTCACGAAGCGGCGCTCACCGCCCTGCGCAGCGAGCGGGAGACGCTGGAGGGCGGACTGGAGGCAGAGGTGGCCAACCTGCGCCGGACGCAGGCCGAACAGCGCGCGACCGCGACGGCCGAACATGAGGCGGCGATGCGGGGCATTGAACAACAGCACAGCACCGCGCTGCAGACCGCACGCGACGAACACCGGGCGGCGATGGAGGCGCTTCAACGCGAGTTGCAGACCGAACTTCTCGCGCTAACCGAGGGGCTGGAGCCAGAGGTCGAGGCCGCACGGCAGGAGCATGCGCGCACCTTCGCCGAACTGCGCCGCACCCAGGAGGCCGAGCTGGAGGAGCTGCGGGTCACGCATGCCCGCGCCCGCGGCGAGATGCGCGAACGCCTGCGCGAGGAGATCGCCGCGGCCGAGCTGGAACTGGCCGCAGAGGTGGATCGCCTGCGCGGCCAGCTCGGGCGGTCGGAAGAGGCGCAGGCCTTGCAGGCCGCCTTCCTCGAAAGCGTGCGCGCCCGCAGCGCCGCGGCGGTGGAACTCGAGCGGGAGCTCGAAACGGCGCTCGCGCGTCGCGTCAGTGTCGTGCAACGGCTGCCGCAGCAATACCAGGGCGGGGTCCGGTGCCGAGACGCACAGGGCCGCATCGACCGGTCGTGGCAACTGTCGCTTCAGTTCGCCGACGTCAGTCCAAGCGGCATGAGCGGGCGGTTCAATTTCGATGGTGGGCCGACCAACAATGCGCGCCTGAACGGCACGGCCAACCTTGTCCTACGCGGCGAGGAGGTTTCCCTTCCGCTGGAGGCGCGGCTGAGCTTGGCCGGAGCAAGGGACGCCGAGCATCTTCCGAACACCATCGACCTCGTCATCGGCGAGAACCTGGTCATGCGCGGCACCGAAACGACGACATGGACCATCGACAATGCCCGGGTCGAAGTGAGCTGCGCCTTCGAATTCTCATGATCGGGCAGCGCGGAGGGGCAAGCGGGGCATGGGCCGCCCCTCGGGGCCGACCGTAGTTTTTGTCCGAGAGGCCGGGGCCGAAACACGGGCCGCGCTTCTGGCAGGCGGTGGCGGACTTTCACGGCATGACGGCGAAGCCGAAGCCGCCTTTCTGGCGCGGGCATGTGGAACGGCAGGGCTTGCCCCGAACGAAACCTGAGCTTCCCGCGCGCCAATGATACAGACCCCACCCCGCTGGCAGGGCTTGTTCTTTCGCTGAAATTCGCGAGCAATCGCAACCTTGAAGGGAAAGAAAAGAGGGAAGTGATTTTAGGTTATCATTATTTTTCAGATTCTTAATTTGTAAAAATGGCGG
>CAZKSE010000309.1:0-3938 GCA_964555305.1 uncultured Rhodobacter sp. | reverse complement strand
GGCATCACCATCAACCAGACCGGGCGCGAGCTTGAGGGGATGATGCTGATGATGCTGATCTATCTGTTGATCAGCCTGACCATCTCGGGGGCGATGAACGTCTACAATTCGCGCATGAAGCTGAAGGAGCGGTGAGATGAGCGATACCCACGCCCGCACCGTCGCTTATGTCCGCGACACGATGCTGCCCGAACAGACCCCCCCGGTGACCGAGCGCGGCGCCGTCAAATGGATGCGCGAGAACCTCTTCAACGGCTGGCTCAGCACGGTCCTGACCATACTCTCGCTGCTGGTCGTGGCATGGCTGGTGGCCGAGATGGGGCCCTGGCTCATGCGGTCGATCTGGAACGCGGGGTCGCTCACGGAATGCCGGCGCATCTGGGCAGAGGCCGGGGTGCCGCCGGGAGCCTGCTGGGGGGTGATCAACGACCGCCTCAACCAGCTTCTTTTCGGTTTCTATCCGCCGCACCTCTACTGGCGGCCGGTTCTGGCGCTTGTCCTCCTTCTGGTGGCGCTGGCGCCGATCCTTTTCCCGTCAGTGCCGCGCAAGTTGATCTGGTTCTCGGCGATCTACCCGTTCGTGGCCTATTTTCTGCTTTGGGGTGGGACGATCTGGCTGCCCGTCTCGGCGGCGCTCGGTTTTGTGGTGGGCGGGGCCGCGCTGATCCTTCTGCGCCCGCTCGGCACCCTGCCCGCCGTCGCCGCGGCGATCCTTGCTCCGATCATCTGGTGGGTGGTCGCGGCGGGCGCGTTCACGGCCGCGATGAATGGTATCCTGCCCATCGGCCATGAATTCGTCCGGTCCGATCGGTTCGGGGGCTTCCTGATCTCGCTGGTGATCGGGGTGACGGGTATTTCGCTCTCGCTGCCGCTCGGGATCCTGCTGGCGCTGGGGCGGCAGTCGGACATGGTGTTGATCAAGTCGGTCTGCGTGATCTTCATCGAGTTCATCCGCGGCGTGCCGTTGATCACACTGCTCTTCACCGCATCGCTGCTTCTCAACTACTTCCTGCCGCCGGGCACCAGCTTCGACCTGGTCCTGCGGGTGATCATCATGGTGACGCTCTTCGCCGCCGCCTACATGGCCGAGGTGATCCGCGGCGGGCTTGCCGCCCTGCCGCGCGGCCAGTACGAGGCCGCGGATGCGCTGGGGCTCGACTACTGGAAGGCTCAGCGGCTGATCATCATGCCGCAGGCGCTGAAGATCGCGATCCCGGGCATTGTCAACACCTTCATCGGGCTTTTCAAGGACACGACGCTCGTCGTCTTCATCGGCCTGCTCGATCCCATCGGCCTCAGTAACGCGATCCGCGCCAGTTCTGACTGGCAGGGCATTTACTGGGAGCTGTTCATCTTCATCGGCGCGGTCTTCTTCATCTTCTGCTTCGGCATGTCGCGCTATTCCATGTATCTCGAGCGCCGTCTGCGCACCGACCACCGATAAGGAGGCTGCCTGTGAGTGAACTCAGCGTTGAGCCGGGGATCGATCGCAAGATCGACACCAGCCACATGAAGGTGACCGACGAGGTTGCCATCCAGATCAGCCAGATGAACAAGTGGTACGGCTCCTTCCATGTGCTGCGCGACATCGACATGACCGTCTACCGGGGCGAGCGGATCGTTGTCTGCGGCCCGTCGGGTTCGGGCAAGTCGACCCTGATCCGCTGCATCAACCGGCTCGAGGAACATCAGTCGGGGCAAATCATTGTCGATGGGACCGAATTGACGTCGGATCTGAAGAACATCGACAAGGTGCGCTCCGAGGTCGGGATGGTTTTCCAGCATTTCAACCTCTTCCCGCATCTGACGATCCTGGAGAACTGCACGCTGGCGCCGATCTGGGTCCGCAAGATTCCGAAAAAGGAAGCCGATGAAATCGCGATGCATTTCCTCGAAAAGGTGAAGATTCCCGAGCAGGCGCTGAAGTATCCCGGCCAGCTTTCGGGCGGGCAGCAGCAGCGCGTGGCGATTGCGCGCTCGCTTTGCATGAAGCCGCGGATCATGCTTTTCGACGAGCCGACCTCGGCCCTTGATCCCGAGATGATCAAGGAAGTTCTGGACACGATGGTGCAGCTGGCCGAGGAGGGGATGACGATGATCTGCGTCACCCACGAGATGGGTTTTGCGCAGGCCGTGGCGAACCGGGTGGTGTTCATGGATCAGGGGCAGATCGTGGAGCAGAACGAGCCGCGGGAGTTTTTCCGCAACCCCAGGTCCGACCGCACGAAGCTTTTCCTGAGCCAGATTCTGGGACACTGAGGGCCGCGCGAGGGCGTGCCGGCGGACATCGGTATCACGTCATGACGTTGCGCGCGCTGGGGTAGGGGGCGTAGCGGATCGCGGCGTATGTTCCGGTCTGTGCGGCGGGCCTCCTGTCGTTCTTGATCGGTGTGTCGGATCGGGAACGTCAGGCGGACGCGGGGTTCCGTCCTGCGGAGGCTGGCTGCGGCGGCTGCCCAAGGCCGCCGAAGCCGCCAGCGCACGAAAAGGTCATCGCTTTCGTCAGGGTGCGAAATCGTCGGGGGTGACGTCAGGCCCGAGCGAAGCTGGCGATCTCGTCAGACCAGGAAACCGCCGTCACTGTCGTCGCCCGATTCTTCCAGCAGTCGGTCGAAATCGGGGATGGTGACGTGCCGCTTGCCCTGGATCTCGATCACGCCGTCGCGGCGCAGGGCCGAGATCTGGCGGCTGACTGTTTCCAGCGTCAGGCCCAAGTATTCCGACATCGCCTCGCGCGTGAGCGGCAGATCGATCTCGACCTTGGCGGCCTTCTGACCGGGGGTGAGCGAGGCGTGGCGACGTGCGATGATCGCGATGAGGCTCGCGATCTTTTCCCGCGCCGTCTTGCGGCCGAGAAGCAGCATCCATTCCCGCGCCGCGTCCAGCTCGTCTAGCGTCATCTCCAGCAGCCGCTGGCCGATATGCGGCGTCTTGACCATCATCTCTTCGAAAGGCTTCTTGCGGAAGCAGCACATCACCAGATCGGTCGTCGCGGTGACGTCGTAGGCGGCCGAATCCCGCCCCGGACGACCGACGAAATCCGACGGTAGCAACAGCCCGACGATCTGGCGGCGCCCATCTTCCATCGTCTGCGTCAGCGTCGCGATGCCGGTCACGACCGAGGCCACGAAGTCCATGCGATCCCCCGACCAGACCACGGTCTGCCCGGCTTCGAAGCTACGGTAGTATTTCATTTCTTCAAGGCGCGACAATTCGTCGGATTCACAGCGCGCACAAACCGCCCGATGGCGGATCGGGCAATCCACGCAATCGGTCTGAACGGTCTTGGGTTCGAAAATCGGGGCTTTTTGCATGGATTTGATTTGTATCAAGGAAGCGCTGCGATTGCAGCATAAGAATATGCTAATGGAAACCGTTAATCAACTCGCCCGACTTGGGCTCTTCGATGCGCGTGTGCCACGGTATACAAGCTATCCGACCGCGCCACAGTTCAATAATGACGTCCAGCCAGAGACTTTCGCCTCCTGGCTGTCGGCGATCGCGCCGGGAAGCGAGATATCGCTCTATCTGCATGTGCCTTTCTGTCGCAGGCTTTGCTGGTTCTGCGCCTGCCGAACGCAGGGGACCAGCAGCGATGCGCCGGTCCTGAGCTATGTGGAGACGTTGAAGGCCGAGTTGCGGCTTCTTCGGGCGGCCCTGCCGGACGGTGTCAGGCTGGCGCGGTTGCACTGGGGCGGGGGCACGCCGACGCTGCTGCCGGCGGCCTTGATGCGCGAACTGGCGGCAGCCATATTCGCCGTCACCCCGCTTGCCGAGGGGGCCGAGTTCTCGGTCGAGATCGACCCGAACGAGATCGACGATGCCCGGCTGGACGCGCTTGCGGCGGCGGGGATGAACCGCGCCTCGATCGGGGTGCAGGATTTCGATGCCGAGATTCAGGCGACCATCGGCCGCGACCAGAGCTACGAGATCACCCG
>CAZKSE010000308.1:0-3949 GCA_964555305.1 uncultured Rhodobacter sp. | reverse complement strand
GGGACCGCCGGGCTGGGCGGGGGCGGCGGGGGCGGTGCGGCGCCGTCGAGCGGGGGCGGCGCCTCGGGTTCCGTCGTGTCGGCTTCGGCCCGCTCCTGGACAAGCGCGTCCAGCCCCTCGTCCAGCTTCGAGGAGGAGCGGAACATCCGTTCCTTGAGCTTGCGGAAAAAGGACATCGGGCCTCTCCTGCCGGTTGGGGGTCCGGTTCCAGCTATATCAGCCCGCCCGGGGATGGAAGAGGCGCGCCCCCTCGCGCGGAGTTGAGCGGGTGCGCGGCTGGCGTTCGGCGGGCGGATCATGCAGAGTGCGCGCACGCAGCACGAGTATCCCCATGACGCGCCTTCTGCCCGCCCTTGCCCTGACCCTGACGGCGTTCCTGGCCGCGGCCGCGGCGCTGGCCGACGACCGGATGACGGCCGAGGAATTCGAGGACTACACCACCGGGCAGACGCTGACCTTCAGCTTTCACGGCGTGCCCTACGGGGTCGAGCAATATCTGCCGGGGCGGCGCGTCATCTGGGCCTTCATGGGCGATTCCTGCCAGGAAGGCAGTTGGTACGAGGCCGATGGCAACATCTGTTTCGTCTACGACCACGCCCCGGTGGAGCCGCAATGCTGGAGCTTCTGGCGCACCGAGGACGGCCTGCGCGCGCTCTTTGCCGGCGAGGGCTCGACGACCGAGCTCTACGAGGTCCAGCGCTCGCGCACGCCGCTGATCTGCGAGGGGCCGGACGTCGGCGTCTGAGCGCCGAGCGGCGCATTTGCGGTTCCGGGATCGGGCGCGATCTGCTATCGACGCTCAAAAGCCACAAGAGCTTGGAGCGAGGCATGGCACAGGCACAACCGCGTGAGCGGATTCAGTATTTCGTCGAGGGTGGGCACCGGCTGAAAGGCGCGCTTGCGCCCTCGGGCAACAAGAACGCGGCGCTGCCCATCGTGGCGGCGGCGCTGTTGACCGATCAGACGGTCCATCTGACCAATGTCCCGCGCATCCGCGATATCGAGGCGCTGGTGGAGCTGATCCAGTCGGTCGGCGCCGAGGCCCGCTGGCTGGGCCGCAACGAGCTGGAGATCACCGCGCGCGACCTCAGACCCGCGGATCTGGACCCCGACCTGTGCGCGCGCATCCGCGCCTCGATCCTGCTGGCGGGGCCGATGCTGGCGCGCTGCGGCGAGCTGGTGCTGCCGCCACCGGGGGGCGATGTGATCGGCCGGCGCCGGGTGGATACGCATTTCCTGGCGCTGGAGCAGCTGGGCGCCGAGATCAGCGTCAACGGGGCTTATGTTTTCAAGGCCCGCAAGCTCAAGGGCGCGGATGTCTTTCTGGACGAGCCGTCGGTGACCGCGACCGAGAACGCGCTTTGCGCGGCGGTTTGCGCCGAGGGCACGACGATCCTGCGCAACTGTGCGTCGGAGCCGCATGTGCAGGATCTGGCGCGGTTTCTGACCGCGATGGGCGCCGAGATCGAAGGCGTGGGCACCAACACGATGACGATCCACGGCGGCCGGCCGCTCACGGGCTGCACGCACCGGATCGGGCCGGACCATATCGAGGTGGGCTCGCTGATCGGGCTGGCGGCGGTGACGCAGTCGGACCTGACGATCAAGGATGCCGGCGTCGAGCATCTGCGCTCGACGTTGATGAACTTCGCCCGGCTGGGCATCCGGCCCGAGGTGGCGGGGGACGATCTGATCATCCGGCCGGGGCAGGAGATGAAGATCCAGCCCGATTTCGGCGGCCATATCCCGAAGATCGAGGACCAGCCCTGGCCCGCCTTTCCGGCCGACACGATGTCGATCGCCATCGTCACCGCGACGCAATGCGAGGGCGTGGTGATGATGTTCGAAAAGATGTTTGAATCCAGGATGTTCTTTGTCGACAAGCTGATCGCGATGGGGGCGCGGATCGTGCTCTGCGACCCGCACAGGGCGATCGTGGCGGGCCCGTCGCAGCTGCGCGGGGCGCGGCTGGAGAGCCCCGATATCCGTGCCGGCATGGCGATGCTGATCGCCGCGATGTGCGCCGAGGGCGAGAGCATCATCAACAACGCCCAGCAGATCGAGCGCGGCTACGAGCGCATCGACGAGCGGTTGAACGCGCTTGGCGCAAAGATCGAGCGGAGCCCGGCGCGGGGCTGAAACGGGCGTCGGGCCGGCGGGTTGATTTCGCGGTTTACGAGAGGTTGACGGGGCGCGCGCGGGGTCCGGGGCAGGATCGCGCGGCGGCGTGCTTGCGCCTTGTTTTGCTGGGATTCCGCCTGCCGGCTCGCGTATGGCAAGCGTATGGCAAGCGTATGGCAAACGTATGGCAAACGTATGGCAGACGGTGGCACGAGATTGACCCTTTCGGGCGTTCCGCGCCTTTCTTGTGGCTCCGGAACCGAAAGGCGCGGGCGGCCCAGGCTTCGGTTGCGGCCGGTTCGGCCGGGGCAAGGGAGCTTGCCGGGATAAATAATATCTCGGATATTATTTTGAGGGCGAGGCCTGCCCGGGGCCTGCTGCCGAGCCGAGTGCAGCCGGGTCAGAACCGGCTGCGCAGGGTGATCGCGACGTTGCGCTCGGCGCCCGGCATCTGGTCAATCGGCCAGTAGCGGCGGTTGGTGAGGTTGCCCAGCGCCAGCTGCAATTCGGCCCGCGGGGTCAGCTGGATGGCGCCGCGCAGGTTCAGGGTCGCCCAGCCGCCGCTGACGCCCGGATGCGCCAGGGTCGCGTCGATGGCGCCGCTCGAGTCGCGGCGGGTGGCGCGGGTTTCGCCTTCGAGAAATGCCTCGATGCTGACCGGCCGCGTTCCCCAGTCGAAGCTGCGCCGCACGCCGAGGGTGCCGCCCAGCCGCGGCGTGCCGGTGTCGCTGGTGGTGAAGCCGTTTTCGAACCTGTAGCTGCGGCGCAGCAGCGCCGCCGAGACGAACGGGGTCCAGCCGCTCTGGAAGGCATGTTCGGCCTGAACCTCCAGCCCCGTGGTGCGGGCGCTTTCGATATTGATGAAGCGCCGGCAATCGGTGCCGGTGGCGACGCCGGCGGGGCAGCTGACCGCCTCGCGGTCGATGTAGTCGCGCGCGCGGGTGTGAAAGAGCGTCACGTCGACGAGCGTGCCGCCGGCATCGAACCGCGCGCCCAGTTCGGCATTGATCGCGCGTTCGGGGCGCAGGTCGGGGTTGCCGAGGTTCACCGCCCCGGCACCGGATGTCCGCGTGAAGAGCTGCTTGAGGTTGGGATAGTTGTAGCCCTGGCTGAGGAGCGCACGGAGCGCCCAGTCATCGGTCGGCTGCCAGACCAACCCTGCCGAGCCGAGGATCCGTCGATCGCGGTTGGTGGCAAGGGGGTTGCGGTTCGATGCCTCCAGCCCGGCGCGGACCCAATAGCTGCGCAGGCCCAGATTGGCGGTCAGCCCGGGAGCGAGCGGCGCCTCGTGGTTGAGGAAGATCGAGGTCGTGCGGATGCGCGCCTCGTCCAGATCCAGGGTTTCGGTGGTGCCGGGCGGGAAGGGCAGGATGCGCGTCGTGCGGCTTGAGGCGTCGAGGAAGTCATCCTCAAACTGGAAGCCGAGGGCGGTGCGGTGGCCGTCGAGCAGCACGAGGTCGGCTTGCAGGTTCAGCCCCCAGGTGAGTTGCGAATCGCGGTTGCGGCTGCGGACCGTGACGGGCGGGACCGCCACGGTGCTGAGGAACAGCCGGTCGATGGTCTGGCGATAGAGGGTCGCGCTGAGCCGCGGCATCCAGTCGGCGAGGTCGGTGCCCTCATAGAAAAGCGCGAGGCGGCGCAGGTTCCGTTCGGGGTATTCCAGCCGCACGCGGGGGTCGGTCAGATACTGGTTGGCGGCGGTATCATGCGCGGTGCCCTGAAGGCTGAGGTAGTGGTTGTCGAATCGCCGGCCGAGGTGGAATTGCAGGCTGCGGTCCCGCAGGTCCGAGGGGACCAGCCGCCCGACCCCCGCCGCGCGCTGGTCGCC
>CAZKSE010000307.1:0-3954 GCA_964555305.1 uncultured Rhodobacter sp. | reverse complement strand
GACGGCGCGCCGCACCGCAGCGGCGCCGTCGTGGCGGTCAGCCGGCGGCGCGGCGCTTGCCGCCTTGATGGCCCGCCCGCATCTGGCACATGCGCCGCTTCTGACCGCCGCCGCCGACCCCGAGCGCGTCGCGCTCTGCCTGGCCGAGGATTTCGCGATCCTGTCGGCGCGCCGCGCCGCGCGCCAGGAGATCGCCGAGGCGATGCGCGATCTCGACGCGCTGCCCGACGAGGGGATGACCTGGCGGCTGTCCCAGGCGGCAGCGGCGGTCGAAAGCGCCGGCCGCGGCGCCAGCGCCCCCACCGACCTGGGCGAGGACCGCGAGGGGTTGTCGAATCATCTGCAAAGCCTGATCGATGCGCAGATCTGGGTGCGCAAACGCTGATCGCAGCGGCCACATCAACGGCACATGGGGGTTTTTTTCCCGCCGCCCCCTGTGATTCGCCCCCCCGAGTCGCTACATCAGTCTATCAGTCGAATCACTTCGCCGCCGGAGCCCACATGGCCGCACGAGACACCGACGAAACGAAGCCCGCCGATCAGGACAGCGAATTCACCCTGGACATGAGCCAGGCCTCGGTGAAGCGCATGATCGCTCAGGCGCGCGAACGCGGTTTCATCACCTACGACCAGCTCAATCAGGTCATGCCCGCCGAACAGGTCTCGTCCGAGCAGATCGAGGACGTGATGTCGATGCTGTCGGAGATGGGTATCAACGTCATCGAGGAAGAGGAGGCCGAGGAGGCCGACGCTTCCGCCACCGATGCCGCCCCCTCGGGCACGACCGACCTGGTCGTCACCACCACGCAAAGCGAGACGCTGGACCGTACCGACGATCCGGTGCGGATGTACCTGCGCGAGATGGGCTCGGTCGAGTTGCTGTCGCGCGAGGGCGAGATCGCCATCGCCAAGCGGATCGAGGCCGGGCGCAACACGATGATCGCGGGGCTGTGCGAATCGCCCCTGACCTTCAAGGCGATCATCGTCTGGCGCGACGAACTTCTGACCGAGGACGTGCTTCTGCGCGAGGTCATCGACCTCGAGGCGACCTTCGGCACCTCGCTCGACGATGACGAGGGCGGCTCGATCGTCGAGGAGATCGGACACGCCTCGGGCAGCGGCACGGGCACGGGCACCGGCGAGGCCGCGCCCCGCAAGTCCGAACCCGAGCTCGATGCCGACGGCAGCCCGCTCACCGGCGGCGACGATGACGATGACGAGTTCGATCAGTCGAACATGTCGCTCGCCGCGATGGAGGCGTCGCTCAAGCCGCGCGTGCTGGAAACGCTCGACCGGATCGCGGCGGATTACGAGCAACTGGCGCAGATGCAGGCCAAGCGGATGCACGCCACCCTGCAGGAAGAGGCGCGCTTCTCGGCCTCGGACGAATCCGCCTATCAGAAGCTGCGCGCCGAGATCGTGGAGCTGGTGAACTCGCTTCACCTGCACAACAACCGGATCGAAGCCCTGATTGACCAGCTTTACGGGATCAACAAGCGGATCATGGCCATCGACAGCGCCATGGTGAAGCTGGCCGATCAGGCGCGCGTCAACCGGCGCGAGTTCATCGACGAATACCGCGGCTACGAGCTGGACCCGACCTGGTGCGACAGGATGGTCCAGAACACTGGCCGCGGCTGGGACGCGCTGATGTCGCGCCACCGCGAACAGATCGAAACCCTGCGCGCCGACATGGCGCAGGTCGGCCAGTATGTCGGCGTGGACATCTCCGAATTCCGCCGGATCGTGAACCAGGTCCAGAAGGGCGAGAAGGAAGCGCGCCAGGCCAAGAAGGAAATGGTCGAGGCGAACCTCCGGCTGGTGATCTCGATCGCCAAGAAATACACCAACCGCGGCCTGCAGTTCCTGGACCTGATCCAGGAGGGCAACATCGGCCTGATGAAGGCCGTGGACAAGTTCGAATACCGCCGCGGCTACAAGTTCTCGACCTATGCGACCTGGTGGATCCGGCAGGCGATCACCCGCTCCATCGCCGATCAGGCGCGCACCATCCGCATCCCGGTGCACATGATCGAGACGATGAACAAGCTGGTGCGCACCTCGCGCCAGATCCTGCACGAGATCGGCCGCGAACCCTCGCCCGAGGAGCTGGCCGAGAAGCTGCAGATGCCGCTCGACAAGGTGCGCAAGGTCCTCAAGATCGCCAAGGAGCCGATCAGCCTCGAGACGCCGATCGGCGACGAGGAAGACAGCCAGCTCGGCGATTTCATCGAGGACAAGAACGCGATCCTGCCCCTCGATTCGGCGATCCAGGAGAACCTGCGCGAAACCACGACGCGGGTGCTGGCATCCCTTACCCCGCGCGAGGAGCGGGTGTTGCGCATGCGCTTCGGAATCGGCATGAACACCGACCACACGCTCGAGGAAGTCGGCCAGCAGTTCAGCGTGACGCGCGAACGGATCCGCCAGATCGAAGCCAAGGCGCTTCGCAAGCTCAAGCATCCGAGCCGCTCGCGCAAACTGCGCAGTTTCCTCGACCAGTGATTCGCGGGACCTGCCGGAGCGTCCGGCGGAGGCGGAAGACTCCGCGCCGCTGACGGGCTCTCCGCCGACGCGCGCCGGTCCCCACGGCCGACGGAGGGGCTCCCGCCGCTCGTCAGGCTGTGCGTGCCGCACAACCTTCCTCGCGTTGGGCCGGGCGCCGCGCCCTTCGGGCGCGGCGAGAGGGCATTGCCGTTGGCGTACCGCCTCGCGCTTGCGCTGGGGCCGGGTAGGCAGGCGTTCATGCCTGGCTGGGGCGCTGCCATACGTTTGCCATACGTTTGCCATACGCTTGCCATACCCGCGCCAGCCCCTTCCTCGCGCCCCGGAATGTGCCGCAACACCCGCCGACGATTCGTTGCGGAGCACACGCTATGCGTGTCCCGTCAAGCCGGAAAATCTTCTGGAGCGGTCAAAAAACCCGTTGACCCTACCCGGGGTCATACGTCAGATTGTGTGAGCTGACAGAAGGGCCACTAAATCTGGTAAGGCCCTCCAGAGCAGGACAACCGGATCAACGGATCTCTGGCGCCACGAAGACGCGGCGTCGGTCGCGTCATCGCACGCGGCCCGGTGGTGTCTGCCTGAGGCATGCAGAACGATGACCGAGTGTACGAAAGGGACAGGCAATGAAGATCGAGCGCAAGTTCACGACCGATGGCCAAGACGCCTACGCGACGCTGAACTTCACCACGACGGTGTCCGAGATCCGCAATCCGGACGGGACGGTCGTCTTTCGCAACGACGCGGTCGAGGTGCCGGCCGGTTGGAGCCAGGTCGCCTCGGACGTGATTGCGCAGAAGTATTTCCGCAAGGCGGGCGTGCCGGCCCGGCTGAAGCGGGTCGCCGAAAAGGGTGTGCCCGAATTCCTGTGGCGCTCGGTCGCGGATGAAAAGGCCCTGGCCGAACTTCCCCAAGATGAACGCCATGTCGGCGAAACCTCGGCGCGGCAGGTCTTTGACCGGCTGGCCGGCGCCTGGGCGTATTGGGGCTGGAAGGGCGGCTATTTCAGCAGCGAAGCCGATGCCCAGGCCTATTTCGACGAGATGCGCTTCATGCTGGCCGCGCAGATGGCCGCGCCGAACAGCCCGCAGTGGTTCAACACCGGCCTGCACTGGGCCTATGGGATCGACGGGCCGAGCCAGGGGCATTTCTACGTCGACCCGTTCACGCACAAGCTGGTGAAATCGAAATCCGCCTACGAACATCCGCAACCGCATGCCTGCTTCATCCAGTCGGTCAGCGACGATCTGGTCAACGACGGCGGCATCATGGACCTCTGGGTGCGCGAGGCGCGGCTGTTCAAGTACGGCTCTGGCACGGGCACGAATTTCTCGTCGCTGCGCGGCGAGGGTGAGAAGTTGTCGGGCGGTGGCAAGTCGTCGGGCTTGATGGGATTTCTGAAGATCGGCGACAGGGCAGCCGGCGCCATCAAGTCCGGCGGCACCACGC
>CAZKSE010000306.1:0-3967 GCA_964555305.1 uncultured Rhodobacter sp. | reverse complement strand
AGAAGCGCGATCACGCGCCGGAAGGAAGCGGCTTGCGCCGAGGAGGCGGCCTCGTCGACTTCTTCGGTTGGGGGGGCTTGCGCGATTGTCGGGGTCGGGGTCGCGAAGGCCAGGAAGAACGGGCAAAACAGGGCGAAACGTAGGCGAGCCAAAATATTTCCCCCAATCCCGAAAGCAATTCATCAATTGTTAAGCAACTTCTCCGTGAGGTTGCAACAATTTTTCGAGTT
Source organism: uncultured Rhodobacter sp. (assembly GCA_964555305.1). Taxonomy (GTDB): domain Bacteria; phylum Pseudomonadota; class Alphaproteobacteria; order Rhodobacterales; family Rhodobacteraceae; genus Pararhodobacter. The sequence continues at coordinate 3,737 of CAZKSE010000306.1, read as the reverse complement.
CAAGCTTCACGCGCGCGTCAATAGGTCGGAGGTTTGCCCTTTACTGCTCGCGGAAGGCGCGCTGCATCGAATCGCTTATCGGCTTCACGATATACTGCGCGAAGGTGCGTTCGGCGGTCTGCACCATCACCTCGGCGGGCATGCCGGGGGTGGGGGTGAAGCCGCGCACGCGGGCAAATTCTTCGGGGCTGATTGTCACGCGGACGACGTAGACCTCGCGCGCCATGCGGTCGGAGGTGCCGGCGACCGCATCGGCCGAGACGTAATCGACGCGGCCGTTCAGGACCGGGGTGGTGCGCTGGTTCAAGCCTGTAAGGCGGATCACGGCGTATTGGCCGGGCTGGACCGTGTCGATGTCCGAGCGCGACACCAGCGTCTCGACGATCAGCGGTGCGTCGGAGGGCACGATTTCGGCGATCACGCGGCCGGTTTCGATCACGCCGCCGGTGGTGTTGTAGTAAAGGCGGACGATGGTGCCGCTGACCGGGGCTGTCACCTCGGTGCGGGTAAGCACGCTTTGGGCGCGGCGGAGTTGTTCGCGGATGCTTTCCAGGTCGCTCTGGATGGTCTGGAGATGGGCCAGCGAGTTGCGGCTGTATTCGTCGAGCGTGCGGGCGCGCTGGTTGTTGAGGCGCGAGCGGGTCTCGGCGATCTCGCCCAGTTCGGCGTCGAGGCGGGCGATCTGGCCGGCGCCTTCGAGCGTGGCGCGGCGCAGGGCCAGCACTTCGGTGCGGCGAACGAGGCCGCGTTCGAGCAAATTCTCCAATGATTCCAGTTCTTCCTGCAGCAGTTCGAGCTGGTCGTTGAGAGAGATTCGCTGGGTGATGTAGCCGGCCTCGCGGAAGGAGAGCGCATCGATGTTGCGGTCGATGATGGCCAGATCGTTCAGCAGCCCCGAGCGGTTCACCGCAAAGGAAATCTCCTGGCTTTCGAGGATGGAGGCCACTTCGGGGTCGTGGCGCTGGGCCTCGAGGCGGTCGGAGAAGACCACGCGCTCGTGGCGCTCGTGTTCGGCGAGAAGGCGCGCCTCGGTCGCCTCGAGCCGGATCTGGCGCAGGCGCAATTCGCGGTCAGTCGTCTCGGCGGCGGTGTTGTCGAGGCGCAGGATGACGTCGCCTTCGCGCACATGGTCGCCCTCGCGCACCAGGATCGCGGCGATGATGCCGCCCTCAAGGTGTTGAACGATCTTGTTTTCTCCGGTCGCGACGAAGCTTCCCTGGGCGATGACGGCGGCGGCGAGCGGGGCCTGGAACGCCCAGAGGGAGAAGCCGCCGAAGGTCGAGGCGAGAAGCAGGCAGCCGATCAGGACATGCCGGCGGATGGAGCGCGGCACGTTCTGATACCATTCCGTCGGGATCGGGTCGGGGTTGGGGAGGGCGGTCATGGCGTGCCCCCCCGGAGCGGGAGCCGCCTGCCTGCCTGCTGACAGCGGGCGGGAGGTCGAATTTGAAGGGTTGACGAAAGCTTGCGGGAGCGTGCGGGGGGGATCGGTAGGGCTGTGTGAAGGGCGCGGGTTTTGGCTTGTTTTGTTGGGAAAACGGGCGTCACGGGGCGTATGGCAAGCGTATGGCAAGCGTATGGCAAACGTATGGCAAACGTATGGCAGATAGCGGCCGGATCGCCCGTCCGGGCGCGCTTGCGGGCCGCTCGGGGCTGATCGGGACCGGTGGTGCCCAAGGCTGGTTGGCGCGGTTTCAGCGGCGCCGGAGGGCTATGAGTCCAGTTGGGGGGTCCGAATAAGACCAGTTTCAACGGGGCGCTGGCGCTGGCGCAGGCGCGGGACGGGGTGGCGGGGTGCGTCCCACGGGCGTGTGGGTCGCGGCGCGGGGTGAGGCTGGGCATGTCAGATCCCTCCGGTCCTTGGGGGGGCGGAATTGGGCGGTGAGACGGGTTTGTCGAGCGTCGGTCCGCTGGGGGGCGGTGAGACGGGCCCGGTGGGCGCGCCCGCCCCGTCGCCGCCGGCCGGGCGTTGCCCACCGATCTGTTCGAGCACCCGCTCGCGCGTGCCGAACAGCGCGACCGCGCCGTTGGCGAGCACCATGATCTTGTCCACCACGCTCAGGAGCGCGGGCTTCTGGGTAATGACGACGACGGTGATGCGGTTCTTGCGGGCATGGTCGATGGCCCGCGCCAGCGCCTTGTCGCCGGCCGTGTCGAGGTTCGAATTGGGCTCGTCCAGCACCACGAGGCGCGGGCTGCCGAAGAAGGCGCGGGCCAGCGCGATGCGTTGCTTCTGCCCGCCCGAGAGCGGGCTTCCATCGGCGGCGACGAACGTCTCGTAGCCTTGCGGAAGCTGCGCGATCATCTCGTGCACATCGGCGAGGACGGCGGCCTGATGAACCTGTTCGTCGGTTGCGTCCTGGCGCATCCGGGCGATGTTGTCCTTGATCGAGCCGGGGAAAAGCTGCACGTCCTGCGGCAGGTAGCCGAGGTTCTCGCCCAGCTGGCGCGGGTCCCAGTTGCGCAGGTCCATCAGGTCCAGCCGGACATTGCCCGAGGTGGGCAGGATCGAGCCCACCAGCATCTTGCCCAGCGTGGTCTTGCCGGCGCCCGAATTGCCGATCACGGCCAGCGTCTCGCCCGGGTTGAGCGCGAAGCTGATCCCGTTGAGCACGACCTGCTTGGTGCCGCCCGGAACGTAGAGCAGGCGCTCGACATCCAGCCGGCCCTCGGGGCGGGGCAGGCGCAGGCGTTCGAATTGCAGACGCGAGCTGCGCAGGAGGCCGGCGATGCGCTCGTAGGCGGCACGCGACAGCAAGAACGCGTTCCAGCCTTCGATCGAGCCTTCGATGGGGGCGAGTGCGCGGCCCGCGATGATCGAGGCGGCGATGACCATGCCGCCGGTGATCTGCCCGTCGATGGCCAGATACGCCCCCCAGCCCAGCATCGCCACCTGCGTCAGAAGCCGGATCCCGCGCGAGATCGAGGCGCTGACGATGTTGCGGTCCTGCGCGCGGACCTGCGCGATGAGCGAGGCGGCGGTGTCGCGCCCCCACATCGAGACCGCCTCGGGGATCATGGCGAGGGCGTTGATGATCTGGCTGTTGCGCGCCATCGAATCGAGATGCTGGTTGGCCTTGGCCTGCGCGAGGTTGGCTGCGGCAAAGGGGCCTTCGGTGATGCGCTGGTTGACAAGCGCGATGACCAGAAGCGCGATCGAGGTGCCGACCACGATCATCCCCAGATGCGGATGGATGAGGAAGATCACCAGCATGAAAAGGGGCGCGAAGGGCACATCGAGGAAGGACAGGAGCGTGCCCGAGACGAGGAACTGGCGCACCTGCTGGAGATCGCCGAGCGTCTGGTATTCGCGCCCGGTGCCGTGGAGCGAGGCATGGGCAGCGGCACTCAGCACCGGCGCGCCGAGGCGGGCGGCGACCTCGACCGCGGTGCGCATCAGGATGAAGCGGCGGATCGCGTCGAAGACCGCATAGAAGATCACCGCGCCCGCGATCACCACGGTCAGCATCACCAGCGTATCGGTCGAGCGGCTGGTCAGCACCCGGTCCGAGATCTGGAAAAGGTAGATCGGAATGGCGAGGATCAGCAGATTGGTCGCGCAGGTCAGGACCAGCACGAAGGACAGGTTGCGCCAGACCGCCTGTCGGCCCTGCTGAAGGCGGGCGTTGAAATCCTCGGGGCCGACGCGCTTGTGGAAATTGGCGCCGCCCCCGCCGCCCCCGCCGCCGCCGCCAGTCGGCGGGGTGGGGGGCGGACGGCGGTAGAGCGGCTCGTTC
>CAZKSE010000305.1:0-3975 GCA_964555305.1 uncultured Rhodobacter sp. | reverse complement strand
CCTGGGCGCGGGCCTCGGCGCGGGGAATGCGGTTACAGGCGGGCGCGGCCGTGGCACTTGGGCTTCTGGCGCTGGTGCTGGTCTTCACCGGGCAGGGCCTCCTTGCGGGCTTCGTGCTGCTTGCCGCACTGCTTCTGTCTGCGGCGCTGGCGGTGCCGTTGATCCTCGCCGCGCTTCTGATCCTCGGCGAGCGCAGGGCGCGGGGCCCGGTCGCGCAATGGTTCTGGGCGGACGGGCGGCAGAACCTGCCGCGGCTCAGCCTGGCGCTGATGGCGCTGATGCTGGCGCTTGCCGCCAATATCGGCGTCGGCACCATGGTGTCGAGCTTCCGCGCCACCTTCATCGGCTGGCTGGACCAGCGCCTTGTCGCTGAATTCTACGTCACCGCCCGCACCGAGGCCGAGGCGGAGGCCCTGCGCGCCGCCCTGTCCCCGCGGACCGACGCGGTCCTGCCCGTGTGGTTCGCTGAAACCACCGTCGCCGGCCGCCCCGCGCGCATCTACGGCACCGCCGATCACGCCACCTATCGCGATCACTGGCCGCTGATCGCCGCCGCCCCGGCGGCCTGGGACCAATTGGCCACGGGCGAGGGGGTGATGATCAACGAGCAACTCGCTCGCGCCGCCGATCTCTGGCCCGGCGCGGCGGTCGATCTGCCGGGTGTCGGTCGGCTGGCGGTGGCCGGGGTCTATTCCGATTACGGAAACCCCCGCGCTCAGGTCATGCTGGGGATCGACCACTTCCTTTACGCCTTTCCACAGGCACCGCGGCTGGCCCATGCCGTGCGCATGGACCCTGCGGATGTGCCCGGCCTGATGGCCGATCTGCAGGACCGCTTCGGCCTGCCCGGCACCTTGATGAGCGATCAGGCGCAGGCCAAGGCAGTGTCGCTACAGGTTTTCGAGCGGACTTTCGTCGTGACCCGTGCGCTCAATGTTCTGACGCTGTCGGTCGCGGCGCTGGCGCTTTTTGCAAGCCTCGTCACGCTGTCGGGGATGCGCATGGCGCAGCTTGCGCCGCTCTGGGCGCTTGGGCTGACGCGTCGGCGGCTGGCCCTGCTGGACCTTGGCCGCGGGATGGTGCTGGCGGCGCTGACCGCGGTGCTGGCGTTGCCGGTAGGGCTCTTGCTGGCGCAGGTGCTGCTTGCGGTGATCAATGTGCAGGCCTTCGGCTGGCGGCTGCCGATGCAGGTCTTTCCCGCCGACTGGATGCGGCTGGGCCTCTGGGCGATGCTGGCCGCGCTGGTCGCCTGCGCCCTGCCCGCACTCCGGCTGGCGCGCAGCGCCCCGGCCGATCTGATCCGGGTGTTCGTGCATGAGCGATAGACCCACCCTCTCCCGCCGTGCGGCACTGCGGCTTCTGGCGGTCGGTGCGGTCGCACTGCCCGGCACCACGTTCTCTGGCGCTGTGCGGGCGCAGGGCTTCGCTGGCCTCGGCACCACGGCCGAGGGCTTTGCTGTCCCCCAGCGCGGTCGGCCGCTGGTCTTTCCGCAGGACCACGGCTCGCATCCCGCCTACCGGATCGAATGGTGGTATCTGACCGCGGTGCTGCGTGGCGCGGACGAGCGGGATTACGGCGTGCAATGGACGCTCTTCCGCTCCGCCCTCGCGCCCAGGGAGGGGCAGGGCTGGTCGGCGCCGCAGCTCTGGATGGGTCACGCGGGTCTGACGACGCCCACCAGCCATTTCGGCGCCGAACGCCGCGCGCGCGGCGGGATCGGCCAGGCTGGTGTGGACGCGACCCCCTTCCGCGCCTGGATCGACGAATGGCAGATGACCGGCACCGCGCCCCCCGGCGCCGATGAGCTGGACGCCCTCCGGGTCTCGGCCGCCGGGGGGGATTTCGACTACCGGCTCGACGTCACCGCCGAGGGGCCGCTGGTCCTGCAGGGTGACGCCGGCTATTCGGTAAAATCCGAAGCCGGGCAGGCCAGCTACTACTATTCGCAACCTTTCTACAGGGTCGCGGGCGTTTTGAACCTGCCCGATGGCCCGGTCGAGGTCACCGGGCAGGGCTGGCTTGATCGCGAATGGTCCAGTCAGCCGCTGGAACCCGATCAGGCCGGATGGGACTGGGTCTCGCTGATCTTCGAGGATGGCGCGCGGATGATGGGCTTTCAGCTGCGCGGCGAGCGGATCTTCACCTCGGGCACCTGGATCGAGGCCGATGGCCGCGCCACGCCCTTGCCGCACAACGCCCTGCGCTACACGCCGCTCGCCCATGCCCAGGTCGCCGGCCGCGCGGTCCCGGTTCGCTGGCGCATCGACTGGGCCGATGGCGGGCTGTCGATCGAAACCACCCCGGTCAACCCGCAAAGCTGGATGGACACTTCCGTCCCCTATTGGGAGGGACCGATAATCTTCACCGGCACCCATGCCGGGCGCGGCTACCTGGAGATGACGGGCTACTGACGCAGGTGGCCCAAGCCGGTCGCGGCAGGACGATGGGCCGCTCCAAATCTACTGGCCGCAAAAGTTTCACTACGGTGAACGCCGCCGCTTAATCGTTTTTTGCCAGACGCTTGCAAAACGGTCCAAGCTTGGACCGTCGCGCGAAAATGACCGTCTCAGACGTCCTCGATCCGCAGCGCGACCGGTTCGCCCACCAGCACGCCGGTGTCGACGAACCGCTCCAGCGCATGACGGATGTCGTCGCTCGAGGCCTTGTGCGTCACGATCAGCACCGGGGCATGTGCGCCCTCGTGCCCGTATTGTCGCATCCGGTCGATGGAGATGCCGGAATCCCCCAGCGCCGTGGCAATCCGCGCCAGCGCCCCGGGCTTGTCCAGCAATGTCATGCGCAGATACCAGGGCGCCGCCGCGCTGACGGCCGCCGGCGGCGCCACCTGCAAGCCCGCCGCCGGTTGCCCGAAAGTGGGCAGCCGCAGCCCGCGCGCGATGTCGATCACATCGCCCATCACCGCGCTGGCCGTCGGCCCTTCGCCCGCCCCGGCGCCGCGCAGGACGATCTGGCCCACGGCGTCACCCTCGATCACCACCATGTTCGTGCCGCCCTGCAACTGGGCCAGCGGGTGCGTCTCGGGCACCAGACAGGGCGTCATGCGCTGCTCCAGCCCGCGCCCGGTCATCTGGGCAACACCCAGAAGCTTGATCGCATAGCCCATGTCGCGCGCCAGCCGGATGTCGTCGATCGACACCGCGCCGATCCCTTCCAGATGCACCGCGTCGAAATCGACCTGGCAACCGAAGGCGATGGCGGCCAGGATGCTCAGCTTGTGCCCCGCATCGATCCCGCCGACATCGAGGTTGGGATCGGCTTCCAGATAGCCCAGCTGCCGCGCTTCCTCGAAGACGATGTCATAGGGCAGGCCGGCGCTTTCCATCCGGGTCAGGATGTAGTTGCAGGTGCCGTTCATCACGCCCATCACCCGGCGGATGGCGTTTCCGGCCAATCCCTCGCTCAGTGCCTTGATAACCGGGATGCCGCCGGCCACCGCCGCCTCGAAGCGCAGCGCCCGGCCGGATTTCTCGGCCGCCAGCGCCAGGGCCTGCCCGTGATGGGCAAGCATCGCCTTGTTGGCGGTGACGACGTCCTTGCCGTTCTTCAGCGCGGTTTCCACCAGCGCCTTGGCCACGCCGTTCTCGCCGCCGATCAGTTCTATCACCAGATCGACATCCTCGCGCCGGGCGAGGGCGACGGGGTCATCCTCCCAGGCGAAGGCTGAGATGTCGGCGCTGCGGTTCTTCTTGCGCGAGCTGGCGCTCACCGCGACGATCTCGATCGGGCGGCCGGCACGGCGCGCGATCAGATCCCCATGCGCCTGCACGATCTTGACCACGCCGATACCGACGGTGCCAAGACCGGCGATGCCGAGGCGAAGGGGGCTCAACATGGAAAACTCCGATTGCGGATTCCCGTCCCACCTAGCCCGAAGCCCGGCCGGGTGCAATCGGCTGGCGCCGCGGCGGCCTAGCCTCCGGTGCGCAGCGCAGCGGCGCGGGCCCGCAGGGCGG
>CAZKSE010000304.1:0-4009 GCA_964555305.1 uncultured Rhodobacter sp. | reverse complement strand
CGATCACCCAGATCTCGCCCGTCGGTCCCAGCGCCATGACATCGACGCGCAGGCCGGGTTCCGGCACGACCTCTTCAAGCGTGGCGAAATCGAAGCCGGAGAGGGCGCGGCAGACCCCGCGGGCGAGACGTTGCCCGGGCGCCAGCCGTGCCGGAAGATCTCTCAGGTCCTGCTCAGGCATCGTTTCCATCCGCATCGGGCCAAGGGCGTCGCCGCGGGCCTAGCCCGTCGCGGCCGGGCGCAGGCGCGCGTCGGGGCGGATCGGACCGTCGAACTGGACCAGGGCGCGGGCCTCCAGGTCGATCAGATGCGCAAGGACGTTGCGCTCCGCCGCCGGAAGAAGCGCCGCGTCGACATCGACATAGACGGTGCGGGTGACCGAAGCGACGGTATCCGCGCCACCCGCCACCGCCGCGCGGATCGCAGATTCGCGGCGCATCCGGTGGGCCTGCAACTCGCCGATCCGTGCCTGCCCTTCGGCCACCGGAGCGCCGTGGCCGGGAAAGAGCGTGATCGACCCCAGCTTGCGCAACCGCCGCAGGCTTTCCATGAAATCCGTCAGGTCGCCGTCGGGCGGCGAGACCAGGCTCGGCGCCCAGCCCATCACATGGTCGCCGGAGAAAAGCGCGCTACCCCACAGGAAACACATGTGATTGCCGAAATGCCCCGGCGTGTGCAGCGCGCGCAACGGCTGGCCGGCAACTTCGATCTCGTCGTCATCCTTCAGCAGATCGTCGGGCACAAAGGCGGTATCGACCCCCTCGCCCCCGCCTATGGGCATCCCGGCGAGCGCCGCCATCCGTTCCGACCGCCCCGAGCGTGCATCGCCCTGCGCCAGGATCGGCGTGCCCGTGGCCTCCGCCAGAAGCCGCGCGCCGGGCGAATGATCGAGATGCGCATGCGTCACGAGGATCCGCGCCACCCGTTCGCTCGGTCCCAGCGCGGCCAGGATCGCCTGGACATGCGCGGGATCGGCGGGGCCCGGGTCGATCACCGTGACCGCGCCCTCGCCCAGAAGCCAGGTGTTGGTCCCCCAATGCGTCATGGGCGAGGCATTGCGCGCCAGGACCAGCCGCACCCCCTCGGCAACGCGATGCGGCTGGCCGGCGGTGGGGGGCTGCAGTCGGGGCAGGGCGCTGTCGGCGAATGGCATGGGGGACTCGTCTTCGTTACGGGCTACGCCTAAGCTAAGCACATGCTGGGCAGGCTCCTCAAACCGATTTTTCCGCGCGGGCTTTACGGTCGGGCTGCGCTGATCCTGCTTGTGCCAGTGGTCACTATCCTGCTTCTGGTCGCGGTGCTGTTCATCCAGCGCCATTATGAGCGCGTCACCCAGCAGATGACCACGAATTTCTCGGTCGTGGTCGAATATCTGCGCACGCGCGCCGATGCTGCCCCCGATGCCGCCGGCGCGGAGGCGGTGCTGGCCGATTTGGCCCCCGCCCTGCAGATCGAGGCGCGCAGGCTGGATGACGTGCCGGCCGTGGCCTTCGACCGGATCGCGTTCTTCGATCTTTCCAGCCGCTTTGTCCTTCAGGAACTGGCCCGTCGCATGCCCGGGGTGCTGGCGCAGGGCATGCTGGGGGGCGGCGAGGTCGCGGTCTGGATCGACGGGGTGCACGGCGTCTACGAGATGCGTTTCGGCAGCACCCGGGTGGCCGCGCGCAATCCGCATCAACTTCTTGTGATCGTGGTGGTCGGCGGGCTGGTGATGAGCCTGATCGCCTTCCTCTTCCTGAAGAATCAGGTGCGTCCGATCCTGCGCCTGGCGGGCGCGGCAGAGGCTTTCGGACGTGGGCAGCATGTGACCTACCGGCCCTCGGGCGCGACCGAGGTGCGGGCGGCGGGGCAGGCCTTTCTGGAAATGCGCGAGCGGATCGAAAATCACATCGAACAGCGGACGCTTCTTCTGTCGGGGGTCAGCCACGATCTGCGCACGCCACTGACCCGGATGCGCCTGGCGCTGTCGATGATGGAGGACGAGCCCGAGTCTCAGGCGCTGCTGGCCGATGTGCGCGAAATGGAGGCGCTGATCGACCGCTTTCTGGATTTCGCGCGCGGCGAGGTCAGCGAAGACCCCGTGCCGGTCCGGCTGCGCGAATGGCTGGATACGCGCGTGGCAGAGGCACAGCGCGCCGGTCAGCAGGTTCTCTTGCGGCCCGGGCCGGACCCCGCGCCCCTCCGTATCCGGCCCGGGCTTCTGGCGCGCGCCCTCGACAACCTGATCGGCAATGCGACCCGCTATGGCACGCGGGCAGAGATTTCCCTGATCGAGGAGCCGGGGCAGCTGGTCCTGGTGGTCGAGGATGACGGCCCCGGCATCGCGGCCGAGGATCGCGCGGCGGCTCTGCGCCCCTTTGTCCGGCTGGATCCGGCGCGTGGCGCGACGAAAGGGGCCGGCGTCGGTTTGGGCCTGGCGATCGCCGCCGATGCCGTGCGGCTGCACGGCGGCCGGCTAGAACTGGGGCAGGGCGCGCAACCCGGCCTTGGGGGCTTATCCGTCCGGCTGGTGTTGCCGGCCTGAGAAGCGGGCCAGCACTCCCAGCGAAAAGTCACCGCCCGTGCTGGCGGCGGGCCATGAAGGCCAGCCGCTCGAACAGATGCACGTCCTGTTCGTTCTTCAGCAGCGCGCCATGCAGTTTCGGCAGGGCGTTGACGCCGTCGCGCTTCAGATCCTCGGGGCCCAGATCCTCGGCCAGCAGCAGTTTCAGCCAATCCAGCATCTCGCTGGTGGAGGGTTTCTTCTTCAGGCCCGGCGTCTCGCGCAGTTCGAAGAACTGTGTCAGCGCGCTGCGCAACAGGGTATCCTTGATGTCGGGGAAATGGACGCGGACGATCTGCGACAGAACCTCGGCATCGGGGAAGCGGATGAAATGGAAGAAGCAGCGGCGCAGGAAGGCGTCGGGCAGCTCCTTCTCGTTGTTCGAGGTGATGATGACGATCGGCCGGTGGCGGGCGCGGATCGTCTCGCCGGTCTCGTAGACGAAGAATTCCATCCGGTCGAGTTCCTGCAGCAGATCGTTGGGGAATTCGATATCGGCCTTGTCCACCTCGTCGATCAGCAGCACAACCCTTTCATCCGCTTCGAACGCCTGCCACAGCTTGCCCTTGCGGATATAATTGCCCACATCCGCCACCCGCGCCTCGCCCAGCTGGCTGTCGCGCAACCGGCTGACCGCATCATATTCGTAAAGCCCCTGTTGCGCGCGGGTGGTCGATTTTACGTTCCACTCGATGATCCTCATGCCCAGTGACTGGGCGACCTGGCGGGCCAGTTCAGTTTTGCCGGTTCCCGGTTCACCCTTGACCAGAAGCGGGCGTTCCAGCGTCACGGCGGCATTGACCGCCATCGTCAGGTCATCGGTGGCGATATAGGTGTCGGTCGAGGAAAAGCGCATGAAGTGTCCTTGGTCAACATCGGGGTCAGCGCCAGGGCTAGAGGCGGGCTGCCGGGCGAGCGGGAACCTAGCTTGCGCGCGTCCGGGCTTCAAGGCTGCACCATTGCGTCCCGCTGTTGCCCCATGGCGGTTTTGATCGCATTGCGGGCGCGATTCACGCGTGACAATCCCGGAGCCTTGCAGTAAAGCGGCCACGCGAGGGGCCCGGATGACCGCAGCGAAGCAACCCATTGATTCAGATGCCGTCGCCCCCGGGCAAACAGGGGAAGTGCAGATGAAGCCCGAAGTTTTTCTACCAGACGATTATCGCCCGGCTGAAGACGAGCCGTTTATGAACGAGCGTCAGCTCGAATATTTCCGCCGCAAACTTCTGGCCTGGAAAGAAGAGATTCTCAGTGGCAGCAAAGAGACCCTCGCGGGGCTCGCCAGCGGTTCGCGCAACCTGCCTGATATTGCCGACCGCGCCTCGGAAGAGACGGATCGCGCGCTTGAACTGCGTACGCGCGACCGTCAGCGCAAGCTGGTCGCCAAGATCGATTCCGCGCTGCGGCGGATTGACGGTGGTGAATTCGGCTATTGCGAGATGACGGGCGAGCCGATTTCACTGCGCC
>CAZKSE010000303.1:0-4024 GCA_964555305.1 uncultured Rhodobacter sp. | reverse complement strand
GCGAAACGCTTGTGTCGCTAAGAGGAGCCAGAGCTTCCCCATCCTCGAGTCGCGCCTCGGCGCCGCGCAACTGGCACCGGAAACCGCAGCGCCGGCGGGTTTGAAGGCGATTGACCCAGATCAACGCTTCGGGCCACAGTCTGGCGCAAGTTCGCGGATATCGCGATCTGGGACAGGAGGACCGAATGTACAAGAATATCATCGTCGCCATAGATCTGGCGCATGGCGAAGCCGGCAAGGAACTGATCGACCGCGCCAAGGCGCTGATCGACGAAGGCGGCGCCATCCGTCTCGTGCATGTGCTCGAGGACGTGCCGAGCTACATCGCCGCGGAACTGCCGCGCGACCTCAACGACCGCCGCCAGGCCGAGGCCAAGGTGGAGCTCAATCTGCTGACCCAGGGCATCCCCGGCAATTGCGTGGCCGAAGTCCGCACCGGCGCGCCCGCCAGCCAGATCCTCCAGGCCGCCGAGGATCACGGCGCCGATCTGGTGATGATCGCCTCGCATCGGCCGGGCCTGAGCGACTATTTCATCGGCTCGACCGCCGCCCGTGTCGTCCGCCACGCGCAATGTTCGGTCCTGATCGAGCGCTGATCCAACGGGCCATGCGCAACGCATGAGGGGGGCGCGAGCCCCCCTTTCACGTTCCGTCAGCCGAACGCATCCGGCTCGGCGGCCTTGCGCCTGTCGACAAAGGCCTGGATCGCCTCGGCGATGCCCGGGTCCAGCGGCGGCGCCTGATAGTCGCGCAGCTGCTTTTGCACCTTCACCGCCGCCAGCGACGCGGAGTCGCGCGCGCCCTCGTCCTCCCAGGTCTCGAAGGGCTTGTAGTCCAGCACCTCCGACCGCCAGAAGGCCGATTTGAAATTCGCCTGGGTATGTTCGCAGCCCAGGAAATGCCCGCCCGGGCCGACCTCGCGGATCGCCTCCATCGCCTGGCCGTTGTCATCGACCGCCACGCCGCGCGCCAGATGGTGCAGCGTGCCCAGCTGGTCGGCGTCCAGCACGAATTTCTCGAAACTGGCCACCAGCCCGCCTTCCAGCCAGCCGCAGGCGTGCAGCATGAAGTTGACCCCGGCCAGCAGCGCCATGTTCAGGCTGTTCGCGCTTTCATAGCCCGCCTGCGCATCCGGCAGTTTCGAGCCGCAGAACGCCCCCCCCGACCGATAGGGCAGCCCCAGCCGCCGCGCCAGCTGCCCCGCGCCATAGGTGATATGCGCAGCCTCGGGCGTGCCGAAGGTGGGTGCGCCCGAATTCATGTCGATCGAGGTGACGAAGGCCCCCATGATCACCGGCGCACCCGGCCGGATCAACTGGCTGTAGGCCACGCCCGCCAGGACCTCGGCCAGGACCTGCGTCAGCGTGCCGGCCACCGTCACCGGCGCCATCGCGCCGCCGACGATGAAGGGCGAGACGATGGCCGCCTGCCCCGCGCGCGCATAGACCTCCAGCGCGCCCATCATCGTCGCGTCGAAGGTCAGGGGCGAGTTGATGTTGATGAGCGAGGTCATCACGCAGTTCTCGGCCACGAAATCCGCGCCGAAGAGGATCTCGGCCATGCGCACCGAATCCTCGGCCCGCACCGGCTCGGTCACCGAGCCCATGAAGGGCTTGTCCGACAGCACCATATGCGCCTGCAACATGTCCAGATGGCGCTTGTTCACCGCGATGTCGGTCGGCTCGCAGACAGTGCCGCCGGAATGGTGCAGCCATTTCGACATGTAGCCCAGCTTCACGAAATCGCGGAAATCGGCCATCGTCGCATAGCGCCGCCCGCCTTCGATGTCGCGCACGAAGGGCGGGCCGTAGACCGGCGCCAGCACCAGCGAATTGCCTCCGATCTCGACCGAGCGCGACGGGTTGCGCGCGTGTTGCGTGAACCGCCCCGGGGCGGTCGCGCACAGCTTGCGCGCCAGCCCCCGCGGGATGCGCACGCGTTCGCCGGTTACCTCGGCCCCGGCCTCGCGCCACAGATCCAGCGCGGCGGGGTTGTCGACGAAATTGACGCCGATCTCCTCCAGCACCGTCTCGGCGTTCCATTCGATGATCTGCAGCGCCTCCTCGTCGAGAAGCTCCAGATTCGGGATGTTGCGCTCGATGAAGCGCGCGGTCTCGATGCTGACCGCGGTGCGCTCGGCCCGCCGTGCCGCCCCACCGCCGCCGCGTGCCCGCCGTTCCGCCCGTGCCTCGCTCATGCTCCCAACTCCGTCCTTGCCGGTTTGCGCCCCGGATACGCCAGTGCGCGCGCCCGCGAAGGGCAGGATGCGCCGCCTTATGGCAAAAGGCGACATTCGTGAGGCCTTGCGCGGGGGGGCGTTCTGGCCTATCGCGCGGCCATGAGCCAGCATGACCGCCTTCTGATCATCGACTTCGGCAGCCAGGTGACGCAGCTGATCGCGCGCCGCCTGCGCGAGCTGAACGTCTATTGCGAAATTCACCCGTTCAACCGCGTCGACGATGCCTTCCTGCGCGATTTCGCGCCCAAGGCGGTGATCTTCTCGGGCGGTCCGGCCTCGGTCTTTGCCGAAGGGGCGCCGATGCCGCCCGCCTCGGTCTTCGATCTGGGCGTGCCGATCCTCGGCATCTGCTACGGCCAGCAGCTGATGATGCATTGCCTCGGCGGCCATGTCGAACGCGGCGACGGCACCGCCGAATTCGGCCGCGCCCATGTCACCCCGTCCGAGGAACGGCTGGACCTGCTGCAAGGCTGGTTCGACACGACCCTCGGCACCGGGCGCGAGCAGGTCTGGATGAGCCACGGCGACCATGTCGCGCGCCTCGCGCCCGGCTTTCGCGTCTTCGGCACCTCGCCCGGCGCGCCCTTCGCCATCACCGCCGATCCCGCGCGCCATTTCTACGCCGTCCAGTTCCACCCCGAGGTGCACCACACCCCCGGCGGCGCGATGCTTCTGTCGAATTTCATCCGCATCGCGGGGTTCACCGGCGACTGGACGATGGGCGCCTACCGCGACGAGGCGATCCGCAAGATCCGCGAACAGGTGGGCGATGCCAAGGTGATCTGCGGGCTTTCCGGCGGCGTCGACAGCTCGGTCGCTGCGGTCCTGATCCACGAGGCGATCGGCAACCAGCTGACCTGCGTCTTCGTCGACCACGGCCTCCTGCGCCAGGGCGAGGCCGAGCAGGTCGTGACCATGTTCCGCGACAACTACAACATCCCCCTGATCCACGCCGACGAGAGCGATCTGTTCCTCACCCGCCTCGAGGGCATTTCGGACCCCGAGGCCAAGCGCAAGATCATCGGCGGGCTGTTCATCGACGTCTTCCAGAAACACGCGCACGAGGTCGGCGGCGCGCAGTTCCTGGCGCAGGGCACGCTTTACCCCGACGTGATCGAAAGCGTCTCGTTCTCGGGCGGGCCGTCGGTCACGATCAAGAGCCACCACAATGTCGGCGGCCTGCCCGAGAAGATGGGGCTGAAGCTGGTGGAGCCGCTGCGCGAGCTTTTCAAGGACGAGGTCCGCGCCCTGGGTCGCGAGCTTGGCCTGCCGGAGTCCTTCATCGGCCGCCACCCCTTCCCCGGGCCCGGCCTCGCCATCCGCTGCCCGGGCGAGATCACGCGCGACAAGCTCGCCATCCTGCGCAAGGCCGACGCGATCTACATCGACCAGATCCGCAAGCACGGCCTTTACGACGAGATCTGGCAGGCCTTCGCCGCCATCCTGCCGGTGCGGACGGTGGGCGTGATGGGCGACGGGCGCACCTACGACTACGCGCTGGCGCTGCGCGCCGTCACCTCGGTCGACGGAATGACCGCGGACTACTACCCGTTCACCCACGACTTCCTCGGCGAAACCGCGACGCGGATCATCAACGAGGTGAAGGGGATCAATCGCGTCTTCTACGACGTGACCTCGAAACCGCCGGGCACGATCGAACTGGAGTGACGCGGGGACGGCGCGCAGCGCCCGGCCCGTCGCACGCCCTTGAACACGGCCCCCGGGCCCAGCCGAGTCGCCCCGCGACCTGGGATTCCGAGTCGCCCCGCGACCAGCCGCATCCGG
>CAZKSE010000302.1:0-4049 GCA_964555305.1 uncultured Rhodobacter sp. | reverse complement strand
TTGCGGTCGCGGGCGCGCAAGTCAACCTCACCCGGGCTCTTGCGCGGTGGCCTGCTTGGGCTATCGTCGGAGAGATGCATTGGCTTGTCGTCCTGCCGCTCCTTTTCCTGCCGGCGCCCGTGTCCGCCGAGCCCGTCTGTCTGCCCGCCCCCTATGCGGATGCCGAGGGCGAAGAGGCGCGCTACCTTGGCGGGCTTGTGGGCGGGCTGCGCCCGACGCTCGACCGGCACCCCGCGATGGCCGCCGCGCTCGACGGCCTCGCCCCCTCGCTCTGTCTGGCCGACGACATGAGCGGGGCCGAAGGCTATTTCGACCCGGCAACGATGCAGATCACGCTGGCGCGCGGGCAACCGGCGGCGATGCACCAGGGGGTCCTGCTGCACGAAATTCGCCACCTTGAGCAGTTCTCACGCGGCTTCTGCCCATCGGATTCGCTGAGCCGGGACGAGCACACGCGGCTGGTCTTCGCGCTGGAAGCGGACGCCAGCGCAATCGCGCTCCTTCTGGCGTGGGAGCGGCTGATCGAGGGGGATCCGGCGGTCTGGGAGGCGATGATGAACTGGCCCTCGCAGACCGATATTGCCGTGGTGCTGGCACAGGAATTCTTCCGCTCGGGCGACCAGGCCACGATGGCGGCAGCGGCCTTCGCGCAGTGGTACGAATCCGCGGAGCGGCGGGAACGCTATTACGTCGTGGCCTGCGGCGCCTATCTGGAACGCCTGGAGATCGCCAAGGCGTTGACCCCGACCGGAAAGCTGCCCGATGACTTTCTGAACCGATTGTGCCTTCTGCCGCAGGGCGGCGGCTACGCCTGCGCGGAACGTGAAGGGGGGCGGCGCTGAACCGCGGTCGCGGGGGCTTTCCCTTGCGCCGCCCGAAGGGTAGTTTCGCGCCAGCAAAACCGGAAGGAACCCCGATGGCCGATATCAAGGACCCCGAAAACACCATCCTGATGGAGCTGAAGTCCGGCACCGTGGTGATCGAACTGCTGCCCGACGTGGCGCCCAAGCATGTGGAACGGATGAAGGAGCTGGCGCGCGCCGGCGCTTATGACAACGTCGTCTTCCACCGCGTGATCGAGGGCTTCATGGCCCAGACCGGCGATGTCGCGCACGGCAATGCCGAGAAGGATTTCAATATCCGCCGCGCCGGCACCGGCAGCTCGGACCTGCCGGACCTGCCGGCGGAGTTTTCCGGCGTGCCGCATGACCGGGGCACGCTGGGCGCGGCGCGCTCGCAGAACCCGAATTCGGCCAACAGCCAGTTCTTCATCAACTTCAAGGACAACCACTTCCTGAACCGGCAATACACGGTCTATGGCCGCGTCGTCTCGGGGATGGAGCATGTCGATGCGATCACCCGCGGCGAGCCGCCGGCCGATCCGGACCGGATGATCTCGGTCAAGGTGGCGGCCGATGCGTGAGAAGCTGATCATAGGCGGGATCTTCGCGGCCGGCTTTGCGGTGCTGGGCTACTACTGGCTCGACAGCGCCCAGGGCATAGCGCAGACCCCGCCCCCGGGCGACGCGCCGGTGCTGGAAATCACCGTGGCGGGCGAGGCGACTGGCGTGATCCAGGTCACCCTGCGCCCGGATCTCGCGCCGCAGCATGTCGAGCGCGTGGTGGCGCTGGTCGAATCGGGTGCCTATGACGGCGTCGTCTTTCACCGGGTGATCGACGGGTTCATGGCGCAGACCGGCGATGTGCAGTTCGGTCGCGCCGGGGGCGATACCGCGCGTGCCGGAATGGGCGGGTCGGACCTGCCGAACCTGCCGGCGGAATTTTCGGACGAGCCCTTTGCCCGCGGCGTCATGGGCATGGCCCGGTCCCAATCGCCCAATTCGGCCAACAGCCAGTTCTTCCTGATGTTCGCGCCGGCCCCTCATCTGAACCGCAACTATACCGTCGTCGGCCAGATCAGCGAGGGGCTGGAGGTGCTGGACGCGATCAAGCGCGGCACCGGCTCGAACGGCGCGGTCGTGGGCGAGCCCGACGTGATGGAACGCGTGCGCGTGCTGGACTGAACCGGACCGGCAACCAGACTGGCAACCAGACTGGCAACCGGGCGGCGGGGCTTTATTTCGCCGCCCGATTGCGCCATAGGAAGCGGGCAACGCAAGGGATCCGGGACATGAAATTTCTCCTTCGGCTTCTCACCTGGTGGAACAGCCAGACGGTCGGCACCCAGTTTTTTACCTGGCGCCACGGCGTTCGGGTGGGCGAGGATGAGCAGGGCAACGTCTTCTACCAGTCGCGCGACGGCAAGCGGCGGTGGGTGATCTACGCGGGCGAATCCGAGGCGAGTCGGGTCAGCCCCGACTGGCACGGATGGCTGCACCACACCTGGAACGAACCGCCGAGCGAGAAGCCGATGGTCCGCAAGCCGTGGCAACAGCCGCATATGGAAAACCAGACCGGCACGCCCACGGCCTATCTGCCCGCAGGGTCGCTGCGCCGCCCCGATCCCGTCGCTCGCCGCGACTACGAGGCCTGGCAACCCGAGTGAGCTGGCATCGCGATCGACACGCATGCGACGCGCACGCGACAGGCTGCCCGGCAGCAGGCCGGTGACAGAATGAGGCGCATATGACGGTCTATCGTCCCTGGGAAATGGCATTGGGCGGGGTGGTCCTCTTGGCCGCCGTGGCCTTCGCCGTCTTCGGTCTGCAATCCACGGGCACGCGGCTGACCGCCGCGCCGGGCTACGCGCTTTCTGCCGAGTTCCGCTCGGCCGAGGGGGTGCGGCCGGGGACCGAGGTGCGGCTGGCCGGGGTGCGCGTGGGGTCGGTCACCGGCATGGTGCTGGATCCCGAGAGTTTCAGCGCACGGCTGACCCTTCAGGTCGACCGCAGCCTCCGCCTGCCCGAGGACAGCACGCTGGCCGTCTCGACCGAGGGGCTTCTGGGCGGCACCTACCTGGAAATCCTGCCGGGCGGGGCACCCTTCGACCTGGAGCCGGGCGGGGCCTTCGCCGACACGCAGAGCGCCGTGAGCCTGATCGCACTGCTGATGCGGGCCTTCACCGCCGAGTCGGCGGCGGGGGCGGGCGAATGATCCTGCGCGCGATGATCCTGTCCCTGGCCCTGAGCAGCCCGTCGCAAGGGCAGGACATGGTGCAGGGCGGCACCGTGATCCTGCGCGGCCTCGACCGCATCGCCGGCGAGACGTCTGAGCTGCGCATCGATGCCGGCCAGCAGATCGAATACGGCCGCCTGCGGATCGAGCTGCGCGAATGCCGCTATCCGGCTGACAACCCCGCCGCCGATGCCTTCGCCTTTCTGGACATCGTCGACATGCGCGGGGAAGAGCCGCTCTTCAGCGGTTGGATGATCGCGTCGTCGCCGGCGCTGAATGCGCTTGACCATGTGCGCTACGATGTCTGGGTGATCGGCTGCCAATAGGCACCCACGGGGCTGCCCGGGTTCTCGGATTCGAAGGCGCGGGCGTGATCCGCCGGGGCGGCCAGTGCGGCAGCCAGAAGCTGGCGATAGGTCGCGCGCGGCACCTCGATCCCACCCAGGCGGGCCAGATGCTCGGTCAGGTATTGCGTGTCCAGAAGCCGGAAGCCGCCGCGCCGCAGCCGCGCGACCAGTTCTGCCAGCGCCAGTTTCGACGCATCCGTCCTGCGCGAGAACATGCTCTCTGCAAAGAAGGCCGCCCCCAGCGCCAGCCCGTAGACACCGCCGACCAGTCGGCCGTCGTCATCCCGGATCTCGATCGAATGCGCGTGGCCCCGCGCGTGCAGGTCGGTAAAGACCCGCGCGATCGGCGCGTTGATCCAGGTCTCCGTCCGGTCGGCGCATCCGGCAAGCACGCCGGCGAAATCCCGGTCGCACGAAAACCGCCAGCCACCGCGGCGAAAGCTGCGCACCAGCGAGCGTGAAGTATGGAACCGCTCCAGCGGCAGGATGCCGCGGCGGGCAGGTTCGAACCAGAAAAGCGACGCGCTTTCCGCCCCCTCGGCCATGGGAAAGATCCCCCGCGCATAGGCGCGCAGGATCAGATCGGCCGTCAGGCGCATGGGATCAGCCCTTCGGGCCGGCCAGGAA
>CAZKSE010000301.1:0-4089 GCA_964555305.1 uncultured Rhodobacter sp. | reverse complement strand
GCGTCCTGAACATCACCTTCGGTCGATAGCGCCCGACTGGCGCGGTCTCGCCGTGCCGAGGTCGAGATCGGCGAGATCGGCCGTCTCACGTGATCTGTAATAGCATTGACCTGAGGTGCGAGAAGCCTTTCGGAGCGCCGCCAGGCCGTTTGCGGCGCGAGGGGGCCGAAGGGCGCGCGCCGCCAGGGTGCCAATCCGTGCACCGCACCCCCGTGGCAGTTGTCCACATGAAAATTCGCATGCCCCCTGATCGGTCATTGAGGCGGCGGCCTGCTTTTGCGAATATATCGTCTGAACGCGGCTTATCGAAAGCACCCTACATGCGAAATATTATCCTGACCACCATGATCTCCACGATGGCCCTTTCGGCCTGTTCTCCTGGCTTCAAGGCGGCGGATGAACGCATGCAGCGCAGCGTCGAGGATGTGGATCTTGGCCTCGCCCGTTTCGGCGAGACCGATATCCGCTCCGGCGGCGTGCAGCTTTCAGATCGGCCCTTCGTTGCCGCGCAGCGCGAGCGCAACAATGCCGCAACCCGCCTGCCGGCGCGCGTCCAGGCCTCGAATGCGGTGCACCTGCAATCGCGCGACCAGATGGGCCTTGCCGATATCGCCGCCCGGCTCTCCGAGATCTCTGGCATCCCGCACGCTCTGGCGCTCGGGCCGACCGGCCGGATGGTCTCATCCGTCGATATTCCGCGCACCGTGGACGATGCCGGCGCTGCGGAGGCGCTGCGCAGCGCGGCTGTGCGCGAGTTGACTGAAACCGGCTCGCCGGCAAACCGGATCCAGATCCGCCCCAATCTGCGCGGCCCGCTCTCGGCGGTGCTCGACGAGGTGGCCTCCGCTTTCGAGCTGGAATGGACCTACAGCGAGGGCCGGGTCATCTTCCGTGATTTCGTGACCCGCCAATACCAGGTCTCCGCCCTGCCCTTCACCGAAACGGCCTCGGCGGAACTGAGCAACAACAACCTCTCGGCCTCGTCGCAGGCCACATCCGATGTCTGGAGCGAGATCGCCGAGGCTATCGAGAACATGCTCTCGGAGGGCTCGAACGTGGCTTTCGGCCGCTCCACCGGCACGATCACCGTCACCGGCCGCATCGGCGACCATTCCCGGGTTGGCGAATACATCCGTGCGACAAATGAGCGCGTCGGGCAGCAGGTGGCTTTCGACGTCAACGTGTTGACCGTTGTGCTGAATAACCAGGACGCCTTCGGGATCGATCTGAGCGCGGCGATCGCACGCAGCGGCTATTCGGTCGATATCCTTGGCCGCCCGCAGTCTGGCCAGGGGATCGGCAGCGTCAATATCGGCATCACCCAGGGCAACGTGGACATTCGTGTGCTCGCCCGGGCCCTGTCGCAATACGGCCGCGTATCCGTCGAAACCCGCGCCGGCACCACGACCGCCAACAACCGCGTCGCACCGATCGAGGTTGTCGATGAGGTCGCCTATCTGCGCGAGATCCGGATCGAGGAATCCGCCTCCGGTGAGCGCGAGCGCATCACCCGGTCGACGGATACCGCGACGACCGGCTTCCAGATGCAACTCATGCCGCGGATCATGAATACCCGCGACATCATGGTCCAGTATGCCGTGCGCATCTCCGAACTGAACAACCTGCGCACCTTCGGTGACGGGGTCGAGGCGGTGCAGCTGCCCGAGATCTCAACCACGGCTTTCCAGCAGCAGGCAGTCATTCAGAATGGTCAGACGTTGATCATGGCGGGCTTCGAGCGCCGCCGCGTCGAGCGCGATCACGGAAATGGCGGCGAGCTTCTGCGCATCGCCCGGTCCGATGCCTCGAACATGCAGCGGGTCGCGACCGTGCTGCTTATCACGCCGACAATCGTTCGTCGCTGAACCGGCTTGGGGGTAGATCATGAACTTCCTGGACCGCCTGCGCCGCAAGAAAGGCTCGCCCGAGCATTTGGGCGAGCTGTCGGCAAGCATCCCCGGCGAGGATATTCCGGCGGCAGAGAGCGAGCTGCCGGCGGCGGAAAGCGTGGCACCGAAAGGTCGGTTCGGCTTCGGCAGGGCTAAGGTCAAGACCGAACCCAAGGCCAAGGCGAAAGGGAAGGCGAAGGTTGATCCCGATGCGCCGGTGGTTCTCGAATTCGTCGATCAGGGCGTCGTCCGGATCGGTGGTCGGCTTTTCGCGCTCAATCTCACCTGGGTTTCCGCGGTCGATACCGACTCGCTCAAATCGCATGCCGATACCGCCCGCAAGGTGGCCGCGAGCCGCAAGCAGGCCGACAATGACTTCACCTTCTATGCTGGCAGCAAGGCGGACGGTTTCCTGGGCTTCGGCTCGGCAGACGCCGGCCACAAGCGCGGCATGCCGGTGCTGATCGAGAGCTTCAACCCTGCGGTTATGGGTGGAAACTGGCTGGCCGTGAGGCCTATCGAGGGCAGCCGCGATCAGTGGTGGGTCGGGGGTCGTCGTGGTGGCGATGTCTTCGAGGATCGCGTTCTGGGCAGCAAGGATGCCGCAGCTGCGCTTTTCACGGAAGCACTGGCCGCCCCCGGCTGGGCGACGATCGTTGCTCCGGAAGACTGGCGGGTCCGCAACAGCGTGCCGAGCTTTCCGGCGGGCGCGCTCGACAGCCCGCAGGAAAAGCTGCATCTTGTCGATCCGGTCAAGGCCTATGCGCCGCGCGTGATCGCGGTCGGGATCGTCCTGACCGCGCTGCTCGGCGGCAGCTACTATTTCTACGACAAGCATCAGCGCCACCTCGCCGAGATGGAGGAGCTGCGCCGCCAGATCGAGCGCGCGGTCACCCTCCAGCCCCAGGATCACCCCTGGTATCACCGCACGCGGATCGACCATTTCCTCGCCCATTGCGAGCGGGAAATCCTGCAGACGATGATCATGGTTCCTGGCTGGGAAAACGAAGTCTTCAACTGCAAGATCGACCGTGGCCGCGGCCATGTATCGACCGGCTGGCGACGGGCGGGCGGCAATATCGCCTGGCTGCGCGCCGCGATGCCGCAGGATTACCCGGCGATCAATGTGAATGCGGCCTCCGAGGCGGCGACCGTCACGCGAACTTTCGAGGCCCCGACCGATCCTGAGGCGTTCCGTCGCGACCCCTGGACGCGGGCACAGATCGAAAACCGCCTGACGGAGCGCTTCCAGTTGCACGGCATTCCGCTGAGTATGCGTTACGTCGCCGACAACCGACCCGCCGAGACCAATCCGCTCTTTCATCGTCACGACGTCCAGATCCAGGGCGATATGGGGCTCACCGAGCTTCTGCCCTTCCTGGGCGATATCCCGGCCCTGATCCCCGACACGCTCAGCTACAACGTCGCCACGGCGAGCTGGAGCCTGGTCGTGCGCATCCATCATCCCGTCATCGTTCCGGAGTTCAAGCCATGAAGACCCGTCCTTCCATTCTCCCGACCCGGATCGCCACCCTGGCGCTGGCCGTGTCGATTGCCAGCATGGCGCAGGCCGAGGGGGACGGCGTTGTCCCGACCGCGCTTGCGGTGCCGCAGATCGATTACGGACTCTCCGATGACATCGACCCCCAGGTGCGCGCGGAGATCGTGAACCTGCGTGGCGCTGGCCTGCTGGAATTCCAAGGACAGATCGGCAGCGACCTGATCGCCATCGATCGCCTGCAGCGACGCGCCCAGGCGATCCAGGGCCTGCTGGGGGCGCTCGGCACCGATGGGCTACGCCAGTTCGACCCGGCGCTTTACGCATCCATGGAGAACAGCCCGATCGTCCTGCGGCAACGCATCGAGGAGTTGAAGCTTCAGCGGGAGCTTGATGAGGCGGCCGCCGAAGATGGCCTTTCCCCTGATCACGACCCCCTCGAAGGTGGCGGTCGGTTTGGCCCGGCCGATCCCTTTGCCTCATCTCCGTTCCTGAACACTCCCGCGCCTGAGGTGGTCGTTGTCGAGGAGCCCCCCGTGCCCGATTTCGTGAATGATTTCGCCGAAAAGGAGCCGGAGATTGTCGACTTCCCGATCTCGCTGCGCGAGATCCTCGGTGCGAACGGGGAGTTCAGGGCGGTTATCCTGCATGGAAACGAGCTGATCCGCATCGAGGCGGGCGACATGCTGCCCAACGACACGG
>CAZKSE010000300.1:0-4093 GCA_964555305.1 uncultured Rhodobacter sp. | reverse complement strand
TCGGAAATACCGTTCTAAAATCGAAACGCCCCGCGCAAGGCGGGGCGCTCTTGTCTGGGGCCAGCTTGGTGCGGGGTGACGGCTACCCACCTGCTACCCCGAGGGTTCGATTCCCTCTGGCTCCACCGTCTTTCTATGTAAGCCTTGCGCGAGCATGGGTCAACACAAGGAGGCCACATGGCTGTGGACACCATTGACGTTCAAGGGGCGAAACCCCTGTGCATTTCCTTCAACGCGCAGATCACCGCGCAAACAGCGTCTGCGCTAATGGCCGCAATGGCTAACGCAATGAACAATGGATGTGATGATGTTCATCTTCTTTTTTCGACGCCGGGCGGGTCGGTAGCTGATGGTATCGCTACATACAACATGCTTCGCTCTCTGCCGGCCCGACTGGTGACCTACAATATCGGCGGTGTGAACTCTATCGGCAACGTGGTCTACCAAGCCGGGGCGCATCGTGTATGCGCCCCTACGTCAAGCTTCATGTTTCACGGTGTCGCGACCGGTACTGATGGTCGCAGCATGGAGTTGAAGCAACTTAAAGAGCGCGTCGAACACATCAAGAATGATCAATCAATGATCTCTGATATCATCTGCCGGCACACCGGCATCGGGCTTGATGACGTGAACAAACTCTTCCTGGAAATGGCGTTCGTTAGCTCCCAAGAAGCGTTGCAGCGCGGAATCGCCGATGAAGTGAGAGAGATCAAGTTGCCGAAGGGGCTTCCCGTTCAGCAACTGATTTTCTAGCTCTAGGGCGTCTATCTGGCTGACGGCATACATCTTGTTCTCGATGCTCATGTTGGGCCTCCCTTTTCGGGTCACTCTATCATATAGTGCGCAGATATGGTGAAAATATGGTTCATAACGCACCGGTGTTTGCTATGGGGAAAGATGAACGCGCGCAAGCCGACCGCTTCAAGGAAGCCGCCCGCCAGATCGGGACGGACGACGACGAGGCGCGCTTCAATGAACGCCTGAAGCAGATCGCGAAGCAGAAGCCCAAGGACGAGAAGAAGTCGGACGACTGAGAACTACCGGCCTGTCAGGCTGTTCTATGCAGGCGGATAGGCTGGTTTGTCAAGTATAATATCGCCAAGCTTGGACCGGTGGCCAACAAATTGAAAACAAAGGATGCCGGCGAAAAGACTAACCGGATTTCAACCTCGCGCCACGGCCAGTTGAAACCCCGCACCAGCCGCCGCCACCTGCCATCAACCAATCCCCTCGCCATTGCCGGTTTTCCCCGCCCCGCCCCGGCGCTATGCATGGAGACAGAGCGGGTCGGGCAGACGGAGGGTCGTCATGGCGCAGGGCAAGGTGGGCATCGTCGTCAACGGCGTCTCGGGCCGGATGGGCCGGATGCTGGTCGAGGTCATCGCCGAGAGCGGGGCGGCTGGACTGGCCGGCGCGCTGGAGCGCCCCGGGCATGACTGGATCGGTCAGGACCTGGGCACGATGCTGGGCGGCGCGGCGAACGGCGTCATCGTCAGCGACGACCCGGCCCAGGTGCTGGCCGATGCGCAGGCGGTCGTCGATTTCACCACCCCCGAGGCCAGCGTCGCGCTGGCGCGCCTTGCCGCCGATTGTGGCACCGCGCATGTGATCGGCACCACCGGCCTTGAGCGCCATCACCTGACCGCCATCGCCGCGGCCGCCGAGCGCACCGCCATCGTCCGCGCCGGCAACATGAGCCTGGGGGTCAACCTGCTGGTGGAACTGACCCGGCAGGTCGCCGCCGCGCTCGACCCCGACTGGGATATCGAGATTGTGGAGGCGCATCACCGGCACAAGGTGGATGCCCCCTCGGGAACGGCGCTGATGCTGGGCGAAGCCGCAGCCGAAGGGCGCGGGGTGGATCTGGACCAAGCTGCCGCGCGGGGGCGCGACGGGCTGACCGGGCCGCGCCGGCGCGGCGATATCGGCTTTGCCGTCCTGCGCGGCGGCGATATCGTCGGCGAGCACGAAGTGGTCTTCGCCAGCACCGGCGAACGGCTCACTTTGGGCCATATCGCCAGCGACCGCGCCATCTTTGCGCGAGGGGCGATCAAGGCCGCGATCTGGGCGCAGGGCCGGCCACCGGGCGAATACGCCATGCGCGATGTCCTCGGGCTGGGCAATATTCCGCGCATGTAGCACGCGGCGTTGATCCGGGCACTGGCGCCGCGCGTAACTCCTGGCAAATGACACAAGTCGACAGGAGCTTCGCCATGCGCACCCTCGCTCTCGCCGCCCTTCTGGCCGGGCTTGCCGCCCCGGTCGCTACCCCTGCCGCCGCTTTCGAGCGGATCGTGGACCCCACCGATTTTACCCAGACCGTCACCGGCCGCGACCTGACGCGCTTCGGCATCCGCCTTCAGGTCACGCCGGAGGGCGAGATCCAAGGGCGCGGCTTCGGCTATCCCGTCACCGGCGAATGGCGGTGGCAGGACGGCTTCTTCTGCCGCGACATGGACTGGGGCGGAACCGATATCGGCTACAATTGCCAGGCGGTGCTGCGCAACGGCAATACCCTGCGCTTCATCTCGGACCAGGGCCAGGGCGATTACGCCGATTTCCGGCTGCGCTGACCGACGCAGTCCCTTCCGGGGGCTGACCGGGGCGCGGGGGCTCAGAAATCGACCGCGATCCCCTTCTTTTCCCAATCGCCATAGCGCACGGGTTCCGGCCCCTTGCGCCCGCCCAGCTCCTTCGGCAGCGGCGCGACATCGGCTGCGGCTGCCTTGCGGCGGGCCTCGGCCTCGGCCAGGGCGCGGCGGGCGGCGGGGGGCAGATCCTCGTGATCTGACGTGTCGTGGTCCTGGGGCATGGGGTGCTCGACTCTGGCTTCGGTCGGGTGGCTGTTCTAAAGGGCAGGATAGTGCCCGCGCCCCCGCGCGGCAAGGAGACCCGATGCCCCGCCCCCCGATCCCCCCCCGAAGTGACACGCGCCGTGCCGCCCCCAGAAGTGCCGCCCCCGATGCGCGGCAACTGGCCGCGACGCTCCTGCACCGGGTCCTGGCCGAGGGGCGTATGCTGGAGGAGACGCCCGCCGCCGTCGATCCGGCCACCGCCGCCCGCGCCCGACGGCTGGCGTTGACCACGCTGCGCCACCTGCCGCGGGCCGATACGGTCCTGAAACCCCTGCTGCGCAAGCCGCCGCCCGCGCGGATCCAGGCGCTGCTGCGGCTTGCTGTGGTCGAGATGCTGGAGCTGGGCGCGCCGCCACATGGGGTGGTACATGCGGCGGTCACGGCCACGCGCGACCTGCCGAAGGGCGCCTCCTTTGCCGGGCTCGTCAATGCCGTGCTACGCCGCGCCGCCGAGACACCCGCCAGCGTCTGGGCCGCGCTGCCCGTCCCGCGCCTGCCCGGCTGGTTGCGCCAGCGTCTGGTCGCGGCCTGGGGCCCGCGCGCCGTCACCTCGATCGAGGCCGCGCATCTGGCCGGCGCGCCGCTTGACCTGAGCCTGCGCCCGATGCCGGAGGCAGAGCGAGAGGCTCTGATCGCCGAACTGGCGCAGGCGGCGGGCGCAGTGACCGAGCTGCCCGGCGGCAGCCTGCGGCTGGGGGACAATCCGCAGGTCTCGGCCCTGCCGGGCTATGCCGGGGGGCGCTGGTGGGTGCAGGATGCCGCCGCCGCGCTGGCCGCGCCGCTCCTTGCCGCGCGGCCGGGGATGCGGGTGCTCGACCTATGCGCCGCGCCCGGGGGCAAGACCATGCAACTGGCCGCCACCGGGGCCGAGGTGACGGCGCTCGATCTGTCCGAGGCGCGGCTGGCGCGGCTGCGCGCGAATCTGGCGCGGACCGGGCTTGTCGCCCAGGTCGTCGTCGCCGATGCGCTGGACTGGGTGGCGCCGCAGCCTTTCGACGCGGTCCTTCTGGACGCGCCCTGCTCGGCCACCGGCACGATCCGCCGCCACCCCGACCTGCCGCAGGTGCGCCGGGCCGCGGATCTGCCGGCGCTGGTGGCGCTGCAGGAACGGCTGATCGACCGCGCGCTGGCGATGCTGCGCCCCGGCGGGATGCTGGTCTATTGCACCTGCTCGCTTCTGCCCGATGAAGGCGAGGCGCAGATCGACGCAGCACTTGCCCGCCACGGCGGGCGTCTGG
>CAZKSE010000299.1:0-4152 GCA_964555305.1 uncultured Rhodobacter sp. | reverse complement strand
CCGCCCCGCCGCGGGCGCCGCGCCCCCTCGGGTCGATGGAGGCAACGCGCGCGTCCGTCCGGCGCGGGCCCTACAGTTGTCATACCCTTGCCATACGTTTGCCATACGTTTGCCATACACATGCCATACACATGCCATACGTTTGTTACAGGCGTTCTGGCCCCATTCAGCGCCCGATCCAAGCCCCCGGCTCAGTGAAAATCCCGGCTGGGAAACAGCAGCTTTGCCTGGTCGCACGGGTGGCGCGCCCCGCGCGGCGCCCGCGCCGGGTGGTGGGGCAGCAGCTCCCGCGTGGGCACCGGACGACGCGCCTCGTCCCCGCGTCCCTCGGTCGGATCGATGGCCCGGCTGCCGGCCTCGGCCAGAAGCGAGAGGCTGTGCGAGAAGTCCTCGACCGTCTCGGCTATCAGATGGATCACCGCGCCCTCGCGCTGCAATCGCCCCGTGACCCGCAGGAGCCGTCCGCCGATGACCGCGCGCCGAAAACGCTCGTAAACCTTTGGCCAAACGATGATATTTGCAACGCCCGTCTCATCCTCGAGCGTCACGAAGATCACGCCCGAGGCAGTGCCGGGCCGCTGGCGGGTGATGACAAGGCCGGCGACGGTGACGCGCGGGGGGGCCGCATGGAGCGTGGCGCAGGCGGTCAGGCCGGGCAGATGCGGGCGCAAGATCTCCATCGGATGGGCGCGGAGGCTCAGGCGCAGGGCCAGATAATCCTCCACCACCTGCTCGCCCAGGGTCATGGTCGGCAGGTCGGGCGCGGGCTCCAGAATGCCCTCGCCATCCTGCCCGAACAACGGCAGCGGCTTCGGCGCCCGGATCGCCCGCACCGCCCAGAGCGCATCGCGGCGGTCGAGCGGCAAACAGGCAAAGGCATCCGCCTCGGCCAGCCGCTCCAACGCCCGCGGCGCCACCCCCGCCCGCCGCCACAGGCTTTCGACATCGGGGTAGCCATTGGCGCGGGCGGCGACGATCCATTCGGCATCTTCGGCCCGTAACCCCTTGATCTGGCGCAACCCAAGGCGCAGGGCGAACTGCCCGTCGGGGCGCGGCTCCAGCGTGTTGTCCCATTGCGAATGGTTGACGGAAACGGGCCGCACCTCGATCCCATGCGCGCGCGCGTCGCGCACGATCTGGGCCGGCGCATAGAAACCCATCGGCTGGGAATTGAGGAGCGCGCAGGCAAATGCCGCCGGGTGATGGCGCTTCATCCAGGCCGAGGCATAGACCAGAAGCGCGAAGCTGGCAGCGTGGGATTCGGGGAATCCGTATTCGCCGAACCCCTCGATCTGGGCGAAACAGGCCTCGGCAAAGGCAGGCTCGTAGCCGCGCTCGGCCATGCCGGCAAGGAAGCGGTCGCGAAAGGTGCCGATCGTGCCCATCCGCTTGAAGGTGGCCAGCGACCGGCGCAACCGATCGGCCTCCTCGGGGGTGAAGCCCGCGGCCACGACGGCGATCTGCATCGCCTGTTCCTGAAAGAGCGGCACGCCCAACGTGCGTTCCAGAACGGGCTTGAGGTCGGTCGAGGGCAGGTTCACCGGCTCCCTGCCCTGCCTTCGGTTGATATAGGGATGGACCATCCCGCCCTGGATCGGACCGGGGCGAACGATCGCGACCTCGATCACCAGGTCGTAGAAGACGCGCGGCCGCATCCGGGGCAGGAAGTTCATCTGCGCCCGGCTTTCCACCTGGAAGACGCCGATGGCATCGGCGCGGCAGAGCATGTCGTAGACGCGCGGATCCTCGCGCGGCAGGTTTTCCAGGGTGAAGCCGGGCCCGCCGTGCTGGGCGATCAATTCGAACCCCTTGCGCAGGCAGGTCAGCATCCCGAGACTGAGGACATCGACCTTCAGGATCCCCAGCGCGTCGATATCGTCCTTGTCCCATTCGATGACCGTGCGCCCCTCCATCGCGGCGTTCTCGATCGGGCAAAGCTCGTCCAGCCGGCCGCGGGTGATGACGAAGCCGCCGACATGCTGGGAAAGGTGGCGGGGAAAGCCAATGATCTCGGCGATGAGGGCCATGGTCTGGCCAAGGCGGCGGTCGGTGGGGTCAAGGCCCAGCTCGCGCAGCTGATCCTCGCCCGGGGCGCGCGCCGACCAGCCCCATTGCAGCCCGGCAATGGCGGCGATCATGTCGGCGGAAAGGCCCATGACCTTGCCCACCTCGCGGATCGCGGCGCGGGTGCGAAAATGGATCACGGTCGCGGTCAGCCCGGCGCGGTGGCGGCCGTATTTCTCGTAGATGTGCTGGATCACCTCCTCGCGGCGCTCATGTTCGAAATCGACGTCGATATCGGGGGGCTCGCCGCGGGCCTCGGACATGAAGCGTTCGAAGACCATGGTGATCACATCCGGCGCGACCTCGGTGATGCCAAGCGCGTAGCAGATGACCGAATTGGCCGCCGAGCCACGCCCCTGGCAGAGAATGCCGCGAGAGCGGGCGAAGGCGACGATGTCATGGACGGTCAGGAAATAGGCGGCGAAACCCAGCCGCGCGATGATGCGCAGCTCCTTCTCGACCTTTTCCAGCGTGGCGGGCGGCGTGCCATCGGGGAAGCGGCGGCGCAGCCCGTCGACGGCCAGCCGTTCCAGCCGGGCCTGCGGGGGCTCGCTCCCGGTGACCTCGTCGGGGTATTCATAGGACAGCTCGTCAAGCGAGAAGGTGCAGCGCGCGGCGATCTCCAGCGTGCGCGTCAGCGCGGCGGGGTGGTCGCGGAAAAGCCGCGCCATCTCGCCGGGCGGTTTCAGGCGGCGTTCGGCGTTGGACAGGGCGTGGGTGCCGATCTCGTCGATGATCATCCCCTCGCGGATGCAGGTGAGCACATCGGCCAGGCGGCGGCGGCGGGCGTGGTGCAGGATGACGTCGCCCACCGCCACCATCGGCAGCCCGGCGCGCTGCGCCAGCGTGGCAAGCCCGACCAGCCGCGCCCGGTCATGGCCGTCATAGCGCGGCGCGGCGCCCAGGAAGACCTGCCCGGGAAAGCGGCGGGAGAGGGCGCGGAGGGTGAGGAGGTCTTCGGGGGTCCGCTCTCTGCGCCTTGCCCTGAAGGTGGGGTCAACCCGCCCCCCGTCAGCTGGGCGCTGAGCGTGCTCTGCGAGCGTCCCCGCCTCGCCCGGCGCATCCGGCGGCAGGGCGATCAGCACCATCCCCTCGCCCCCTTCTTCCAGATCGGCGCGGGTCAGGTGACACTCCCCCTTTCCCGCCCGCAACTTTCCGACCGACAAGAGCCGCGAGAGCCGCGCATAGGCCGCGCGGTCGGTGGGCAGCGCGACCCATTCCACGGCGCTGTCCGCCAGCACCAGCCGCGTCCCCACGATTAACCGCGGAAGCGCCCCCACGGCAGCAAGCCCCCTGCCGGGGTCGATCTGCTGCCGGCTCGAGGCATCCACCCGGACATGCCCGCGCACCCGCACCATGCCCCCCTCGACCTGCGCGCGCTTCAGCTCGCGCAGCGCGACATGCGCGCGCACCACCCCCGCCAGCGAATTGCGATCCGCGATTGCAAGGGCCACAAGCCCCAGTTCGGCGGCGCGCACGACCAGCTCCTCGGGGTGCGAGGCGCCGCGCAGGAAGGTGAAGTTCGACATCGCGCACAGCTCGGCATAGGCCGGGGCGGGTCGGGCGTCGGCCGACGCATCGGTGGGATTCGAGGCGGGCTCGGTCATCGGCGAGGCGCTCCGGGACTGGGCGAGCGGGCAGGACTGGGCGGGCGGGACTCGACTCGTTCTGCCGCCCAGACTAAGTGAGAACATAAGAAGAACATTTGCCCGGATCAACGCGGAATCACCATGGCGCGCCGCATCCTCTCCCTCTGGCTGCCCCGACTGGCGAGCGAGCGCGCGCTGCGCCGGGCGGGGGTGGAGGGGGTGCCGCTGGCGATCATCGAACGGCGTGGGCCGGCCGAGCAGATCGCCTGCCTCAGCCCCGCCGCCGAGGCCCTGGGTCTGCGTCGCGGCCAGCCCCTGGCAGAGGCGCGGGCGCTGGCGCCGGGGCTGATCACGCGCCCGGCCGACCCCGAGGGGCAGGCGCAGATGCTGGCCGCGCTCAACCGTTGGTCGCTGCGCTATGCGCCCTGGGGGGCGGTGGAGGGCGCCGACGGGTTGGTGCTCGACATCACCGGCTCGGCCCATCTGATGGGGGGCGAGG
>CAZKSE010000298.1:0-4179 GCA_964555305.1 uncultured Rhodobacter sp. | reverse complement strand
GCCAAGGGCATGACGCTGCCCTTTGTCAGCTACGGCGGGTCGTCGCTGGTGGCGATGGGGATCATGGTCGGGATGTTGCTGTGCTTGACGCGCACCCGACCGCAGGGTGAGATTGGCGAGATCCTTGCGCAGGGCGCCGCACGGAGGGGATGATGGCAGGCAGGCGAACCGGGCGCGCGCCGCTCGCGGTGATCGCCGCGGGGGGCACCGGCGGGCATATGTTCCCGGCCCAGGCGCTGGCCGAGGCGTTGTTGGCGCGCGGCTGGCGGGTTCAACTGTCGACCGATGAGCGCGGCGCGCGCTATGCCGGCAACTTTGCGCTGGCGGTGACGCGGCGCGTCGTGCCCTCGGCCACGCCGGCGCGCGGCGGGGCGACCGAGAAGCTTCTGGTGCCACTGCGCATCGCCGGGGGGGTCCTGAAGGCCGCGGCCGCGATGGTTCTGGATCGGCCGCGCGTGGTCATCGGCTTTGGCGGCTATCCGTCGATCCCCGCGCTGGCGGCGGCGTGGCTATTGCGCATCCCCCGCCTGATCCACGAGCAAAACGGCGTCCTGGGCCGTGTCAACGAGGCCTTTGCGCGCCGGGTGCAGGTCGTCGCTTGTGGTGCCTGGCCGACGCAGTTGCCTGGCGGTGTCGAGGGTGTGCATGTCGGCAACCCGGTGCGCGAGGCGGTGCGCGAGCGCGCGGCCTCGCCCTATATCGCGCCGGGCGATTATCCGGTCAGCGTGGTGGTCATCGGCGGCAGCCAGGGCGCACGGATCCTTTCGGACATCGTGCCCGATTCGCTTGCCCTGCTGCCCGAGGCACTGCGCGGGCATCTGCGCGTCGCCCACCAGGCCCGGCCTGAGGATTTGGAGCGCGTCGAGGCGGCCTATGACGCCGCGGGCATTCGCGCCGAGGTGGCGCCCTTTTTCGAGGATATTCCGCGCCGCTTCTCCGAGGCGCAGCTGGTGATCGCGCGTTCCGGGGCCTCGACGGTGGCGGACCTGGCGGTGATCGGGCGCCCCTCGGTCCTGGTGCCGCTGGCGGCGGCGATCCGGGACGAGCAGACCGCCAACGCCCGGTCGCTGGTTGGAGCCGATGCCGCGATCCTGATCCCCGAGCGGCATTTCACCGCCGAGGCGCTGGCCGAGAACGTTGAGGCGATCCTGTCCAATCCCGAAGCCGCCGAGCGCATGGCGGCCGGTGCGCTGTCGATCGGTATTCCCGACGCGGCGGAGCGACTGGCCGATCTGGTCGGTCACATCGCCGCCGCGAACGGGGCGGGGCGGTCCGCATGAGTCACCGCACGCTGCTGCCCGCCGGATTGGGACCCATCCATTTCATCGGCATCGGCGGGATCGGCATGTCCGGTATCGCCGAGGTTCTGGCGGGGTTGGGCCATGCGGTCCAGGGCTCTGATGCCAGGGGGTCAGCGATTACCGAACGGCTGGCCGGGCTGGGCGTGACGCTGCACATCGGACATCGGGCCGAGAACCTGGGCGAGGCCGGGGTCGTCGTCGTCTCCACCGCGATCAAGCCGGGCAATCCCGAACTGGCCGAGGCGCGCCGGCGCCGCCTGCCGGTCGTCCACCGGTCGGAAATGCTGGCCGAACTGATGCGACTTCAGCACACGGTGTCGGTCGCCGGAACCCATGGCAAGACCACCACGACGACGCTCGTGGCGACGCTGCTTGATGCGGGAGGGCTGGATCCGACGGTGATCAACGGGGGCGTTATCCATGCCTTCGGGTCGAACGCTCGGCTGGGTCAGGGCGAATGGACCGTCGTCGAGGCGGACGAGTCCGACGGCTCCTTCAACCGGCTGCCGACCACCATCGCCATCGTTGCCAACATAGACCCCGAGCACCTGGATCACTGGCGCGATTTCGAGACCCTGCGTGACGGCTTTCGCCGCTTCGTTCAGGGGGTGCCCTTCTATGGGCTTGTCGTGCTCTGCCATGATCACGGCGAGGTGCGGGCGCTGGCAGAGCAAATCACGGATCGCAACCGGGTCAGCTTCGGTCTGTCCGAGGGTGCCGATCTGCGTGCGGTCAACGTGCGTGGCGAAGCGGGCGGCATGTGCTTCGACATCGAGCGCCGTGGTCAGGCACCCATCGGCGATTGCTTCCTGCCGTTGCCAGGCGATCACAATGTCAACAATGCGCTTGCCGCCGTCGCGGTCGCCCTGCATCTGGGCATGTCGGATCAGGCGATCCGAGAGGGGCTGGCAGGCTACAAGGGCGTGGGACGGCGCTTCACGATGCTGGGCAGCCCAGGTGGCGTGCGGATCGTCGACGATTACGCCCATCACCCGGTCGAGATCGCCGCTGCGCTGCGCGGTGCACGGCAGGTCGCCGCGGGTGGGCGGGTGATCGCCGTGCACCAGCCGCACCGCTATTCGCGCCTGTCGGCGCTGTTCGACGACTTCTGCCGCTGTTTCGTCGATGCCGACGTGGTCGTGATTGCCGAGGTTTACGCAGCCGGGGAAGACCCCGTTCCTGGCGCCAGCCGGGATGACCTGGTCCGCGGGATCCGGGCCGCTGGTCACGGCGATGTCCACGCCCTGTGCGACGAGGCGTCGCTGGAAGCCTTCGTGCGCGCTCACGCTGTTCCGGGCGACATCGTGATGTGCCTCGGGGCGGGGTCGATCAGTGCCTGGGCGCAGGGGCTGGTGGCGCGGCTGGAAACGGAGCGGTGAACTGGCGCTTGATCCTGGTGCCGTCGGTTGCGGCCCTTCTGGGAATTGCGGCGGGTTGGGCGCTGTCGCGCTGGCTGGGGCGCCGCGCCGAATGGTGGTTGGTGGGGGGGCTGATCTTCGGGGCACTTGTGTTGATCCTCGCGGGCCGGGCGGCACAAGGGATGGAGGGCCTGGGCTATGTCGTGATGGCGATTTTCATGGCCGTGCCGGCCGCGATCGGTGCAAGCCTCGGTGGGTTCCTCGCCCGCCGCGGACAGATGTGAACCGATGACGAGGGTCGGTTCATGGACAGCCCACCGCCCGCGCGTTACGAGAGCCCGATGAAGATGCCTTCAGACATCCCCGTGCGCGGCACCCTGACGCCTGACCGCCCGCTTGACAGCCTGACCTGGCTGCGGGTCGGCGGCCCTGCCGACTGGCTGTTCCAGCCTGCCGACGAAGAAGACCTTGCCGCCTTTCTGGCCGCGCTCCCACTTGAATGTCCGGTTTTTCCGATGGGCGTGGGGTCGAACCTTATCGTCCGCGATGGGGGCATTCGCGCGGTGGTGATCCGCCTGGGGCGCGGCTTCAACGGCATCGACGTCATGGGCAGCAGGGTAACGGCGGGGGCGGCCGCACTTGATGCGCATGTTGCGCGCAAGGCCGCCGAGGCGGGACGGGACCTGACCTTTCTGCGCACGATTCCCGGCGCCATCGGCGGCGCCGTGCGGATGAATGCGGGGTGCTACGGGACTTATGTTGCCGATCGGCTGGTGGAGATCCGGGCGGTCACGCGCGATGGCCGAATTGTCACCGTGCCGGCGGCGGAGCTGAGCCTGCGCTACCGGCAGTCCGACCTGCCCGAGGGCTGGGTGATCACCGCCGCGGTCTTTGACGCACCCGCAGGCGATCCGGCTGAATTGCTGGCGCGGATGG
The DNA here is from genome assembly GCA_964555305.1 of uncultured Rhodobacter sp. Lineage (GTDB taxonomy): Bacteria > Pseudomonadota > Alphaproteobacteria > Rhodobacterales > Rhodobacteraceae > Pararhodobacter. Next base: position 584 of record CAZKSE010000298.1, on the reverse strand, counting down.
AGGATCAGCTGGCGAGGCGCGACGCCTCGCAGCCGACGAAGGAACGCACCGCCGGATCCACCTTCCGCAATCCCGCGGGGTTCAGCTCGACCGGGCGGGCCGATGACACGCATGAGTTGAAGGCGTGGAAGGTAATAGAGAACGCCGGGATGCGTGGCGCCCGCCTGGGCGGGGCGCAGATGTCGGAGATGCATGCGAATTTCATGATCAACACCGGCGGGGCGACGGCCGCCGATCTGGAAGGACTTGGTGAATTGGTCCGAAAAAGGGTGTTGGAAAACAGCGGGATTTCGTTAGAATGGGAAGTCATGCGCGTGGGTGACACGGCGCAGAACTGAAAGGTCGCGCATCGGGCCAACCCGGGCGCAGCCAAACGAAGCGGGGCGACAAGCCCCCATCGGCCCTAATGGGCCATATGAGGCGAGAGTGGCGGGCAGGTCGAGCAGGACAGCCCCCATGGTGGCGGTACTGATGGGTGGCATCTCGGCCGAGCGCGAGGTGTCCTTGTCTTCGGGGCGCATGTGTGCCGCCGCCCTGCGGGAGGCCGGTTACCCGGTGGTCGAGGTCGATGCCGGCCGCGACCT
>CAZKSE010000297.1:0-4185 GCA_964555305.1 uncultured Rhodobacter sp. | reverse complement strand
TCGGGGATGGTGACCTGGAAATCGCTGAGCGCCTCCAGCAGGAACGCCTCGAACGGCTCGTCGGTCCGGTCGACCTCGTCGATCAGCAAGACCGGCGCCCCGCCCGCCTGCGGGCGCATGGCCTGCAGAAGCGGGCGCTCGATCAGATAGTCCTCGGTGAAAAGCTCGGCGGTCAGCAAGTCGCGGTCGGCGCCGCCCGCGGCCTCGGCGGCGCGGATGGCGATCATCTGCGCGGCGAAGTTCCACTCATAGACCGCCGAGGCGGCATCAAGCCCCTCGTAGCATTGCAGTCGGATCAAACGGCGCCCCAGCGCGGCCGCCAGCGCCTTGGCGATCTCGGTCTTGCCGGTGCCGGCCTCGCCCTCCAGAAAGAGCGGCCGGCCCAGTTTCAGCGCGAGGAACGCCACGGTCGCCAACGCCCGGCCGCAGACATAGTCCTGCCCGGCAAGAAGGTCCTGAACGGCATCGATGGTCTGAGGGGTCTGGGTCACGGGCGCTCTCCGGTTCGGTCGGGAGGATGGTGGGGCGGCGCGGGCGCCGGGTCAAGCCGGTGCGGACAGGATGGCCGCGGAAGATGGTGCGAGAAAAATAATATCTCAGATATTATATTTGCCCGTACCCCAGCACGCGCCCGGCTCCCTGCCGAATGCGCCTTTTCGTCGCCCCATGATCCCCCTATCTTGCCCTCGGGCAGGATGGAGGACCGCCATGCAGATGAGTGAGGAACGCAAGATCGCGGCAGCGCCCGCGGTGGTCTGGGCCGCGTTGCTGGACCCCGAGGTGCTGAAGGCCAGCGTGCCGGGCTGCGAGGAGTTGACCGGCTCGGCCGCCGAGGGGTTCGAGGCGGTCGTGGTGCAGAAGGTCGGCCCGGTGCGCGCGCGCTTCAACGGCACCGTGCATGTCACCGACATGGTCGAGGGCGAGAGCCTGGTGCTGAACGGCGAGGGCAAGGGCGGTGCCGCCGGCTTCGCCAAGGGCCTGGCACGGGTGCGGCTGGCCCCCGATGGCGACGGCACGGTGCTGTCCTACGAGGTAGAGGCGAGCGTCGGCGGGAAGCTCGCGCAACTGGGCAGCCGGATCATCGACGGATTCGCCCGCAAGATGGCCGACAGCTTCTTCACCCGCTTCCAGGAAGCCGTCGAGGGGCCGGGCGAGCCCGCCGCCGACACGCCCGAGGGGGAGGCCCCCAAGAAAGGCTGGTTCAAGCGGATCGTCGGCAAGGATTGACCGAGCGCCGCAGCCGGGGCGCGCCCTCGGGCTTGAATCACGGCGCGCGGCGCATACATGGTGGCCGGAAAACGGGGGCGTCGCAGGCGCCCCCGCCCCACCCGGCCGCCCGCACCGACCGGCCGCACCCTTGACCCTATGGCCCCAGCCGGAGCGCGCATGACCCCTGCCTTCGCCCGTTTCACCGCCCCCGCGCGGCAGCACCCGCAACTGTGGCGCCTCATCCTGGGGATGGGGGTGATCGCGGCCTGCTATTTCGGCTGGATCGCGGCCCTCGGCGGGCTCCTCTGGCTCATCGCCGGGGCCGCGCGGATCGAGGCGGGGCTGCGCGGCTTCGGCACCGGCGGCGATCCCTGGACGGTGATCGGGCTACTTCTGACCTTCGTCGGCCCCTGGATCGGCGTCTGGGCGGCGGTGCGGCTGCTGCACGGGCGCAGCCTGGGCAGCGTCATCGGCCGTGGCCCGCAGGTGCTGCGCGACTTCGCCGCGGGGCTGGCGGTGACCGCGCTCGTGGCCATCGCCGGCCTCGCCCTGCTGCCCTTGGCGCCGCCCCTTGTCCCGGCGACCCCGCCGGCGGTCTGGCTGGCCTTCCTGCCGCTCGCGCTTGCCGGCCTCCTGATCCAGACCGGGGCCGAGGAGGTGGTCTTTCGCGGCTACCTGCAACAACAACTCGCCGCGCGCTTTGCCTCGCCGCTGATCTGGATGGGCCTGCCGGCGGCGCTGTTCGGGCTGGCGCATTACGCGCCCGGGACGGAACCCGCCTCGCCCTGGCTGATCGTCGCGGTCACCGGCTTCTTCGGGCTGGTCGCCGCCGATCTGACCGCGCGCAGCGGCACTATCGGCCTCGCCTGGGGGCTGCATTTTGCCAACAACGTGATCGCGGTGCTCGTTGTCTCGGCGATGGCGGGGCTTGATGGGCTGGCGCTCTTTCGCATTGCCGACGGCGCCGGGGGAAGGCTGGACCTGCAGGCGCTCCTCCTGGCCGACATGGCGCTGATGGCGCTGGTCTGGGCGCTGGCGCGGCTCTGGCTCGCGCGGCGCTGATCGGCTTCGCGTTGCATTCGCCCCGGCCCCGGCTTATCTCGGGCGCAGATGCTGCAAGGGCCGGGCCATGAACTGGATCACCAACTACGTTCGACCGACGATCAACTCGCTCTTCTCGCGCCGCGAGGTGCCCGAGAACCTGTGGACCAAATGCCCCGAATGCGGCACCATGCTGTTCCACCGCGAACTCAGCGACAATCTTCAGGTCTGCACCAGCTGCGGCCACCACATGCCGATCACCCCGCGGGACCGGTTCAAGGCGCTCTTCGATGCCGGCGTCTTCGCCGAGGTGCCTGTGCCCGACCCGATCGCCGACCCGCTGCATTTCCGGGACCAGAAAAAATACCCCGACCGGATGCGCGCGGCGCAGAAAGCCACCGGCGAGCGTGAAGCGATGCTCGTGGCCGAGGGCGAGATCGGCCGCACCCCCATCGTTGCCGCAGCGCAGGATTTCGCCTTCATGGGGGGCTCGATGGGCATGTTCGTCGGCAACGCGATCATCGCCGCCTGCGAACGCGCGGTCGAGCGCAAGCGCCCGCTGGTGCTGTTCGCCGCCGCCGGGGGCGCGCGGATGCAGGAGGGCATCCTGAGCCTGATGCAGATGCCGCGCACCACCGTCGCGCTGCAGATGCTCAAGGAAGCGGGCCTGCCCTATATCTGCGTGCTGACCCATCCCACCACCGGCGGCGTCACCGCCAGCTACGCCATGCTCGGCGATGTGCAGATCGCCGAACCCAACGCGCTGATCTGCTTCGCCGGCCCGCGCGTGATCGAACAGACGATCCGCGAGAAACTGCCCGAGGGGTTCCAGCGCGCCGAATACCTGCTCGATCACGGGATGCTGGACCGGGTGACGCATCGCAAGGACCTGCGCCGCGAACTGGTCACCATCCTGCGCATGCTGACCGGCCAGCCGCCGGCAGTGGCGGGCGACCTGCCCGCGCCCGACCCCGCAACCGACCCCGCGGCTGACCCAGCCGCCGCCAGCCCGACCGACACCGCGACCGCCGCGCCCGCGGCCTCTCCCACCCATCCGTGAGCACCCGGTCATGAGCGCCCCCGAAAGCGCCCCCGCAAGCGCCGCGGGCTCGGACGCCATCCTCGCCCGGATGATGGCGCTGCATCCGAAGATCATCGATCTCACGCTCGACCGGGTCTGGCGGCTTCTCGCCGCGCTCGGCCATCCCGAACGCGACCTGCCGCCGGTGATCCATATTGCCGGCACCAATGGCAAGGGCTCGACGCTGGCGATGATCCGCGCCGGGCTGGAGGCCGAGGGCAAGCGCGTCCATGCCTATACCTCGCCGCATCTGGCGCGCTTCCATGAACGCATCCGGCTGGCCGGGCAGCTCATTTCCGAACCCGACCTGACAGCGGTGCTGGACGAGTGCTACGCCGCCAATGGCAACGAGCCGATCACCTATTTCGAGATCACCACCTGCGCGGCACTCCTCGCCTTCGCCCGCACGCCCGCCGACTACACCCTGCTCGAGGTCGGCCTCGGCGGCCGGCTCGATGCGACGAATGTGGTCGATCGCCCGGCGCTGACGGTGATTACCCCGGTCTCCTACGACCATCAGCAATATCTCGGCGAGACGCTGGCCGCGATCGCGGGCGAGAAGGCGGGCATCCTCAAGCGCCTCACCCCCTGCGTCGTCGGCCCGCAGGAAGAAGCCGCCCTCGACGTGATCGAGGCGCGCGCGGCCCGGCTCGGCGCGCCGCTTCTGGTCCACCGCCAGCACTGGCACGCCTTCGCCGAACGCGGGCGGCTCACCTATCAGGACGAACGCGGGCTTCTGGACCTGCCGCTGCCCAACCTGCCCGGCCCGCACCAGATCGAGAATGCCGGCGCCGCCCTTGCCGCGCTGCGCGAGGCGGCGCCCTACATCGCCGCCATGCTCACCGCCGCGGTCC
>CAZKSE010000296.1:0-4190 GCA_964555305.1 uncultured Rhodobacter sp. | reverse complement strand
CCGCAACCCGCCGGCAATGCCCCGCAAACGACGCGCCGTGGGACCGAGGCGGGCCGGACCGACGCGCCCGCCGCGCCATCCGGGGCGGCCAGCGCCCCCGCCACGACAAGTGGCACGGCCGCCGCGACGAATTACCCCGGCGCGGTCTTTCAGCAGCTTCAGCGCACGCGGCGCGCGCGCGTTTCGGGCAGGGGGGCGGCAATGGTGGTTTTCACCATCGCTGACAACGGCGGTCTGGCCGACGTGTCGATCTACAGCAGTTCCGGAAGTACCGCGCTCGATGGGGCCGCGCTGGACCATATCCGACGGACAGCACCCTTCCCGCCGCCGCCGGCCGGCGCACAGCGGCAGTTCCGTTTCGAATTCGTCAGCCGCTGACGCCTTCCGGCCCCCGGATCAATGCGCCAGGAACACCGGCCATTCGGTGTTCTCCAGCACGTTGCGGGTCGCACCGCCCAGGATCGCCTCCCGCAGCCGCGAGTGGCCGTAGGCCCCCATCACCAGAAGCCCCGAATCGATATCGCTCATGTGCCGCATCAGCACATCCGACACGCGCGGCAGGGTCTTGGCCAGAACCGAGACCTCGGCCCGGACGCCGTGGCGCGCCAGCATCTGCGTCAGAAGCCCCCCGGGGTCCGAGCGTTCCGGGCTATGGGCCGGCGGATTGACGATGGCGATGCAAACCTGATCGGCCAGGCGCAGCAAGGGCAGCGCCCGCCGCACCGCCGCCAGGGCCTCGTTCGACTGGTTCCAGGCGACGACGACGCGCTCGGCGAAGCGCGGCTTGAGGCCGGTGTCGGGAATGACAAGAACGGCTGCCTGACCTTCGAACAGCGCCGATTCGACCACTGCTTCCTGGGTCGGCAGGGCGTCACGGCCATAGGGGCGGCTCTGGATCACCAGATCGCTGAACCGCGAGCGCAGCCCCACCAGGCCCGGCAGGCCGCCGAACTGGACCACCGCGGATTCCGTCGACCAACGCAGCGTCTCGCCGTCGAGCTTCTTGCGCGCCAGCGCCTCCAGCGCCTCGGCGTCGGTCTGCGCGCGCTCCAGCGTCTCCTGCAGCAGGATCGGCGAGGCCCCCATGTAGAACCCGCCGGCCGGGGTCATGTCGACACCCATCAGGCAAGTGGTCAGATGCGCATCCTGCTGCTGCGCGAAAGCCATCGCGGCAGGCAGGGTGGCGTTCAGCTCGGCCTCCGAGCCGATGAAGGTCGAGATCGATTTGTAGGACATGGGAACTCCTGGGTTCTGCGGCGCCGGCCCGGCGAGACTGCGAAACTGGACCGGAAAGCGACACCTTGCATTGATCCGTGTCAAGATGCGGGCCGCGGGCTCATTGACCTGAATCAAAGTTGCATCATTACGATGCGGCCATAACGCGCATTGTGGATCACCCGCCGAGTCTGCGTCTATGCTGGCCCGGAGTGACTGCGAGTCGTTTTTAGAGAGGACCCAACCTATGTGGGATTTCGCCAAGCTGTTCCTGCTGGCGGCTGTCGCGATCTTGGCTGCGGTGATCGCGAATTTCGCCCGCGACCCGGCACATCTGATCCACATGATCATCATCATGGTGACGGCTGCAGGGCTTTTCCTGTGGCAGATCCGCCGCGTCGGGATGCCGGCGCCGGTGCACAACCCTGCCGTATACATGGACGATGTCGTCCGCTACGGGGTGATCGCGACCGCCTTCTGGGGTGTGGTCGGCTTCTTCGTCGGTGTCTGGATCGCGTTCCAGCTAGCGTTTCCCGAGCTCAATTTCGAATGGGCGCAGGGTTATCTGAATTTCGGCCGGCTGCGGCCGCTGCACACCTCGGCGGTGATCTTCGCCTTCGGGGGCAACGCGCTGATCGCCACGGCCTTCTACGTCGTGCAGCGCACCTCGGCGGCGCGGCTCTGGGGCGGGAACCTCGCGTGGTTCGTCTTCTGGGGGTATCAACTCTTCATCGTGCTGGCGGCGGTGGGCTACGTCCTCGGCTCCACGCAGAGCCAGGAATACGCCGAGCCCGAATGGCTGGCCGACCTGTGGCTGACGATCGTCTGGGTCGCGTTCCTCGCGGTCTTCATGGGCACGATCATCAACCGCCGCGAACCGCATATCTACGTCGCCAACTGGTTCTACCTCAGCTTCATCGTCACCGTGGCGATGCTGCATATCGTCAACAACATCCAGATCCCGGTCTCGATCTTCGGCTCGACCTCGGTGCCGGTCTGGTCGGGCGTGCAGTCGGCGATGATCCAGTGGTGGTATGGCCATAACGCGGTGGGCTTCTTCCTGACCGCGGGCTTTCTGGGGATGATGTACTACTTCATCCCCAAGCAGGCCGAACGCCCGGTCTACAGCTACAAGCTGTCGATCATCCACTTCTGGGCGCTGATCTTCCTGTATATCTGGGCCGGCCCCCACCACCTGCACTATACCGCCCTGCCCGACTGGGCGCAGACGCTCGGCATGACCTTCTCCATCATGCTGTGGATGCCCAGCTGGGGCGGCATGATCAACGGCCTGATGACGCTTTCGGGCGCCTGGGACAAGCTGCGCACCGACCCGGTGATCCGCATGATGGTGGTCGCAGTGGGCTTTTACGGCATGGCCACCTTCGAAGGCCCGGTGATGTCGATCCGCGCGGTCAATTCGCTGTCGCACTACACCGACTGGACGATCGGGCATGTCCATTCCGGCGCGCTCGGCTGGAACGGCATGATCACCTTCGGCGCGCTCTACTACCTCGTGCCAAGGCTCTGGAAACGCGAGCGGCTCTACAGCCTCAGCCTGGTCAGTTGGCACTTCTGGCTCGCCACCATCGGGATCGTGCTCTACGCCGCCTCGATGTGGGTGACCGGCATCATGGAAGGGCTGATGTGGCGCGAAGTCGATGCGCAAGGGTTCCTGGTGAACTCCTTCGCCGACACCGTCGCTGCGAAGTTCCCGATGTATGTGGTGCGCGCGCTGGGTGGGACGATGTTCCTGCTGGGGGCGCTGATCATGTGCTACAACCTGTGGAAAACCGTGACCAGCGTGGGCGAGAGAAGGCCCGCGCCCGCCACGGTCCCGGCCGAGTGATCGGAGACACGCGATGAGCATTCTCAACCATCACAAGAAGATCGAGAGGCACGCGACGCTGCTTCTGGTTCTCAGCTTCTTCGTCGTCACCATCGGCGGGATCGTGCAGATTGTGCCCCTCTTCTACCTCGAGAACACCATCGAGGAAGTCGAGGGGATGCGGCCCTACAGCCCGCTGGAGCTGACCGGGCGCGAGATCTACGTCCGCGAGGGCTGCTACGTCTGCCACAGCCAGATGATCCGCCCGATGCGCGACGAGGTCGAACGCTACGGCCACTACAGCCTCGCGGCCGAGTCGATGTACGACCACCCGTTTCAGTGGGGCTCGAAGCGGACAGGGCCGGACCTTGCCCGCATCGGCGGGCGCTATTCGGACGACTGGCACGTCCAGCACATGATCAGCCCGCGGTCGGTCGTGCCGGAATCGATCATGCCCTCCTACGCCTTCATGATGGACCGGGTGATCGACGGGCGCCACATCACCGATCTGATGAACACCTACCGGATGGTCGGCGTGCCCTACACCGACGAGATGATCGAGACCGCGCGCGCCGATTTCCGCGCCCAGGCCGATCCCGATGCCGATCACTCCGGCCTCCTGGAGCGGTATCCGGGCGCTCAGACGCGCAATTTCGACGGCCAGCCCGAACTGACCGAAATGGACGCGATCATCGCCTACATGCAGATGCTGGGCACGCTCGTCGATTTCTCCACCTTCGTTCCCGATCCGCAGCGCTGAAGGAGGCGGCATGGAAACCTATACATTCCTGCGCAGCTTCGCCGACAGCTGGCATCTGCTGTTCATGACGCTCTTCTTCATCGGCGTGGTGATCTGGGCCTTCCGCCCGGGCAGCCGCAAGGTGCATGACGAGACCGCCTCGATGATCTTTCGCAACGATGATCGCCCCGCCAGCGACGATGCCCCGGCCTCTGGCCAGGGCGCGGCGCGCCGCGACGGCCAACCGCATGAGGCCCGCTGATGGTTGACCCAGAAAACAGAACGCCCGAAAACAAGGTCACCCCGCCCGAGCGGCAATATCCCGATCCGCGCGTCAAGCTGGATCAGGAGCCGCCGACCACCGGGCATTCCTGGGACGGGATCGAGGAATACGACAACCCGATGCCG
>CAZKSE010000295.1:0-4191 GCA_964555305.1 uncultured Rhodobacter sp. | reverse complement strand
CGCGCAGGCCGCGACTGGTTGCCGGAACGCCCTTGACCAAGACGGATACTCGGCCGGCCCGAGCACCAGCACCCGGCCGAGCGGCTGGCATCCTTCATGCAGCGCAGCGGCTTGGATATTTCGACGGTGCGTAATCCGAACACCGGCCTGTCCGAGGTCGTCCTGATCGCGGAGGAGGTGTTCGACGCCCAGCGCGTCAACCGCGCGCTCCAGCAGGCGCTGAGGCCCGCGACGCGTGCGCAGCTGGCGCAGTGGCTGGCGGCGCTCTACGCGATCACGATCAGCCGAGCACGCGATGACGTCGATCAGGGGCTGGTGGTTGCGATCTACTGCGATCGGTTGTCGGCGTTCCCGGCGGACATCGTCGAGCATGTCATGCTGCGCGAGCGGTGGAAGTTCTTCCCGACGATCGCCGAGCTCGAGGAGGCGGCAGAGGCGCACATGGGTCGTAGGCGGCTGGTGGCGCAGCTGCTCGAGCAGGGCAGGATCAGGCACCGTCACGAGATCGATGCACAGCGCAATGCGGAACCGCCGCGCGAATTGGTGACGCCCGAAGCCCATCGCCGCATCATGGCTGAGGTCTTCGGCGACAAGGCCGCATCGATGCACCTGGCTGAGGACATCGTTGCGGGTGTCGCACGCGAAAGGAAGGTGAACGATGGATGACCGGGAACGCGAGGCCTTGCGCCGCATGCTCGAGGGGATCCAGCTTCAGATCGAGTTGGCAGGGCGCCGCGGCTTGGAAACGTCTATCGCCGCTGCGGCGGCCACTGCCAAGGCCGCCGCAATACTTGCGGAAGTGCACGGCCGGGAGGAGACTCACGCTCTACTGCGCGACCTGGCCGCTCATTCCGAGGGGCTGCCGACCGGTCCAGTTCAGGCGGATGAACTCGCCCCCATGACACTGCCAAGGTGGGCGTGACTGATGCCAGAGAAAGCCATCCGGCGCCGGGATCCCGTCAGGCGCGGCGCGCCATGCCCGGAAGCGCTGGGCTCGGGACCAGCTGAATTGCGAAAGGAGCGACGCGATCATGCGTGAACCGGAGACGAAGCGGCAGCGCAAAGCCTCGGCCTTCATGAAGGACCTGCGAAAGCTCATGCTGAAGCACCACAAAGCCGGCAGGGGACTCGACGCGCTGGAGCTCGTAGGCTTCGGTGGCGCTTTCTTCGCGTCGTTCTTGGCGAGGCTGCACGGGCCGGAGCTGGCGCAGGCGTTCCTCGAGAACCTGGCGGCGCAGTCCGCCACCATGCCGAAGGCCACCGAAGAAGAGGCACTGGCCGCATGGCTTGAGGCAGTCGAGCCGATGGCGCGTTCATGATCCGCGGGCGCCTGATGACGGCCGTCACAGGCCGGCCCGCTGAATCCCGCATCCGCGCGGCCTCGGTCGGCGCGGGCAACCTGTCGTGAAAGGGGGTGTTGCCATGCAGAAACTTCGACTATCCGTGCGCATGCTGCTTCGTCGGATGGCGCGCGCGCTGGGCGCGGGCATGCCGGAGGCGCCACCGGCGCCGGCGCCCGGGCGGCGTCAGGCGCGGGTGCTGCATAGCTCCTATGTTTCAGGCCCGGATCCGCGAGCGGCTCTTGCCGAGGGCATCGGCGCGGACGCGCGTCGGCTCCATCGGCTTCCCGGTTCGCTTATGCTGACCGGTTCGCCACGGCCGCCCGGCGCCACCGGCAACGGGTCTGATCGCTCAGCGCTGCCCGGATGGAGCAGGCCCGGCGCCCGCTGACAGAACAGGGTGGCTCCCTTGCGGCTTTCAGTTTCAGCGCCGCCATCGCCCGGTTTAGTCGTCGAGTGCCGTAACCAACCACGACAGCCCGCGGGCGCTCGCCTTCACGGCGCCGCGGCGGGCACCACCGACCCGCTGGTTCCTATGGCAGCAGGTTTGCCTCGATCACCTCGGCAACCAGATTCGACATGAAATATGGCAGCAGGAACGCCGCGCCGGCGCTGATCGCGTTGAACACCCAGCTCCCAATGACGCGGTGGTCGCTCCATCCCCGGTCTTCGAACCATGACGCCAAGCCAAACCGGATGGCCGTCAGCAGGTATACCCCGAGCGCCATGTAGCCCGCGCCATCGAGCAGCCATAGCAGACCCGACTCCGGCCTCTGCTGCACGGCCACCCAGATGGCACCAAGCACGATCGCGCTTTCGATCGTCACGAAGACAAACGCATGCGCGGTCCTCGCGCGGGACCAGGCCACGCCATAGGCTTCCGCCGTGTCGTGTGGTCCCTTCTGGAACCCGAGAACCCGCAGGAGCAGCATCTTACGTCCCTCTCGCCTTCCACGTTGATCGGGTATCGTGGGCTGCACGCCCATGGAGAGCAAGCCTGCAACCGTGGCAGATGCTCGCGATGCGGCCGAGGCGGCGGGCGCGACCGCGGCGCGGCCGGGGCAGCGGGCGGTGCCGCAGTCGGCGATCGACGCGGTGCAGGAGACCATCGCCGAGACCGGGCAGGATCCGGACCCGGGTGCGGGCGGGCAGGTCACCTTCATGCGGGCGCGGCTCGCGACGGAGGTGCTGAAGGCGCAGCTGCAGAAGGAGCGGCTCAAGCGCGAGCGCGGCGATGGTGTTCGACTTGGCGCGGCGTGAGCGGGATGCGTGGATCGGCTGGCCGCCGCGCGTCGCGGCGAACATGGCTGCCGAGCTGGGCTGCTATCCGCACCGGCTCGAGCAGGTGCTCGACCGGCATCTTCGCGCGCATCTGGCGCTTCTGGCGGAGGTGAAGGTTGAACTGCGATGATCGCGCGGCACCGCGGTGAGCTTAATGCGCTACACCGGGGCTTGCCGCGCAGCTGCGACGCCACAAATTTTCCCGACGCGATCCTTCTAATGATATGATTCTGCGTGTAGGTACCGCGGCCGGGAGGAATGGGATGCCGCTTCGGTACGAGAAGAGTTTGCGCGAGCCGGAGATTAAAGCCGCTTTGATCGACCGGCTGTTCAGCGAGGGCTTGATTGCTGACGATGCTGTCGTCGTGAGCGAAATGCCGGTTGCAGGACAATCGCGCCGCGCTGATCTGGTTCTCGCAAACGGGCGCCTCATCGGATTCGAGATCAAGTCTGATGGCGACAAGACTGATAGGCTTCAGGGGCAGATCGATGCCTATCGCAAGGCCTTTGAGAGCATCGTGGTCGTCACGGGCCCTCGCCACCTTGACGAGGTAGTGGCGACGACGCCGGACTGCGTGGGCATCTTCGTACTTGTCGAGGATGGGTCTGACGCGCTCGGTGCTCGTCTTGTCCGGTGGCCTCAGCTGAACCGCATGGGTACGGAGAGAGCCATCCGTCAGATGCGCGCCGACGAGCTTTTCCGGTTGGCCCGCTCGTTCGGTGCTGTGAGCGCCTCTGTGCGTGATCGGGCATCGTTGGAGCGGATTGTCCGCGAGCTTCCCGCCGGTGCAGTCCGAAAAGCCGCGCTCTCGGCCATCAAGAGCCGTTACCGTGCTCCCTTCGAAGCCTTTATGCGCATCCGCAACAGTGAGGGGTCTACGCTGAAAGCGCTAAGTCATCTGCGCCGCCCACCCTGGAACGCGCGCAGCGTGAGTTCAGTGCCGCGCTGGGCTGAATCAGAAGTTGATCCAGGCGCCGGCGGCAGTGACCTGGCGGCGCTCGCTCTCAGTGTACGCCCGCGTCGGCTCTCCTAAGCAAAGACGTCATCAACATCTTCGACCGTTCCTAGTCCGTCGCGGTAGTGAATCTGCTGCCATAGGTGCATATTCACGCGCACGGCGATCCATGGCGCCGGTGCATTCATTCTTGTTAGGTCGCCCCTTGCAGCCGAATCGATCTTCTGTGCTCCCCAGACCTTATCGACGAGTGAAGGGTCCCAATCCACGAGCCCTGTGATCAGCTGGGCGCAACGCTGGAAGCCGCCTTGATCAGCACGCACGCGGCGAAAGATCCACGCGTCAGGCAACGGGTAGTCGATCCGAGGGACGAAGCGCGTTTGCATGGGCTCGAACGGCTCCGGATGGATCGATGCGTAATCCCCGTAGATTGCAGCCGCATCACCTCCAAGTGCTGCGTGCATCGAGCGTTCCTCGATTTCCATTGCAGTGCCAACGTCGTCATAGGCTGCTGCGGATCTGGGATAGCTTGAGCCCATGACCACAATCCTTGCTGCATCGTAAGCGGTGCGTGACCACCGTTTGAGCTTCAGCTTGTCGCTTTCGCGAACCGC
>CAZKSE010000294.1:0-4193 GCA_964555305.1 uncultured Rhodobacter sp. | reverse complement strand
CGAGTTATAGACATTGGCCTCGGCCACCCGCGCCTCGATCCCCGAGCGCGCGCCCCCCGGTGCCGCCGCTCCATAGCCGCCGCCATAGAGGCCGGGCGGCGTCAGCACCTCCACATGCGCCTCGGGCAATTCGTCGATGAAGCGCGAGGGCAGCGCCGATTGCCACTGGCCGACCTCCCGCCGGGTGCCCGCGAAGGCACTCGTGCACCGCCCTACCGCCCGGGTGATGCCGACGTAGGCCAGCCGCCGCTCCTCCTCCAACCCCTTGACGCCGCTTTCGTCCATCGAGCGCTGCGAGGGGAACAGCCCCTCCTCCCAGCCCGGCAGGAACACGGCGGGAAATTCCAGCCCCTTGGCGGCATGCAGCGTCATGATGCTGACCTTCTCGCCCTCCGCCCCGGCCTCGTTCTCCATGATCAGGCTGACATGTTCCAGGAAACCTTGCAGATTCTCGAACTGTTCCAACGCCTTGACCAGTTCCTTGAGGTTCTCCAGCCGCCCCGGCGCCTCGATCGTCTTGTCGTTCTGCCACATGGCGGTATAGCCGCTCTCGTCGAGAATGGTCCCGGCCAGGTCCACATGGCTGATCGCGGCATCCCCGGCCATCCGCGCCCAACGCGCGACGCCCTCGATCAGCCGGGCCAGTTCCACCGCGCCCTTGCCGCCGATCCCCTTGTCCTCCAGCAACAGCCGCGCCCCCTCCAGCAGCGGCACGCCATGTTTCCGCGCCGTGGTCTGGATCAACTGCTGCGCCTTGTCACCAAGGCCGCGCTTGGGCGTGTTCACGATCCGCTCGAAGGCCAGATCATCGGCCGGGCTGGTCACGACGCGGAAATACGCCATCGCATCGCGGATCTCCAACCGTTCATAGAATCGCGGACCGCCGATCACGCGATACGGCAGGCCGATGGTCAGGAAGCGATCCTCGAAGGCGCGCATCTGGTGGCTGGCGCGCACGAGGATCGCGATGGCGTTGCGTGAAAGCGGCTCCAGCCCGCGCATCCCGCGCTCGACGGCCTCGATCTCGTCGCCGATCCAGCGGGCTTCTTCCTCGCCGTCCCAATGGCCGATCAGGCGCAGCTTCTCGCCGCTTTCAAGATCGGTCCAGAGCGTCTTGCCCAGCCGCCCCTCGTTGCCGGCGATGACCTTCGACGCGGCGGCGAGGATATGCGGGGTCGAGCGGTAGTTCTGTTCCAGCCGGATCACACGCGCGCCCGGAAAGTCGCGTTCGAAGCGCAGGATATTGCCCACCTCGGCGCCGCGCCAGCCGTAGATCGACTGGTCGTCATCGCCCACGCAGCAGATGTTCTTGTGCGCGCCGGCCAGCAGCCGCAGCCACAGGTACTGAACGACGTTGGTGTCCTGGTATTCGTCCACGAGGATGAAGCGCAGCCAGCGCTGGTACTGGGAGAGCACGTCGGGATGGGTCTGGAAGATCGTCACGATGTGCAGGAGCAGGTCGCCGAAGTCGCAGGCGTTCAGGGTTCTGAGCCGCTCCTGGTAGGCGGCGTAGATCTCGGTGCCGCGATTGTTGTAGGCGCTCGCCTCCTCGGCGGGAACGGATTCGGGGCGCCAGGCGCGGTTCTTCCAGTTGTCGATGATCGAGGCCATCTGTCTGGCAGGCCAGCGTTTTTCGTCGATGTTGAAGGCGGCGACGATCTGCTTCAGCAGTCGGATCTGGTCATCGGTGTCGAGGATGGTGAAGTTCGGTTTCAGGCCCACAAGTTCGGCGTGCCGGCGCAGGAGCTTCACGCCGATGGCGTGGAAAGTGCCGAGCCAGGGCATCCCCTCGACGCTTTCGCCGAGGAGGGCGCTGACGCGCAGCTTCATCTCGCGCGCGGCCTTGTTGGTGAAGGTCACGGCGAGGATTTCGTTGGGCCGCGCGGTGCCGGTGGCGATCAGATGCGCGATGCGGGCGGTGAGCGCGCGGGTCTTGCCGGTGCCGGCGCCGGCAAGCATCAGCACCGGCCCCTCCAGCGCCTCGACCGCTTCGCGCTGGGGCGGGTTCAGCCCGTCCATGTAACGCGCCTGCGCGCCTTGCCCCGCCCGTGCCATCGCCAGTTGCGACAGGCTGGGCCCCGATCCGCTGCTCATGCTCTTGCCCCGCTTCTGCGTCGGGCGACTCTAGCGCATACCGGCCGCAACGCCAAGTGCGTGTTCCCGTCTTGTTCGCGCCCGAATTCGCCGCTTGCCATCAGGGCCATGATCCCTTCCCGAGATGCCGGCGGGCGGCGCGGCGGGGGGGTTACAGCGTATGGCAAGCGTATGGCAAACGTATGGCAAACGTATGGCAAACGTATGGCAGTTTGCCACGATTGCGCGCCCTTGGGCCGGGTCGGGAGGCGTTTCGGGGAGCAGATGGTCTTTGCCGCGCGAACCCGCGCGCGGTGGGGAGCGGCGGGGAGGAGCCGTTTCGCGCGCGGAAAATCAGTCGCAGCGGTTCCGGCGGCCTTCGAAGAAGGCGCGGAGGAGGGCGGCGGCGTCACGCTCGGCGATGCCGTCGTAGACTTCCGGCGCGTGGTGGCATTGGGGATGCGCAAAGACCCGCGCGCCCTGGGCGACGCCGCCCGATTTGGGATCCGCCGCGCCGTAGTAGAGCCGGGCGATGCGGGCGAAGGAAATTGCCGCGGCGCACATCGGGCAGGGTTCCAGTGTGACGTAAAGGGCGTGACCGGGCAGCCGTTCGCTGCCGGCGGCGTCACAGGCGGCGCGCAGGGCGAGGATTTCGGCATGTGCGGTGGGGTCCCTGAGCTCGCGCGTGCGGTTGCCCGCCTGCGCGACGACCCGGCCGGCGGGATCGACCACGACCGCGCCCACCGGCACTTCGCCGCGCGCG
Organism: uncultured Rhodobacter sp.; assembly: GCA_964555305.1. Taxonomy (GTDB): domain Bacteria; phylum Pseudomonadota; class Alphaproteobacteria; order Rhodobacterales; family Rhodobacteraceae; genus Pararhodobacter. The sequence continues at coordinate 1,357 of CAZKSE010000294.1, read as the reverse complement.
GCGGCGGCGCGCGCCTCGGACAGCGCGATTGACATGGGAGCGGTGACGCGGTTCATGGGGTCTAGATGCCTGCCGCACCCGCGCCGCGCAAGCCCGTCCCAATCCGGTGCCCCGATGTCTCAGCCACCCAAACCCCCCTCCGCCGTGCCGGGAGACCGGATCGCCAAGGTTCTGGCGCGCGCCGGCGTCGCCTCGCGCCGGGAAGCGGAGGCGATCATCGCCGCCGGCCGGGTGCAGGTGAACGGCAAGCGGATCGACAGCCCGGCGCTGAACGTGGGGCCGCGGGACCGCATCCTGGTCGATGGCCAGCCGCTGGCCGCGGCGGAGCCGCCGCGGCTGTGGCTCTATCACAAGCCGCTGGGCCTCGTGACTTCGGCGCGGGACGAGAAGGGGCGGCGCACGGTCTTCGACGCGCTGCCCGAGGGGATGCCGCGGGTGATGTCCGTGGGCCGGCTGGACCTGAATTCCGAAGGGCTGCTTTTGTTGACCAATGACGGCGAGCTGAAGCGGCGGCTGGAGCTGCCCGCCACCGGCTGGCTGCGCAAGTATCGGGTGCGGGTGAACGGCCGCCCGGACGAGACGCGGATCGACCCCCTGCGCAAGGGCATCACCATCGAGGGCGAGCGGTTCCTGCCCATGCAGGTCAGCATCGACCGTCAACAGGGGGCGAACGCCTGGCTGACCATCGGCATCCGCGAGGGCAAGAACCGCGAGGTGCGGCGCGCGATGGAGGCGGTGGGGCTGATCGTCAACCGGCTGATCCGCACGGGCTACGGGCCCTTTTCACTGGGCGATCTGGCGCCGGGCGCCGTGGAGGAGGTGCGACCGCGCATCCTGCGCGACCAGTTGGGGCTGGAGATGCCGCCGGAACCCGCGGCCCCCGCCCGGCCCGCCGGATCGAGGAAAGCCGGCGATGCGCCGCGCCGCGGTTCCGGGGCCAAACCTGCACGGCCCGCAAGCCCCGCCGCTGCCGGGAAACCCGCCCGGCCCGCCGGTCCCGCCAAGCCTGCCGGTTCTGCGAAGCCTGCCGGATCTGCGAAGCCTGCCGGATCTGGCCGAACGGCGAGAACTGTCGGCGCCGGCACCTCGGGGGGCGGCGCGCCAGCGAGCGAACGGGCCAAGCCCGCGGGCAAGGGGCAAGACGCCGAGAGCGGCGGGCGAAAGCCCAGGTCCTGGGCAAGCAAGCGCCACGGGCCGAAACCCACCGAGGCTGCCGTCGAGGGCGGCCCACGATCGCGCGGGATGAAACGGCACGACGGGGTGCGGACACCGGGGCAGACATCTGGACGGTCACCGGGAAAGCCCCGCGAAAGCGGCCCGCGGCGTTAAGCGCGGGCTTTCCTTGGTGCGCGCGCTC
>CAZKSE010000293.1:0-4212 GCA_964555305.1 uncultured Rhodobacter sp. | reverse complement strand
TCGATGCCGAGATTCAGGCGACCATCGGCCGCGACCAGAGCTACGAGATCACCCGTGATGCGGTCGAGGCGATTCGCGCGCGGGGCATTGCCAGTCTGAATGCCGACATCCTTTACGGTCTGCCGCACCAGTCCATGGCACGGATCAGCGATTCGGTGCAGAAGTTGCTGTCGCTGTCGCCCGACCGGGTGGCGCTTTACGGCTATGCGCATGTGCCCTGGATGGCGCGGCGCCAACAGCTCATCCCGTCGGACGCGCTGCCGACGCCCGAGGAGCGGCTGGCACTGTTCGATACCGCGCGGCGGCTGTTCCTGTGGGACGGATACGACGAGATCGGCATCGACCATTTCGCCCGGCCCATGGACGGTCTGGCCATCGCCGCGCGCGAGGGGCGGCTGCGGCGGAATTTCCAGGGCTATACCGATGATGTGGCGCCGGTTCTGGTGGGGCTCGGCGCCTCGTCGATCTCGCGCTTTCCGCAGGGCTACGCGCAGATGAACGCGTCCACCTCGGGCTGGGCGAAAGCCGTGCAGGCGGGTGAATTCGCCACCGCGCGCGGTCATGCCTTCAAGGGCGAGGACCTGCTGCGCGGGCGGGTCATCGAGGCGCTGATGTGCGATTTCCGCCTGCGCAACGACGAGCTGATCCGGGATTTCGGCGCGACTCCGGCATCGCTTCGGGTGCTCTATGCCCCCGTAGTCGCGCGTTTCGCGCCCTTCTTGCAGGAAACGGCCGAGGGGCTGTCGATCCCGCATGAAGGCCGTCCGCTGACCCGCATGATCGCCGCGGCCTTCGATTCCTACGCGTTGGCGAAACATTCCGCGGCGATCTGACGCCGCGGGGCCGTCGGTCTAGAGCGGGATCAGCGCCCAATAATCAAGGTCCAGTAGCACCTCCGGCAGGTGTTTGCCGTTGGCATCGAGCCGTGCGCCGGCCTCGCCCCGGGTGGCGACAAGACGCAGCCGCAGGGCGCCGACCCCGGGGGCGGGGGTTTCGGCCTTGTCCAGCACCTCGGACCAGGCACGGACGGTATCGCCGGCGAAGCAGGGATTGGCGTGGGCGCCGCCGTTGAGCGCGACGATCATCTGCGCATTCGCCAGCCCGTTGAAACTGAGCGCGCGCGCCAGGCTGATGACATGCCCGCCGTAGATCAGCCGCCGGCCATCCTCGCGCAGGGTGGCGTCGAAATGGACCTTTGCGGTGTTCTGCCAGAGTCGCGTGGCCAGCATATGCTCGGCTTCCTCGATGGTGACGGCATCGACATGGTCGATCACCTCGCCCACGGCATAGTCGGCCCAGCGGTGCGGCTCGCCGGCGCGGGCGAAGTCGTAGCCGGTGAAGTCGAGCCCGGTGGGGATGGCCAGATCGCCCGGCGCGACCGAGGGCGCGAGGTCGGGGATCACCGTTTCCGGCGCCGGGGCGTCGGCGTCGCGCTTGCGGACCATCACCCAACGGACATAGTCCAGCACCGTGCCGCCGTGCTGGTTCTGGCCGGTGGTGCGCACCCAGACCACGCCGGAGCGGCGGTTCGAGTTTTCCTTCAGGCCGATCACCTCGGACTGGGCGGTGAGCGTGTCGCCGGGCCAGACCGGCGCCAGCCAGCGGCCCTGCGCATAGCCGAGGTTGGCGACCGCGTTCAGGCTGATGTCCGGCACGCTCTTGCCGAAGACGGTATGAAAGGCGATTAGATCGTCCATCGGGCTTTGCGGCAGCCCGCAGGCGCGTGCGAATTCGTCCGAGGAATGCAGCGCGCCGCGCGCCGGGTAGAGCGCGTGATAGAGCGCCCGCTCACCGCCTGAGACGGTGCGCGGGACGGCATGCGGGATCACCTGGCCCAGGCGGTAATCCTCGAAGAAACGGCCGGGGTTGGTTTTCGACATCACTGATCCCCCAGCTTCATGTCGGCGGAATAGGGGCCGGGGACCACCTTGGTAACGGCCTGGGCGCAGCGCATTTGCCCCGCGGTCTGGTCGAAGGCATAGGCCGGCGAGCCGTGTAGCTCCCAGCCCTTCGACAGCGCGAGCGAGACCTTGTGGCAGAAGTCCGAGGTGTCGGCGCCGGTGAGCAGTCGGTAGAGCTTCATGTCATCACCCGAAGGGCCAGGCGCCCAGCCAGCCGTGGATCCAGCCGACGACCGCCGTGGCGACAAGTGCTATCACGACCGCGCCAATTTCATTTGCGGGGGTAGAGGGGCCGGGCCGCGTCCAGTCCCGCTGCGCGCGGTTGATCAGGATGACCGAGACCACCGCCCAGGCGAGCAGGCCGCCAAAAAGGATGATCCCCGCCAGATGGCCGACGACCAGCAGATGCGCCACCGCCCAGGCCTTGAAGCCCGAAAGCTGCGGATGCCGGATGCGCCGCGTGATCGCCGTCTGCATCCCCGAGGCGGCGAAGAGGTAGAAGCCCACAAAGACCAGGAGGTTGTTGAGATGGCGCAGGAAGGGCGGCGGATACCAGAGCCAGACGGGCTCGGCCCAGCGATAGCCGAAGATCATCAGCAGGATCGACACGACAAGCGCGATGGCGATCAGCCCCTTGCCGGCATCGCCCAGGACCACACGCCGCTCGGGCGCGATCCGCTTGAAGAGATGCGCCAGCGACCAGATCGCGACGCCCAGGATGAGGATCGGATAGCCCATCTCAGCCAGCTCCTTCCATCGCGGCAATCGCCTTGGCCCGGGCCAGAAGGCGCCGCGCCGTTGCGACATGCAGGTTCTCGACGATCTTGCCATCGACCACGGCCACGCCCTGACCCTGCGCCGTCGCCTCGTCGAAGGCGGCGATCTGCCGGCGGGCGAGGTCCAGTTCAGCCGCATCCGGTGCAAAGACCGCGTTGGCGATGTCGATCTGGTCGGGATGGATCAGGGTCTTGCCGTCGAAGCCCAGATCGCGGCCCTGTTCGCATTCCGCGCGCAGGCCGTCGGCGTCCTTGAAGGCGTTGTAGACGCCATCGACCGCGACCAGCCCCTCGGCTCGCGCGGCCAGAAGGCAGATCTGCAACGCGCCTTGCAGCACCGCCCGGCCCGGCCCGACGCGACAGTTCAGATCCTTCGCCAGGTCGTTCGTACCCAGAACGAAGCCCGCCATCCGCGGCGCCGCCGCGATTGCCGCGGCATCGAGCACGCCCTTTGGCGTCTCCATCATCGCCCAGATCCGCGTCTCGGCGGTCTCGGGGCGGGCGTCGAGCCTGCGGGCCAGGGCTTCCACATCGGCGGGACCGTCTACCTTGGGCAGCAGAATCGCCTCGGGCCAGGCGGCGGCGAGCACGTCCAGATCGTCGGCGCCCCAATCGGTCGAAAGCGCGTTGATCCGCACCAGTTTCGCCCGGCGGCCATAATCGGCCTCGGCGAGCGTGCGGGCCAGTAGGGTGCGGGCGTTGGCTTTCTCATCGGCGGCGACGGCATCTTCCAGATCGAAGATGATCGCATCCGCGGCGAGGCCGCGCGCCTTCTCCAGCGCGCGCTCCTTCGATCCGGGGATGTAGAGCACCGAGCGGAACGGCCTGTCGTCCATGATTCGCACCCTCGCAACAAAGTTGCGCGCAAACCACCATGATCCGAAATGGATCGCAAGGCATTTCTGCGCTGCAGAGAGGCGGGGTCAGACCAGCCGGCCCCAGAGGTCGTAGTCGGAGGCCTCGTCAACCTCGACGGTAACGATGTCGCCGGGGGACAGCGCCTCGAAGCCTTCGTCTATGAATAGGTTACCGTCGATCTCGGGCGCGTCGGCTTGCGTGCGGCAGGTCGCGCCCTCGTCATCGACCGTGTCGACGATGACCGGCAACCGCCGTCCGACCTTGGCTTCCAGCTTCGCGGCGGAAATCGCCTGCGCCTTTTCCATGAAGCGGTTCCAGCGGTTCTGCTTGACCTCGTCGGCGACGTGATCGGGCAGGGCGTTCGACCGCGCGCCGGCGACGTTTTCGTATTTGAAACACCCAACCCGGTCGAGTTGCGCCTCATCGAGCCAATCGAGCAGCGTCTGGAACTCCTCTTCCGTCTCGCCGGGATAGCCGACGATGAAGGTCGAGCGAAGGGTGATCTCGGGGCAGACGGCGCGCCAGCGAGCGATCTCGTCCAGCGTCTTCGCGCCCGCGGCGGGCCGGGCCATCCGCTTCAGCGTGTCGGGGTGGGCGTGCTGGAACGGAATGTCGAGGTAGGGCAGCACGAGGCCATCAGCCATCAGCGGGATCAGGTCGCGCACATGCGGGTAGGG
>CAZKSE010000292.1:0-4243 GCA_964555305.1 uncultured Rhodobacter sp. | reverse complement strand
GGAAGCCGGTGTCGCGGTCGGTGTCGGCCGAGGTGCCGGCGGCGCCCGAACGCGCCGCGGAGGTGACGCCCGCGCCGGCTGCTGCGGAGGCGTCGGAGCCGGATGCGACAAGCGCCCGCGACGAGACGGTGACGCCGGTGTCCGAGGTTCAGCCGGAATCCCAGGCTCAGGCCGAACCCGAAGCGCAGGCCGAACACTCGCGCGAGCCGGTCGCCGCCGAAGCCGATACGGCCGACGTGTCCGAGGCCGCGCCGAAGCCGCGCCGGCGGGGCTGGTGGTCGCTGGGCCGCAGCGCCTGAACGATGTGCAAGAACGACGCGCCCCCCGGTCCCGCCGGGGGGCGTTTGCATTCCTTGGCGCGGATGTGACACCCTGCCCCCGTGACCTTTGGCGCGGCGCGCGCTAACAGCGCCTGACGGCGAGCGGAGCGATCCATGTTCGGCATAGATATTTTCGATGCGGCCCTGCTGCCGGCGATGAGCGTCGCGCTGCTGGCTGGCGTGTTGTCCTTCCTGAGCCCCTGCGTGCTGCCCATCGTGCCGCCCTATCTGGCCTACATGTCCGGAATCTCCATGCGCGAGCTAACGGAGCCGGGGCAGGGGGCGCGGCGGGCGGTGGTGCCGGCGCTTTTCTTCGTGATGGGGCTGAGCACCGTCTTTCTGTTTCTCGGCTTCACCGCCTCGTCGCTGGGACGGCTCTTTCTGGAATATCGCGAGACCTTCGCGCAGATCGCCGGGGTCGTGGTGGTCGTGCTGGGGCTGCATTTCCTGGGGTTGTTCCGCATTTCCCTTTTGCAGCGCGAGGCGCGGATCGATCCGGGCGACCGCGGCGGGTCGGCCTTTGGCGCCTATGTGCTGGGGCTGGCCTTTGCCTTTGGCTGGACGCCCTGCATCGGGCCGATCCTGGGGATGATCATCACGCTGGCGGCGACCGAGGAGTCTGTTGCGCGGGGCACGAGCCTGCTTGCCGTCTATGCGCTGGGGCTGGGGCTGCCCTTCCTGCTGGCGGCGATCTTCATCGGCCGGTCGATGGCGCTGATGGCGCGGATGCGGCCCTGGTTGGGAATGATCGAGAAGGTGATGGGCGTTCTGCTGATCCTGGTAGGCGTGGCGTTGATTACCGGGGCGATGGCCGATTTCTCGTTCTGGCTGCTGGAAGCCTTTCCGATCCTCGAGCGCCTGGGCTGACCGGGGAATACAGCGGAGCCGCCTGCGGCGGCACGCGATGCGCCCTGTCCGCGCCTTCGGCCCGGACAGGGCGGTTCGGTCCGTCGCGGTGCGGGCGGTGGTGCACTGCAATTTCGTTTGACCGGCGGCGCGGCCTTCAGTATTTTATTGAACGAGTGTTCAAATAGGGGAGGAGCGCGTGTTCACCGCATCGATGCGTTTTGAACTGGGCGAGGAAGTCGAAGCGCTGCAGGATATGGTGCACCGCTGGGCGCAGGAGCGCGTGAAGCCGCTGGCCGGGGCGATCGACCGCGACAATGTCTTTCCGCACGACCTGTGGCGGGAAATGGGCGAGCTGGGCCTTCTGGGCATCACCGTCGAGGAAGAATACGGCGGTGCCGGGATGGGGTATCTGGCGCATGTCATCGCGGTGGAGGAGATCGCGCGCGCCTCGGCCTCGGTCAGTCTGAGCTATGGGGCGCATTCGAACCTCTGCGTGAATCAGATCCGCCTGAACGGCAGCCCCGAGCAGCGCGAGAAATACCTGCCGAAGTTGGTTTCGGGCGAGCATGTGGGGGCCTTGGCGATGTCCGAGGCGGGGGCCGGGTCGGACGTCGTCGGCATGAAGCTGCGCGCCGAGAAGAAGAACGACCGCTACATCCTCAATGGCACGAAATACTGGATCACCAACGGCCCCGACGCCGATACGCTGGTCGTCTACGCCAAGACCGACCCGGCGGCGGGATCGAAAGGGATCACCGCCTTCCTGATCGAGAAGGGGATGACGGGCTTCACCCAGGGGCCGCATTTCGACAAGCTGGGGATGCGGGGATCGAACACGGGCGAGCTGATCTTCGAGGATTGCGAGGTTCCATTCGAGAATGTGCTGGGCGAGGAGGGACGCGGCGTCGCGGTGCTGATGTCCGGCCTCGATTACGAGCGGGTGGTGCTGTCGGGGATCGGGACGGGTATCATGGCGGCCTGTCTGGACGCGGTCATGCCCTACATGGTCGAGCGCAAGCAGTTCGGTCAGCCGATCGGGAATTTCCAGCTGATGCAGGGCAAGATTGCCGACATGTATACGGCGATGAATTCGGCCCGCGCCTATGTCTACGCGGTGGCGCGCGCCTGCGACCGGGGCGAGGTGACGCGCCAGGATGCCGCGGCCTGCGTCCTTTACGCCAGCGAAGAGGGCATGAAGCAGGCGCATCAGGCGGTGCAGGCGCTGGGCGGGGCGGGGTTCCTGAACGACAGCGACGTCAGCCGGATCTTCCGTGACGCGAAGCTGATGGAGATCGGCGCCGGCACGTCCGAGATCCGGCGGATGCTGGTGGGCCGCGAGTTGATGAACTCTATGGGCTGATCTGCGCGCCTTCGGGCGGCGCGGGCAGGGGAGGCAGAGATGAAGCTGATATCATCGGCACTGACCGGGTCTGAGGAATTTCGCGCCAACCGCGCCGCGCAGTTGGAAGCCCTGGCGCTGGTTGCGGAGGCCGCCGAACATGCCGCCGCCGGCGGCGGCGAGCGGGCACGCAAGCGGCATGTGGAGCGCGGTAAGATGCTGCCGCGCGAGCGGGTGGCAAACCTGCTCGATCCGGGCTCGCACTTCCTTGAGATCGGGGCGACGGCGGCGCATGGGATGTATTCGGGCGACGCGCCGGGGGCGGGGATGATCGCCGGGATCGGCCGGGTGCAGGGCCAGGAGGTGATGGTCGTCTGCAACGATGCGACCGTGAAGGGTGGCACCTATTACCCGGTGACGGTCAAGAAGCATCTGCGTGCCCAGGAGATCGCGGAAGCGAACCATCTGCCCTGCGTTTATCTGGTCGATTCGGGTGGCGCCAACCTGCCGCAGCAGGACGAGGTCTTTCCCGACCGCGATCATTTCGGACGAATCTTCTACAATCAGGCGCGGATGAGCGCGAAAGGCATTCCGCAGATCGCCGTGGTCATGGGGTCCTGCACCGCGGGCGGGGCCTATGTGCCGGCGATGGCGGATGTGTCGATCATCGTGCGCAACCAGGGGACCATCTTTCTGGCCGGCCCGCCCTTGGTGAAGGCCGCGACCGGCGAGGTCGTTACGGCCGAGGATCTGGGCGGGGGCGATGTGCACACCCGGCTTTCGGGCGTGTCGGATTATTTGGCGGAAGATGATGGTCACGCGCTGGCGCTGGCGCGGCGCGCGGTCGGCCAGCTCAACCGCCGGAAACCGGATACGGTCGTCTGGCAGGCGCCCGAAGCACCGGCCTATGACCCCGAGGAGATCCTGGGCATCGTTCCGACGGATCTGCGCAAGCCCTATGACATCCGCGAATTGATTGCGCGGGTGGTGGACGGCTCGCGATTCGACGAGTTCAAGCCGCGCTTCGGTGAGACGCTGGTGACGGGGTTTGCCCATGTCATGGGCTGCCCGGTGGGGATCGTGGCGAACAATGGCGTGCTGTTCTCTGAATCGGCGGTCAAGGGCGCGCATTTCGTCGAGCTGTGCAGTCAGCGCCGTATCCCACTGATTTTCCTTCAAAATATCACCGGATTCATGGTCGGTCGGAAGTATGAGAACGAGGGGATCGCGCGCCACGGGGCCAAGATGGTGACCGCCGTCGCCTCGACCGCGGTGCCGAAGATCACGATGATCGTGGGCGGGTCGTTCGGGGCGGGGAACTATGGGATGGCGGGCCGGGCCTATAGTCCTCGGTTCCTGTGGACATGGCCGGCGTCGCGCGTGGCGGTGATGGGGGGCGAGCAGGCGGCAGGCGTGCTGGCGACCGTGCGGCGCGAGGCGATCGAGCGCGGTGGCGGGAAATGGTCGGCGGAGGACGAGGCCGAGTTCAAACGCCCGACGCTGGAGAAGTTCGAGCGGCAGAGCCATCCGCTGTACGGCTCCGCCCGGCTTTGGGATGACGGGATCGTCGATCCACGGCGCACGCGCGAGGTGCTTTTCCTGTCGCTTTCGGCCACGCTGAACGCCCCGATCGACGAGACGCGCTTCGGCGTGTTCCGCATGTGACGGCGAAGATGCGTGCGCGCCGGAATGATACAGGGCGGGGGGCAGGGATGTGTCCGGCTCGTATCCATGC
>CAZKSE010000291.1:0-4252 GCA_964555305.1 uncultured Rhodobacter sp. | reverse complement strand
ACAAACAAAAGCCTCTGGGAATCCTGCGATTCAAGTTTCCGCCGAAATGCTTTAGGGGCGGCGGATCAGGTAGGCCGTGGCGTCGCCCGCGGGCTCGGTGCCGAGGAAGCCGTGCCCCGCTTCGCTGCAGAAATGCGGCACGTCCACGACTGCCGCCGGATCGGTGGCGAGCATGCGCAGCACCTGGCCTTCTGTCATACCCTGCAACCGCTTGCGCGCCTTCAGCACCGGCAGCGGGCACAACAGCCCGCGCGCATCCAATTCCTGATCCCAGTTCTCGCTCGTCATGATGTCGATCTAGGGGGGCGGGGTAGGGGCGTCCAGTGGGTCAATGCGCCATCCGGTCCAGAAACCTGACCAGTGCTGCGCGATCCTCGGGATCGGGCAGGCGCTGTTCGGGCATGCGCGAGCCGGGGGTGTATGCTTCGGGTCCGTGTTCGAACAATTCGGCCACCGTCTCGGGCGTCCAGATGATATCCATTCCGCGCAGCGCATCGGAATAGTCGAACCCTTCCGCCGTGCCGATGCGGCGGCCGAAGACGCCGTACAGTGTCGGGCCGGCGCGGCCTCGGTCGTCGGGGTCGAGCGAGTGGCAGACGGCGCAGGCGCGCCAGACTTCGGCCCCGCGGGAGCCGTCGTCGAAGGCCTCGGCCGTCGGGCCGGAGACGCGGCCCTGCCGCGCGCCATCGGCCAACGCGAAACGTCGTATCGTCCCGTCCGCGCCGCCGGTGAAAAGCGCGTCCTCGCCCAGAGACAGCGCCCAGACGGGGCCCTGACCGGGTGTCACCTCGAACCGGATTTCGAGTTTTTCTGCCTCCAGCAGCCAAACGGTGCCATCGATCGCGGCAGCGGCGACGAGGCCGGCGTCTGCGGCGACGGCGATCAATGGGCGGTCGGTCAGGAAGCGTTCGGGCAGGAGCGTGCCGTCGGCGCCATAGAGCCGCAGCGCGCCCTCAGCGAAGGCGATGGCGATACGGCCCCCCGTGACGGCCAATCCATTGGGCAGGTCGGTCAGATCGGTTCGGCCTTGAAGCGTACCCCGCGAGTCCCAGAACGACAGCCGCAGGTCCGAACCGGCGCTGGCCAGCCGGCCGTCAGGCAAATGCGCCAACCCCATGACCCTGTCGCCGTGCGCAGCCCAGCGGTGGGTGGTGTAGTCGCTTAGGTCCAGACGCTCGATGGCACCGTCCCAGAACCCCGCGGCGAGATGGCCACCATCGGGTGCGAGCGAGAGGGCCGCGACCTGCGCCGCGCCGCGCTCGGTGGCAAAGACCGGGCGCAGGCCCTCCGCCTCCCAGATCGCCACGCGACCGTCCTGCCCGCCGGTCGCTACCCGCCCACCCGGCAGATGCGCGACTGCGGTGACGTTGCCCTCATGGAAGCGAAGCACATGCTTGGCGCCGCCGGTCCGCGTATCCCACAGTATCGCGCGGGTATCGAACGCGCCCGACAACACGCGCTCGCCCGCAACTGCCAGCGCCCCTACCGGGCCGCCGTGACCGATCAGGTCTTGTGCGTCGGCAGGCATAACCCTGGGCAGCGCAAGTGTCAGCGCCAAGGCAGCGACGGCGGCGAGCCGGTGGCCGGTCACGAACTCAGAACTGGATCAGGTTGCTGCCGGGTTCGGAGACGCGCGCGCCTTCGGTCGTGAAGGCGGAATGCGCCGGCTGCTGGAACCCGTCGTTCAACACGACCGAGGCGCCATAGGCAAAGACGATCGCGATGACGACCGCGGCAAGAAAGGCTTTCATGGTGCGGAACCTCCGTGGGAAGGGGTTTGAAGTGGCGAAAGGGAAAGCGTCTGCGGAACGGGCTGCCGCGCGAGTTCCGTCCGGAGCCCGAGTGCGAGTCCAAGGTAGATCCGTCCGAGTGGCCCATCGGGGTCGCGGGCGACGACAGGTTGGCCCGCGTCCGACGCCTGGCGCAGGTCCATCGTCAGCGGGACCGCGCCGAGGAAGGGGATCGATAGGCGTATGGCCTCGGCCCGGGCGCCGCCCTGGCCGAAGATCGCATGTTCGGTGCCGCATGTCGGGCAGAGGAAATGCGACATGTTCTCGACGATACCCAGGATCGGCACATCGACTTTGCGGAACATGGTGATGCCGCGGCGCGCGTCGATCAGCGACAGGTCTTGCGGGGTCGAGACGATGACCGCGCCCGAAAGTCTTGCGCCCTGCGCCAGTGCAAGCTGTGCGTCGCCCGTTCCCGGCGGCATGTCGACGATCAGCAGATCCAGCGTGCCCCAGTCGACATCGGCCAGCATCTGGGTGATCGCGGACATGACCATCGGGCCGCGCCAGATCATGGCTGTCTCGTCATCGACCAGGAGACCCATCGACATGGCCTTCAGGCCGAAAGCCTCCATTGGCACGAGCTTGCGCCCTGCGCCGACGCGCGGCTTGCCATGAAGGCCGAGGAGCGTGGGTAGCGAGGGACCGTAGATATCGGCATCCAGAATGCCGACCTTCAATCCGAGCGCGCGCAGCGCCAGCGCCAGGTTGACGGCCGTCGTCGATTTCCCCACGCCGCCCTTGCCCGAAGCGACGGCGACGACATGACCCACCCCGGGCAGGACCGCTTCGCGGTTCGCGGTGGACGACAATCGGGGCGGGGCGACGGCGCCCTGCTGAGATTTTGGGCATTTGGCGGCATTTGCGCTTTCCGCGGTAAGCACGACCATCGCCTGGACGATGCCCGGTAGCGCGCGCAGTGCCTCCTCGGCGGTGGTGCGCAGGGGGGCGAGGGCGGCGGCCTCGGCCACGTCGGCACGGATGGCGACGCTTGCTTTGCCGCGTGTCACCGTCAGGCCCGAAAGCCGACCGCCGGTACCCAAGGGGGTGCCATCCGGTAGCGTCAGCGCCTTGAGCACGACACGCGCCTGCTGGGCAAGTACGGCGTCGGTGGGTCTGTCGGCGGGCGGGCGCATAGAGGGTGCGGCTTTCTGTGGGTGAACAACGGGATGGAACGCGGAGGTTCAGGCGTAAACCGCCCGACACGGGATGGCGTGCCGGGCGGAAAGCTGCGGGCCGGCGGGGATCACCCCGGTGGCCCGGCCGATCACTCGGCTGGGGTGGCGCGGGCGCCGTGGGCACCGGCAGGGGCGGTGCGGCCGGTCTTTTCCTCGACCCAGAGCGAGTGGTGCTCTTTTGCCCAGTTCAGATCGACCTCACCGGAGCCCATGGCGTCGAAGGCACCCTCCATCCCGACCGAACCGATATAGATATGGGCCAAGATGACGGCGGCCATCAGCGCCGCGACGACGGCATGGACGACCTGGAAGAACTGCCAGTTCGCCGCACCGCCGGCTTCTGCCGGGAACAGCAACATGACGCCGGTGAAAGACATGATCGCCCCGCCGATCACCACCGACCAGAAGATGATCTTCTGTCCCGCGTTGAACTTCCGCGCCGGCGGATGCACACCGGCCTTGAAGAGGCCGCCGGCCTGCTTCAGCCAGATCCAGTCCAGTCGGTTGGGAATGTTGTGAATGACCCAAAGCACGAAGATCATGATCAGTGCGATCATGAACGGCCAGGCCAGGTAGTTATGCGCGATCTTGCCCCAGGCTGAGAGTGTGCCGAAGGTATTCTCGCCGACCATCGGCAGAAGCACCGTGCGGCCGAGGATCAGGTTGAGCCCGGTTAGCGCCAGAATGATGAAGGTCGAGGCGAGGAGCCAGTGCGCAAACCGCTCGACCATGTTGAAGCGCAAGATCTTGCGACCCGAAAAGCCGGCCTCGATCCGGATACGGCCGCGGATCAGGAAGAAGATCGCCAGCAGGACGATCGTGCCGACGACCGAGGCGATGGTGATCCACTGGAGCGTGCCGGAATGAAGCACCGCCCAGTCGCGTCCGCCCGGATCGATCAGCACCGAGGCGCTGGAGTCAGGGATGGTGATACGCCCGGTCACCGCCTCGCCCGATTGCAGCGCGCGCATCAGCGCTTCTTCCTGCACTGAACTTGCGGTGGGATTGACCTGCGCGAAGGCGGCGGTGGCGCTGGCGGCGAGTGCACCCACCCCCAACGTCAGGCGCGAGATTGGTCTCGTCATGATGGGTCCCTTTCTCTGGCGCTCAGACTGCGATCGTATCGCCATAGGCCGTCCGCCAGCCCCAGGCACCCGAGCCGTAGCCGCGAGTGACCACGCGTTCACGATAGATCTCGGCGATGATGTCGCCGTCACCGGCCAGAAGCGCCTTGGTCGAGCACATCTCGGCGCAAAGCGGCAGCTTGCCTTCGGCCAGACGGTT
>CAZKSE010000290.1:0-4258 GCA_964555305.1 uncultured Rhodobacter sp. | reverse complement strand
GCGGAAACTGCCCGATTGCAGGTCTGTGCCGACCGTGCCGAGCGTGAGGCCCACGACCACCATGATCAGCCCGCGCAGGGCCGACCCCTGCGTGAGCAACGCTGCGGCCATCAGCCCCAGAACCATCAAGGCGAAGTATTCGGGCGCCTGGAAAGCCATCGCGGCGCGCGCGAGTGCCGGGGCGAAGCCCGCCAGAAGAAGCACCCCCAGGGCCGAGCCGACAAACGACGCAATGGTGGTGATGAAGAGCGCCACGCCCGCCCGGCCCTGCTGTGCCATCGGGTAGCCGTCCAGTGTCACTACCGCGGCCTGCGGCGTGCCCGGCAGGCGCAGCAGGATCGAGGCGGTCGAGCCGCCGTATTGCGCGCCGTAATAGATGCCGGCAAGCATGATCAGCGCCTCGGTCGGCGGGACTTGGTAGGTCACCGGCAGCAGCATCGCGATCGCGGCCATCGCCCCGATCCCCGGCAGCACACCGATCAGCGTGCCGAGCGTGACACCCAGAAAGCAGAAAAAGAGCGCCGAGGGCGAGAGCGCGGTCTGAAAGCCGAGAGCGAGATTGGCGAAGAGATCCATCAGAGCCGGCCCGCGAAGGCCGGCAGCGGAAGGCCGAGGCCCAGCCGGAAGATCGCCCAGGAAAGCGCGGCCAGAACGAACGCCAACACCAAAGCACCCAGAGGCCGCATCTGCCCCGAGCCCTGCGCGGCGATCACCACCAGCCCGATCACGGCCGGCACGAGCCCCGCCCGCGGCAGCAGGAGCGCGAAGGCCGCCAGCCCTGCCAGCACCGCAACGAGGGCACGGGGGTCGGCGCGTTCCTCTTCTTCCGACGCAGCCTCCGCCCGCCAGAGGCCCAGCGCCACCAGTGCCGCGCCCATCAGCGCCAGCAGCGCGCCCAGGAGCGACGGGAAATACCCCGGCCCCATGCGCCGTGCAGTGCCCATCTGGTAGCCGCCGGCTTCGGTCATGACCCATAGGCCCAGCGCCAAGGCCAGCGCGCCGCCCAGCACCGCGGGCCGGGTGAGACGCCGCCTCAAGGGCGGCGTCCCGGTCTCGGCTTCATTCATCCGGCATCACTCATCAAGGAGCCCGGCCGCCTCGAGCACGGCGCGCCAGCGCGGCGTCTCCTCGGCGATGCGCGCCTCGAATTCGGCGGGGGTCATCTGCACCGGCTGGAAGCCCAGCCCGGCGATCCGCTCCTGCATGGCCTCATCGGCCAGCAGATCGGCAAGCGCGGCGTAGAGCGTCTCGACCACCTCGTCGGGCGTGCCGGCGGTGGTGACAAGGGCATTCCAGGCTTCGGCCTGCACGTCCTCGAGACCGAGTTCGGCGAAGGTCGGCACGTCGGCGACGATATCCATCCGTTCGCCCGAGGTCTGCGCGAGCAACTTCAGCGTCCCCTCCTCGGCCTGGCTGAGAACCGCGAGGGGCGGCATCGTGGCCATCTGCGCCTCGCCGCCGATCACCGCCTGCACCGCTTCGGGCGAGGAGGTGTAGGAGATATGCTCGACCTCGGTCTCGCTGGCAAGCGCGACCATCTCCATCGCCAGATGCGAGATCGACCCCACGCCGATCGAGGCATAGTTGTAGGCGCCCGGGTCGTTGCGCAGCATTTCCAGCAGCTCGTCCAGCGTCTCGACGCCCAGGTCGGCGTTGACCGCCAGCACACTGGGCTGCGTGCCAAGCATGGTCACCGGGCGGATGTCGGCCTCAGGGTCGTACATCAGCTCCATGCGCATCGGGTTGACGATCAGCGGGCCGGGGATGGTCACGCCCAGCGTGTAGCCGTCGGGCTCCGCCTGCGCGACGGCGTCGAGGCCGATGTTGCCGCCCGCCCCGGGCCGGTTGTCGACGACGAAGGGCTGGCCCAACCGTTCCTGAAGCCCCTCGGCCACGAGCCGGGCCAGCAGATCGGGGGTGGAGCCTGCGCCGAAGCCGACGACGACGGTGACGCTACGGGTCGGCCAGTCGGCAGCCAGCGCCGCGCCGGGCGACAGCAGCGCCGCGCAGGCCAGAGCAGCAAGTTTCTTCATCCTGTTTCTCCCTTGAATGCAGGGATCGCGCGGCGCGCGCCCCCGAACCGGCGGACGATAGCCCCGCGCCACGGAGAGAGGCAAGCCGAAGGGAGGTGAGGGCGGAGGGGCGCAAGCCGGCCGCGCCGACCACCGAGAGACGGCAGTCCAGAAGCGCAGCGCAGCGCCGCAAATGCCCCATGCCCGTTTTCTGGGCGTTGCGCCCATAATGCGAGCATCCCGCCCGTTTCTTCAGCACCGCGGGGCATCGGGACGCCGGCAGGGTCTTGTCGCTGCCGTGGGGGGCGGCGTGAAACTGCACGGATGAACATCGCGCTCACCCCTCCCCCTGCCCTACAACGCAGCCGCGGCGCAGCGTCGGTCACCTTGGGGCCGGGTGGACGCCTGCGCCGCCTGGCGCAATCCGGTTCGGCGCGAGCCATCGTCCTGCCCGCCGACGAGGGGCCGGAGGTGGTGTATCTGAACACCTCGGGCGGGCTGACCTCGGGCGACCGGCTGGACTATGCGCTCGAACTGGCTGCGGGGGCGCGCGCCACCGCGACCACGCAGACGGCGGAACGCGCCTACCGCGGCACGGGCGCCCCGGCGCGCGTGCGGGTGGACATGCGCCTGGGCGCCGGCGCGCACCTGGACTGGCTTCCGCAGGAGACGATCCTTTTCGATGCGAGCCGCCTGCAACGACGCACCCGGATCGAGCTGGCCGAAGGGGCGACTTGCCTAGCGGTCGAATCGGTTATTCTCGGCCGCGCCGCGATGGGCGAGAGCGTCCGCGATCTGGCCTTCGACGATCATCGCCAGATCCATCGCGCCGGCCAACCCGTCGTGCTGGAACCCCTGCGCCTGCGCAGTGCCGCCTTGGATGCACCCGCTGCATTGCACGGCGCCCGGGCCTTCGCCAGCCTCGTTCTGGTGGCTCCCGGAGCCGAGGATGCACTGGCCCCGGTGCGCGCGGCGCTGGCCGAACCCGGCGTGACGGGCGCCGCCTCGGGCTGGGATGGGCGATTGATGGTGCGGCTGATGGCGATGGACGGCTGGCCGCTTCGCCGGCAGATACTGCGGCTTCTGGCGCTGCTGCGTCACGGCCGCCTTCCCCGCGTGTGGCAGGAGTGAGACGGGCATGAACCTGACCCCGCGCGAAAAGGACAAGCTGCTGGTGAGCCTCGCGGCGATGGTCGCGCGGGGCCGGCTGGAGCGTGGTGTCAAGCTGAACCACCCCGAGGCCGTGGCGCTGATCACCGATTTCGTGGTCGAGGGCGCCCGCGATGGGCGGCGCGTCGCCGACCTGATGGA
The DNA here is from genome assembly GCA_964555305.1 of uncultured Rhodobacter sp. Taxonomy (GTDB): domain Bacteria; phylum Pseudomonadota; class Alphaproteobacteria; order Rhodobacterales; family Rhodobacteraceae; genus Pararhodobacter. The sequence goes on along the minus strand of CAZKSE010000290.1, from coordinate 935 downwards.
GGCCGGCGCGCATGTCGTTCGCGCGGAGCAATGCATGAGCGGCGTTGCCGAGATGATCCATTCGGTGCAGGTTGAAGCCACTTTCCCTGACGGCACCAAGCTTGTCACCGTTCACCATCCGATTCGATAGGAGATCCCGATGCGCGCCCTGCCCCTTGCCCTGATGATCCTGCTCTCACCCGCCGCCGCGCTGGCGCATCCCATTCACGCCGAAGGCAGCGGCTTTCTCGCCGGGTTGGCTCATCCATTGATGGGGCTCGACCATCTGTTGGCTATGCTGGCGGTGGGGCTGTGGGCGTCGATGGTTGGAGGCCGGGCGCGCTGGCTCTTTCCGGCGGGCTTCGTGCTGGCGATGGTCCTTGGCGGGGTGGTCGGCACGGGCGGCGCGGCGCTGCCGATCGTGGAGCCCGCGATTCTTGCCTCGGTGATCGTGCTGGGTGCGGCAACGGCACTGGCCTTGCGGGTGCCGCTGGCGCTGTCGATCATGCTGCTGGCGGCCTTCGGTCTGGCGCACGGCCATGCCCACGGCGTCGAGGGTCCCGTCGGGCTGGATATGGGCTACATGCTTGGCTTCGCGTTGGCCACGGCCGCGCTGCACGGGGCCGGCCTGGCGGTCGGGCAGGCGCTCGGGCGTGGTCCGGCGCCGGTGTTGGCGCGCGGCCTGGGCGTCGTGGTCGTGGCAAGCGGCATCCTGCTGGCGCTCACCCCGGCCGACGCGGCGCCCGCGCTGGCGCCCGCGTCGCTGACCTTGCCGGTGGAATAAGTCGATGATCCCCGGCGAAGTGATCCCCGCGGCGGGCGAAATCGAGTTGAACGCGGGTGCCGCGGTCACCGTAATCGAGGTCGCGAATACCGGCGACCGGCCCGTTCAGGTCGGTTCGCACTACCACTTCGCTGAGGCCAACCCGGCACTCGCTTTTGACCGGGCGGCCGCC
>CAZKSE010000289.1:0-4283 GCA_964555305.1 uncultured Rhodobacter sp. | reverse complement strand
CGCGCAGGCCGCGACTGGTTGCCGGAACGCCCTTGACCAAGACGGATACTCGGCCTCTGCGTCAATGTCTTTGCCAACCACCTGTATTACTTCGGCGACACGCATTCGGCGCGCACGCTGGGCCCGGACCGCGCGTCGCGGATGGACGCCTGTCGCGATGCGGCCGAGGTTTTTTCCGGCGATTTCGCGATACATTCCGACGCCCCGGTGACGCCGATGGCGCCGCTGTTCACCGCCTGGTGCGCCGTCAATCGCCGGACCGAGGGCGGGAGGGTGCTGGGCGACAGCCAGCAGATCCCGGTCGCAACCGCGCTGCGTTGCATCACCATGGGTGCCGCGCATGTGCTGAAGCTCGACCACGAACTGGGCTCCATCACGACGGGCAAGCGCGCCGATTTCTGCGTGCTCGACGCTGACCCGCTGGCGGTGGAACCGACGCGCTTGCACGAGGTGCCGATCGCCGGCACGGTCATGGGCGGTCGGCATTTCGCGCTGGAGGACTGACCCCGCGGAGCATGGCTCAAGTGCCGGGCGCATCCAGGCCGAAGACCGCATCTGCGATCCCGGGTGCGGTTTCGGTGCCTGCATCGGCTGGCAACAGGACCATCACATCGGTGATGCCAAGGTCGGCCAGTTGCTGCGGCGTGCCGCCGCCAAACTCCAGATGCCCTCGCCCGATGATGCCGACGACCAGCGGCGCGGCGGCGGGTGAGGGCGATGAGGCCAGTTGGCGCGCAGCGATAGGTCCAGCGCGTGTTCCCGCCTAGCGCGTTGTGGGCGCTTGGCAAATTGGGTCCGCATCGTCACCGTTTTTGGACCCAGTTTCCTTGCACCGCCTCACCGCGGCGATGCGGCAGGCGAAAGCTCGGTCCCAAGTCTGTTGCGCGCGGACGAAATGGTCGAAGGCAGGGTCCATCGGGTGCTGAGCGGCGCGCCCTTCGCGCGTGCCGCCAGTGATGTCGAAGAGGTAGCGCCGGTACGCCGCGGTCGCCGGGGCGGCTGGGGTGATGCCGTCGCGTGCCGGCTCGGGGATCGCTTCCCACCCGTTGGCACCGACTTGCCGGACCAGGGCGCGGTCGCAGTTCAGACCGATCATCGCCAGCCGGTGTTGCCGGCAGAAATGGAAAAGCGGAAGGTAAAGCTCTGCGCCGAAGCCCCAGACTCGATCCCACTCCACGCGTTGCAGAAACGTCGCCTCGTCCATGCCGCCGGCGACCCAGTCAGCAAGCACCGGATCGACGCGGGACGGGAACATCTCGAACCCCACGACCAGCTCGGCCCGGTGCGCCAGAAGGCCGGACAGGGCCGAAAGCTGCCAGCGATGATGATCGGCGCGGTCGTGGGTCTCGCCCAGAAGCACGACCCCCGTTTGCGATGCCTCGGCCATCAGCGTCGGGTGGGCGGGGGTCTCGCTCGTCGCGGGCCGCAGCCAGGCGCCGGGTGCGACCCTCACGGCCGGCGCAACCGGCCCATGTCGATCTCGACCTGCTCGGACAGGCTTTCGAGGCTGTCGTGCAGCAATTGCAGCAGATAGGTCGGGTTGTGGACATAGCCCCCCGGGTCCTTCTTGGCGACCTGGTAATTGTAGGCTGCCTGCAGAAGCCGAGGGGTCCAGTTCTGATATCGGTTGGCGAAGATCGCCTGTTCCGCCGTGATCTCGCCCGTGGCCTCCGGATCGGCGAAGAAATAGGGGAAGCGGCCGTCGAAATAGCCGATGGGCATGCCCGCGACCTCGGTGGCATAGGCCTGGATCGCGGCGTAGAGCTGGCGCTGAAGCCCCATGATTTCCGCATGGATCCCGCCCGAGATATCGCCATCCCCGTCGAAATCGCCATGTCGGGTGCGGATGGCGCGAATGTCGTCGACCCCGCGGTGGCAGCTCAAGCAGCCATCGACCTCGACCTGAGTGGAATGGGCGTCATGGCAAGCGACACAGGTATCGGCGCCTGCGACATGGCGGAAACGACCGGCATAGTCGCGTCCGGGATACTGGAAGCCGCCGCGCGTTTCCGCCCCGTGCATCACCGCCGCGGCGACGCCGTAATGGATGTTTAGGAAAGAGAGTTCGGACGAGACCGCGTCCAGGTCCTTCCCTTCGACCGCGCGCGCAACGTGGTCGGTCGACTGGCGGCCCTGGTGGCAGACCGAGCAGACCGCGTTCCAGCCCAACCCATCGACCGTGACGCCCGACGGGAAGGTGACGGCATCAAGGTCATGTGCGGCCGAGGTGTGGCACGAGGCGCAGCCAATGGGCGAATTGATCGCGCCGGGATGCTCCACAACGCCTGGTTCGCTGCCATCCGCCCCCAGCCAGGCGACGAACGAGGGCTCGGAATGGCAATGCGCGCAAGCGACCGGCACCTCGCCTTCCTCGTTCCAGTAAGTGAAGGAGAGGGAGCCGTAATCGCCATGCGGCGAAGCCAGCCATTTCTCGACAAGCTCGGTCAGCCCGGTCAGCCCGGTCAGTTCCTGCGCGGCAGCGGGCAGGGGGGCGAGTGCCAGCGACAGGGCCGCGACCAGTTGCACGGTTCTTCTTGCCAGATTCACGCGGCCCCCCTTCCTCAAGGTTCATGGCGCCGGTTCGACGGCCCCGGCTTGATGTCATGTCAAGTCATCATGCTATCCTTGGGCGAATCCGGCAACCTTGATCCCGATCATGGCAGGCGCGATCATCCGCCCCCAGCCTGCCCGCAACGGGGCCAAGCCTGCCTGGAAGTCGAACAATGGAGCGCCGATGCCGTCACAAGTGACCGAGCCGACCGTGAAAGCCACCGATCCTGAACCCCCGCAGGGATTTCCGCGCCTGCCGGCGCCGGCGCTGGCGCTGCTCTATCTGACCTTCTGCCTGCTGCCGTTGGCGCTGGCACTGGGTGCGCGGGTGGTGCCGCTGGATCCGTGGGAACGGGTCGGTGCGGCGCTGGGACTTCTGGGGCTTGCGGCGATGGCGGTGCAGTTCGTCACCTCGGGCCGGTTCGAGGTGGTCTCGGGACGGCTGGGTATCGACAAGATCATGGCCTTTCACAAGGTCGCCGCCTGGTGGGTGCTGGTCGGGTTGATCCTGCATCCGTTGCTCTATGTCCTGCCGACCTGGCTTGACGATCCCACCCGCGGACAGGCGCGGCTTATGGCTTACCTGACGCTCGGGCAGTACCGCAGTGGCGTGGTCTCGCTGGCGGCACTGGCGTTGCTGGTCGCGACCTCGGCGCTGCGCGAACGGCTGCCCGCGCCCTACGAGGTCTGGCGCGCCTCGCATGTCGTCTTCGGCGTGACGGCAGCGGCGGCGGGGCTGCACCATGCGCTTGCTGCCGGGCGCTTCAGTTCGCTGGGGGCGGTGCCGATCCTCTGGTGGGGGCTGGGCGCGGCGCTTCTGGCGGTCATGGCCACGCTCTATGGCTGGCGCTGGTGGCGGCTCCATGCACGGCCCTGGCGGCTGGCGTCGGTCGAAAAGCGTGCCGACCGGATGTGGGAGCTGGACATTCAGCCGGAGCCCGGCACGCCGGCGCTGCCCTATCACGCCGGCCAGTTCGTCTGGATGACCGAGGGCGCGCGGCGCTTTCCGCTGTTCGATCATCCCTTCTCCATCGCCGACAGCCCGCGGCGGCCCGGGTTGAGCCTGATCGTCAAGGAGGCAGGGGATTTCACCAACCGGATCGGGGCGTTGAAGCCCGGCACGCCGATCGGCATCGACGGCCCCTATGGCGAGTTCACGCTTGAGGCGCATCCGGCCCGCGCGGTCCTGCTGATCGCCGGCGGGGTGGGGATTGCGCCCATCATGGGGCTTCTGCGCGACATGGCGGCACGGGGCGATCCGCGGCCTGTGCGACTGGTCTATGCCGCTGGAGATCCTGACAATTTCGCCTGCCTGCCCGAGATCGAGGCCGCGCGTGCGCAGCTGGATCTGCAGGTGATGCTGCTGAGCGAGGAGGCCGCGCCCGGCTGGACCGGCGAGGTCGGGCGGCTGGATCACGCCCGCCTGCGCCGGCTCCTTCAGGGGCTCGACCCGGCGCACACGGTGGCGCTGATGTGCGGTCCGGGGGGGATGGTGACGGCGGTGTCGGATGCGCTCGTCGATGTGGGGATGCCGATGCGCAATGTCATCTACGAGCGCTTCGATTATGCCGGTGGGGCGGCGTCGCGACAGGATCGGCGGCGGAGCCTGGCGTTCCTGGCGGTGGGCGGCACGCTGGCGCTGGCGGCCGGGATCTTCGCGCTGCTCTGAGCGCCGGAAGGCGTATGGCAAGCGTATGGCAAACGTATGGCAAACGTATGGCAAACGTATGGCA
>CAZKSE010000288.1:0-4304 GCA_964555305.1 uncultured Rhodobacter sp. | reverse complement strand
ATCGGCGGAAACCCGATCAGCGGGCACGCGCCGAGCCTCTTTGCGGCTGCGGCGCCGGCCCCCTAGGTAATGTCCTGAGCGTGCGGGATGGCCCGCGCCAAAGGACAATCGAAGGAGCAGATCATGCTGAAGACAAATCGCCTTGCCGCCACGATGACCGCCGCCAGTCTGGCGCTTGCCGCGCCGCTGGCCCTGCCGGCCATGGCGCAGACCGCCACGACCGCGCCCGCGGCGCCGACCATGAGCGTCGACGATACGCAGCTCGAAGCGTTCATCGCCGCCCTGCGCTCGGTTGACGAACTGGAGCGTGAATACAGCGAGACGCTGCAACAGGCCGAATCCGACGAGCAGCGCGAGGCCATCGTCGCCGAAGCCAATGACGCGATGGCCGAGGCGATCGAGAACACGCCGAACATGACGCTGGACGAGTATATCGCCATCCTGCAGGCCGCGCAGAACGACCCCGAACTGTCGGCCCGGATCATGGACCGTCTGGAAGGCTGATCTTTCAGCCTTTCGACAGATTTCGGCCGGCCCCGCGAGGACCGGCCGTTTTCATTTGGGCTGCTGAAGCGCGCCTGTTGCCTCCACCCGCGGATAGCCGCTTTTCAGAGAGGCCCGCTACGCTTACTGGCTCTCCTCGATCACGATCAGATCGCGCTTGGCGGCGCCCCGGGCGTGCTCCATCGCGGCCTGGTATTCGGGAGAGTTGTAGCAGTCGACCGCCGCCTCCAGCGAGGGGAAGCGTGCCACCACATGGCGCGCGCGCTCCGGCCCTTCGAGCGTGACGTAGCGCGTCGCGCGCGCCAGGAACTCGCCCCCATGCTTGGCGATGGCATCGGTCGCCAGCGCCGCGTAGCGGCCATAGGCATCGGGGTCGGTCACCTCGACATGGGCGATCCAGAAGGCTTTCGGCATACTCAGGCTCCTTCGATTACAGATTCGGCGGCCTTGATCGCCGCCTCGGCCCCGGCGATGTCGGCGCCGCCACCCTGGGCAAGATCCGGTCGGCCACCACCGCCCTTGCCGCCCAATTCGGCCACCGCCGCGCGCAGGATGTCGACAGCCGAGAGCTGCCCTGTCAGATCCGCGGTCACCCCGGCCGCGACCGCGGGCTTCGCGCCCGTGTCGGCGATCAACAGCACCGCCCCCGAACCAAGCCGCACCTTCGTCTCGTCGATCAGCGCGGGCAGGTCCTTGCCGGTCACGCCGCTGACCACCTGCGCCACGAATTTAACGCCGGCGATTTCGCGCGCCTCGGTCGCGGTCTGGGGTCCGCCCATCGCCAGTTCGCGCTTGAGCTGCGCGACCTCGTTGGCCAGCGCCCGGCGTTCGTCGGAAAGGCTGCGCACCCGGTCCACGACGTCCGAAAGGGGCGTCTTCAGCAGGTTGGCGATCTCGGTCAGCCGGGCTTCCTGCGCGCGAAGGTGCGCAAGGGCCGCCTGCCCGGTCAGCGCCTCGATCCGCCGCACGCCGGCCGAAGAGGCGCTGTCGCCCAGCAACACGAATGCGCCGATCTCGCCCGTGCGGGTCACATGCGTGCCGCCGCAGAGTTCGATCGAATAGGTCGCGCCGTCGGCGCCCTTGCCCGAGGCGGGCAGGGCGCCCATCGACACCACCCGCACCTCGTCGCCGTACTTCTCGCCGAAAAGCGCCTGTGCGCCCAGGGCGCGCGCCTCGTCCGGGGTCATGATCCGTGTCTCGACCGGGCTGTTCTGGCGCACATAGGCGTTGACCTCGGCCTCGACCGCCGACAGTTCGCTCGGGCTGAGCGCAGCAGTGTGGCTGAAATCGAAGCGCAGTCGATCGTCGGCATTGAGCGAGCCGCGCTGTGCGACATGCGCGCCCAAGTGTTGGCGCAGGGCTTCGTGCAGAAGATGCGTCGCCGAATGGTTGGCGCGGATCGCGCGCCGGCGGGCATGCGCGACCTCCAGCTTGACGGGCGTGCCCGTTTTCAGTTCGCCCTCGGTCACGGTGGCGAAATGGACGGAAAGGCCGGCCATCTTCTTGGTGTCGCGCACTTCGGCCACGCCGCCATCGAAGCGGATGAAGCCCGCGTCCCCCACCTGGCCGCCGGATTCGGCATAAAACGGGGTTTGGTTCACGATGACCTGTACCGCGCCCGTGGCGCTGTCCGTCAGGCCGCCGTCGGCGACCAGCGCCAATACCTGGCCTTCGGCGGTTTCGGTGTCGTAGCCCAGAAACTCTGTCGTGCCGTGTTTGTCGGCGAGTTCGAACCAGATCGTCGCATCGGCGGCTTCACCCGATCCTGCCCAGGCGGCGCGGGCCTTGGCCTTCTGCTCGGCCATGGCAGCGTCGAACCCGGCTATATCCACCCCACGCCCCTTTTCGCGCAGGGCGTCCTGGGTAAGGTCCAGCGGGAAGCCGTAGGTGTCATAGAGCCGGAAGGCAGCATCACCGGGCAGGGGGACACCCTCGGCCAGTTTGTCAAGCTCGGCGTCGAGCAGTTTCAAGCCGCGGTCCAGGGTCTGGCGAAAGCGCGTTTCTTCCAGCTTCAGCGTCTCGGCGATCAGCGCCTGCGCGCGCTGCAGTTCGGTATAATGCCCCCCCATCGCGCGCACCAGCGCCGGCACCAGCCGGTGCATCATCGGGTCCTGGGCGCCCAGCATATGCGCGTGGCGCATCGCCCGCCGCATGATCCGGCGCAGCACATAGCCGCGACCTTCGTTCGACGGCATCACCCCGTCTGCGATCAGGAAGGCCGTCGAGCGCAGGTGGTCGGCGATGACCCGGTGGTGGATCTTGCCCTTGCCATCCGGGTCGGAGGAGGTGGCATTCGCCGAGGCCTCGATCAGGCTGCGCATCAGGTCGGTATCGTAGTTGTCGTGCTTGCCTTGCAAGAGCGCGCCGATGCGTTCCAGACCCATTCCGGTGTCGATCGATTGGCGCGGCAGGGCGGTGAGGCGGCCGTCCTCGTGCTGTTCGTTCTGCATGAAGACGAGGTTCCAGATCTCGATGAACCGGTCGCCGTCTTCCTCGGGGCTGCCCGGGGGGCCGCCCCAGATGGAGGGGCCGTGGTCGTAGAAGATCTCGGTGCAGGGGCCGCAGGGGCCGGTGGGGCCCATGCGCCAGAAGTTGTCGTCGCTGGCGATGCGGATGATGCGGTCGTCGGGCAGGCCCGCGACCTTCTTCCAGATCGCGGCCGCTTCGTCGTCGGTGTGGTAGACGGTGACGAGGAGCCGGTCGCGGTCGATGCCGAAATCGCGGGTGAGCAGCTCCCAGGCAAAGGGGATGGCGGCGTCCTTGAAATAATCGCCGAAGCTGAAATTCCCAAGCATTTCAAAGAAGGTATGGTGCCGGGCGGTGTAGCCGACATTGTCCAGATCGTTGTGCTTGCCACCGGCGCGCACGCATTTCTGGCTGGTCGTCGCGCGCACATAGTCGCGGTGCTCGAGGCCGGTGAAGACGTTCTTGAACTGCACCATCCCCGAGTTCGTGAACATCAGCGTCGGGTCGTTGCGTGGCACCAGCGGGGAGCTGTCGACGACCTCGTGATCGTTGCGACGGAAGTAGTCGAGGAAGGTCGAGCGGATGTCGTTGAGGCTGGCCATGCGCGCAGATGCCCTTGGGTCGGTTCGGATCTGGGCGGGTTGTAAAGGAGTTTGCGCCCGGCGTCCAAGGGACAAATTCTCGGCCGCAAGAGCGTATGGCAAACGTATGGCAAACGTATGGCAAACGTATGGCAGTCGTGGGGCATGTCGCTGTCGACAGTGGGTCGGCGGGTCGGATGCGGCATGTCTGATGCGGCAGGTCTGATGGGGAGGCAGTTCGGATCTGACCTTGCCGCGACGCTGCCTCCTGCCCTGCCGCGCCTTTGCTCCGCGGGCATGCCGTCGCGGCCCGATATTGAGCGTCCTTCGGGGTCGGGGGGAAGCGATATCGGCATAGCCCTCTCGCCGCGCCCGAAGGGTGCGGCGCCCGGCCCAACGCGAGGAAGGTTGTGCGGCACGCACAGCCTGACGAGGGGCGGGAGCACCTCCGTTGGTCGTGGATCCGTGGGGCGCGTACGGGTCGCAGCGGAAGCGCAGGGCGCAAGCCGGAGCCGACGGGTGCCGGGGAGCGCAGAAGGGCGGGGTAGGGGAAAGAAAAAAGGGCAGGCCGGAGCCTACCCTTGAGTTGACCTGGCGAGACAAGGCACAGGATTTCGGGGACGCGGCCGGCGGGGGCCGCGTCGGAAAGCTCGATTCTGGGTGTGGACCCGGCTTTGAGGCGCGTTGCGCGGTGACTGGCTGCGCCCCTGGGTCCTGGTAGGGGGAGGGTGGAGGCGGGGGCGCGGTCTCTCT
>CAZKSE010000287.1:0-4315 GCA_964555305.1 uncultured Rhodobacter sp. | reverse complement strand
CAGCACATTCAGTCGCAATGCAACAAGGCGCAGCGCTGGTAGCCCTCCAAAGGCAGTGACTGCTCCCCGCCCTGGCGGGCGAGGCTTCCCACTTCTCAGGCAGCAGCCGGCGATGCGCCGGACTTACGCAAGCCTCCATGGGCAGAGACGGACAGCCCTTCCGCCTTCAACTGGATGATGCCTTGCTGCTTGATGTTCAGCGCCGCGTTGATGTCCCGGTCGTGTTATGTGTGGCAAGCCAGGTTCAGCGTCTCGACGATCACCGCTTGGTTATCGTCAACGATCTGTCGAGAGAAGCGCCAAAACTGGGTGTATATACAGCTTATGCCACCGGGCCCCATACCGCAAACCCAGCAGCGCTATCGCGCTGCCCGCTTGTATCCCCGCCCGAGTGGGCGAGGGTTTACGCGGATTTTTGCTAAGAATTGCTCAAATCCAGCGCTCACAACACAAATTGACCTACGTGGGTCTCAGCCTGTCACCGCTCGATACCGTCACCTTCATCCGACTGCACGACGAGGGTAAGCGATCGGGCATCACCGCCGGCGCATGATCAGGCGGGTTGTTGCCAGTGATGGGGCAGGAGTTCGTGGAGCTGGCTGGCCTTCTGAGTCGGCAGCCGCTCCAGCACGTCCTTCAGGTAGGCGTAGGGCTCGTGGCCATTCAGCTTGGCGCACTGGATCAGGCTCATGATGGTGGCGGCACGCTGGCCACTGCGCAGTGACCCGGCGAACAGCCAGTTGCTGCGATTATGCGCAGCTGCGCATAATCGCAGTTATGCCCAGTTCGGGATTATGCGCAGTTATTCGGGAAATGTGTTCGTAACACACTGACTATAAATGGAAGTCTCTGCCCGGAGGAATGGATCCGCAAGACATAAGCTTTGAGTACCACTCGCCACCCTGTCGGGAGGGTACTCATGTCAAACCATCCATATCTTCATGTTCAGCCACCGCAATCGGTGCTATCGAGCGCCGACACAGGCTTGCTTGACCGGTATGTCGCCCACCTGGAACGACGAGGGCATACCGCCAGTACGACGAAGGCTTACCGCAAGGCGGTGGTGCATTTCCTGCAGTGGCACCCTATCGCGGCCCCCCCACTAGCAGAGACGGTCAGCACGGAGACCGTGCGTGTCTTTCTCGATGAGCACCTGCCAGCTTGTCGCTGCCTTACCTCGGTTGTTCGCTCGCGAAAATCGGTCCGGGCAGCACTGAATCAGCTTCTGTTGATGAATGGCCAACCCCGCCTGATCCAACGCGATATGCCACCACCGGCGGCTATCGAGGCCTCGGTCATCGCCTTCGATGCCTATCTGCGCGACGTCTGCGGCTTGGCTGTGCAGACGCGCCGTGGCCGGTGCCGCGAGGCACGGCAATTCCTCTCTGATCTGTTCGGGGTGGGCTCGCTGATCGTCGATCACATCACGCCATCGGTTCTGATCGACTACGTCACTGACAGGGCTTGTAGGGCACGCCGCCCGGCGGCGACTGCTCTAGTGGGGGCATTACGCAGCTATCTGCGCTTCCTGCGTTTTGATGGTGCCTTGGTCGACAACCTCGAGGATGCCATCCCGTCACCGGCCCGCTGGTCGCTGGCGGCTCTGCCGCCAGCACTGGATGACGAGCAAATGACCCGTTTCTGGGCCGTCTTCGACCGTACCTCCGACATCGGCAAGCGTGATTACGCCATGGCGCGGTGTCTGGCCGACATGGCGCTGCGTTGTCATGAGGTCGCGCAATTGGACCTGGAGGCGATCGATTGGCGTGGTGGGGTCCTGACACTGGCCCACAATAAAGCCCGCCGCGTCGATCGTCTGCCGCTGCCGGCATCGACCGGCGAAAGTCTGGTCGATTATCTGCGTCATGGCCGACCGGCCTCGAGCAGCCGTGCCCTATTCGTCTACCACCGTGCCCCGCTGGGTCAAGCCGTTGCCGTCACGACGGTGCGTGGTGCCGTGCGTCGCGCTTTCCAGCGCGCCGAGTTGCCCTGGAGCGGCACCCATGTACTACGCCACACCGCTGCCCGGCGCATGCTACAGGGCGGCTGTTCGATCAAAGAGATTGCCGATGTGCTGCGCCACCGCAGCATCGATACCACGGCCATTTACACCAAAGTCGATCTGCCGCAGTTGACCTGCGTTGCGCAGCCCTGGCCGGAGGAATGGTCATGACGAACTGGAACAGCATGCATCAGCGGGTGGCGGCGTACCTGCGGACACGCCGGGCCCTGGGCTTCACCTTGACCATCGAAGGCCAGCAGCTCGAGCGTTTTGCCCATTTTGCCGAGCAACGGGCTCATCAGGGCCCCTTGACCCTCGCGTTGGCGGTCGACTGGGCCAATGCCTCACTCACACCGGAAGGGTTGGGTCCCGCTCGCCGCCTGGAAACGCTGCGGCCCTTCGCCAAGTATTGTCAGCTGTTTGAGCCACAGACGGAGATCCCGCCCGCTCGCCTTTTTGGTCCGGCCCATCGTCGCCTACCACCGCACATCTATTCCTCGCAGGAGCTCAAGCAACTGTTGGAGGCAACGGCAGCATTGTCCCCCACCGAGGGGCTTAGGCCGGTGACCATGCACACCTTGCTTGGCTTTCTCGCTGCAACAGGCCTTCGCCCCGGCGAGGCCTTGCGGTTACAGGACCAGGATGTCGATCTGGAGCGGGGCATAGTCGAGGTGCGCGAAAGCAAATTCCGTAAATCCCGCCTGGTCCCGCTCCATGCCAGCACTACGATGGCATTGGCCGAATACCTCTGTGTGCGGAAACGATGCCTGGGACTTACTCAAGCGTCTGGCTTCTTCCTGTTCGACAACGCACGTCCCATCACGGGGGATCAGGCACGCCACGCCTTTCAGCGCATTCGCCAACAATTGGGCTGGGACAAGCCGGCGACTGGCCCTGTCCCGCGGCTCTACGATCTGCGGCACACCTTTGCCTGCCAGTGCCTGCTGAGATGGTATGCCGAAGGGGTGGATGTCCACCGGATGCTGCCACAGTTGTCCACCTACATGGGCCACTGCAAAGTCTCAGACACCTACTGGTATCTCACCGGCATCACGGGACTGTTGGCGATTGCCGCTGAGCGTTTCGAACAGGCGACCACGACGCCAGAGGAGGACCTGCCATGAGGTCGACGACATCTGAAACCGATCTGGCTCGGTTACTACAGCGGTTTTTCTACCAGCGCCTCCAGCAACAGCAACACCTGAGCGCACGGACCGTGGCCAGTTATCGCGATTCTTTCAGGCTGCTGTTCCGCTTTGCCGAGCAGCACCTCGGTCGTGACGTCAGCACGCTGTGCCTCCACGACCTGGATGCCTCCCTGGTGTTGGCCTTCCTCGATCACCTCGAGACCCATCGCCACAACTGTATTCGCAGCCGCAATGCGCGCTTCGCGGCCATCCGGGCCTTCTTGCACTATGTGGCACTACAAGAGCCCGCGCTCCTGGCGCAGGTCCAGCGGGTTCTGGCCATTCCCATGAAGCGCTTTGAGCGACCACTGGTGGGCTTCTTGTCGCGTGCCGAGATGGAAGCCATCCTCGCGGCACCCGATGCCACCACCTGGACAGGTCAACGGGATCGCCTACTGTTCCTGTTGCTCTACAACACCGGTGCACGCGTCTCAGAGCTTATCAGCATCCGCCGTGGCGATGTCGATACGCAACACGCACAGGCCGTCCAGCTGCACGGCAAAGGGCGCAAGGAGCGGGTGGTGCCGTTGTGGAAGCGCACGGCTCAAAAGTTGGATGAGTGGATGGCCACACTCTCGAGCGACAGGACGCGGCCGATACTGGTGAACCGGGCTGATCAGGCCATGAGCCGCTCCGGCGTCGAGCAACGCTTGCAGTTGGCGGTGTCGCAGGCCGCCGCACACTGCCTCACATTGAAAGATCGTCGGGTGTCACCGCACGTGATTCGCCACACCACCGCCATGCACTTACTGCAGTCGGGTGTCGACCTGACGGTCATTGCTCTGTGGTTGGGTCATGAGCAAGTGGCGACCACACACCAGTACCTCGAGGCCGATCTGGACATGAAGGAGCGGGCGCTGGCGAGCCTGCAGCCACCGGAAACGGTGACACCGCGCTTCGTACCCAAGCCAGACGTGCTGGCCTTCCTCGACAGCTTGTGATTATGCGCACAGTCTTTTTCGGTGAACGTGAGAAAACCACGGTCCGGCTGCAGGCACTCGAGGGGCATTGGTGCTGGATCGTGGTCGGGGCCAGGCAGGGCAACTGCGCATAATCCCGAACTGGGCATAACTGCGACCCAACGCCCAGGGGCGAATCAGGTTCTCGACCCGATTGTTGTCGATCG
>CAZKSE010000286.1:0-4325 GCA_964555305.1 uncultured Rhodobacter sp. | reverse complement strand
GGCGGCTGCATTTCTCGCGCATGCCGGAATCGGATATCGAGATGTGCATGCCCTTGCAGACGCTCCATCTTTTCGCCGAGGGGCGGGGCGTCTGGCGGGGACTGCCGGCGACCGACCGGGCCGCGCAGCTGGACCATATCGCCGCCACGGTCGAGGAGCTTTACCCCGCCTTCCGAATGTACCTTTTCGACGGACGGTCGCGCTTTGCGCCGCCGATGACCCTCTTTGGCTATTCGCGCGCGGCGGTTTATGCGGGCGAGGTCTATCTGCACATCCGCGCCCGCGCCCTGGTCCATGACCTGGCGCGCGGCTTTGACGGGCATATCCGGGCCGCCGCCGTCCATGCGCATGAGGCCGCGGGTTGGGTCCGCGCGCTGCGGGTCACGCCTGACTGAGACCCCGGATCAGGGCGGGCCGATTGGGTTAACGAGGCCTTGCCCAAGAGTTCGGGGCCTGGTGGCCCGCTCCGCACCGGGGGCGCCTGCGGCCTTTGTTCATTGGGATTTCGGGGTCTGGCACGCGTATGGCAAGCGTATGGCAGGCGTATGGCAAACGTATGGCAAACGTATGGCAGTTTTCGCGGAAACGGGCGGGTTCGGGCCGGAAGCGGGGCTTGCACGCAACGGTCGGGCGGGGACAGGCAATGCCTTCGGCGGGGCGGGCTCGCGGCTGCCGACCTTTGCCCACGGGGCTGCCGACAAGACTGCGCTTGCCCCGCCGGTCCCGGCGCGCTTAGGCTTCAGCGTGCAACATCGCCCGCGAGGACCGCATGGCCGAGACCGACACCGCCCCCGCCCATCGCCGCCCCGCCGGACGCACGGGCGCGCGGGCCGGGGGGCGGGCCGGCAATGTCCGCCGCACCCACACCGACCCGCTGGCCGAGCAGATGCCTTGGCGCATCCCCGAAAACCCCGACCGCCCCACCGAGCCGCTGGACGCCGAGGGCGTGCAGGCGATCCACCGCGGCGCGCTGCATATCCTGTCGGAAATCGGGATCGAGTTTCTCAACGACGAGGCGCTGGCGCTCTTTCGCAGGGCGGGCTGCCGGGTCGAGGGGCAGAACGTGCGGATGGACGGCGATTTCGTCACCGAAATGGTCGCCCGCGCCCCCGGCCCCTTCACCATCACCCCGCGCAACCCCGAGCGGGCGGTGACGATCGGCGGGCGGCACATGGTCTTCGTCAACGTCTCCAGCCCGCCGAACGTCTGGGACATGGTGCGCGGCAAACGGCCCGGGGATTTCGCGGCGTTCCGCGAGTTCCTGATGCTGACGCAGGCCTTCAACTGCATCCATATCGCCGGCGGCTACCCGGTGGAGCCGGTGGATATCCACCCCTCGGTGCGCCATCTGGACTGCCTTTACGAGAAGCTGACGCTGACCGACAAGGTCTGCCACACCTACAGCCTGGGCCGCGAACGGGTCGAGGATGCGATGGAGATGGTGCGCATCGCGGCCGGCCTCAGCCATGAGGAATTCGACGCAAGCCCCCGTCTTTACACCAATATCAACTCGACCTCGCCGCTGAAGCACGACTTTCCCATGATCGATGGCGCGCTTCGGATGGCACGGCGGGGTCAGCCGGTGGTGGTGACGCCCTTCACGCTGGCGGGGGCGATGGCGCCGGTAACGATGGCGGGCGCGGTGACGCTGTCGGTGGCCGAGGGGTTGGCCGCGATCGCGCTTCTGCAGTACGCGGCCCCCGGCGCGCCGGTGGCGCTGGGGACCTTCACCTCGAACGTGGACATGCGCTCGGGGGCGCCGGCGTTCGGCACGCCCGAATACATGCGCGCGACGCAGATGACCGGGCAGATGGCGCGGTTCTACGGGCTGCCCTTGCGCTCCTCGGGGACCTGCACGGCGAATGCGCCGGACGCGCAGGCGATGTGGGAGACGTGCAATTCGCTCTGGGCGGCGATCCAGTCGGGGACCAACATGGTCTATCACGCGGCCGGCTGGCTGGAGGGCGGGCTGATCGCCAGCCCCGAAAAATTCGTCATGGACTGCGAGGTGTTGCAGATGATCCAGCGGTATTTCGAACCCGCGATCACCGCCACCAGCCCCGAGGATATCGCGCTTCAGGCCATCGCCGAGGTCGGCCCCGGCGGGCATTACTTCGGCTGCGCGCATACCCAGGAACGCTACACCACCGCCTTCTACAGCCCGCTGGTCAGCGACTGGCGCAACCATGAGGCCTGGGAAGCCGATGGCGCGGTGGAGACGCCGGCGCGGGCGCACAGGCTCTACCGGCAGATCGTCGAGGGGTTCGAGCCGCCGGCGATTGAGGCGGCCCGGCGCGAGGAGCTGGCCGATTTCGTCGCCCGGCGCAAGCGCGAGGGGGGCGCGCCGACGGATTTCTGACCCCCCTGCGGGCGGCGAAAGAAGCGGCGAAATCGACCGCGGTGGCAGATCGGCGTCGCGTCGGTCTCACGTCATGACGCGGCGCGCGCCGCGGCAGGGGTCTGGCACCCCTCCACACCTCCCCTGACCGCCACACGTCGACCCTGCCGCCCGGCTGCCGACGCCGCCTGCGCAAGGCGCGCGCAGGCGGCACGGGGCGGGTGGGTGGGAGTGCCGTCTGCGCGCGCCCGTTCCCCCGCACGCCGCCCCTTCCCCCCGCCCGGCCTGCGCGCTAGGTTCCGCCTTGCACAGGTTAAGGAGTTCCCATGCGCGACTTCCAGTCCCCCGGCCGCTCGGCCGTCTATGCCACCAACGGGATGTGCGCGACCTCGCATCCGCTGGCCGCCCAGGTGGCGGTGCAGATCCTGCAGGAAGGCGGCAATGCCGTCGATGCCGCGATCGCCGCGGGCGTCATGCTGGGGCTCTGCGAGCCGCATATGTGCGGGATTGGCGGCGATTGCTTCGTGCTGATCAAACCCGCGGGCGAGGAGCGTGTCGTCGCGCTCAACGGCTCGGGCCGGGCGCCGGCGGCGCTGGATGCCGAGGCGCTGCGCGCGCGCTGGGTGGACAAGATGCCGACCTACGGGATCGACGCGGTGACCGTGCCGGGCGCGATCGACGCCTTCTGCCGGCTGTCGAAGGACTGGGGCAAGCTGGGGCTGGACCGGGTGCTGGCGCCGGCGATCCGCTATGCCGAGGAGGGGGTGCCGGTGGCGCCGCGCGTGGCCAGCGACTGGGCGCAGATCACGCATCTGGAGGGGGCGGCGCGCGAGCATTTCCTGCCCGGCGGCAGCGCCCCCGCGGTGGGCCAGCTGTTCCGCGCCCCTGGCCAGGCCGAGGTGCTGCGCCGCATCGCCCGCAAGGGCCGCGCCGGCTTCTACGAGGGCGAGGTGGCCGAGGATCTGGTCGAGAGCCTGCGCGCGCTGGGGGGCTGCCACACGCTCGACGATCTGGCGGCGACCGCCTGCGCGTATACCGAGCCGGTCAGCGGCAGCTACCGCGGTGTCGAGCTGATCGAACACGCGCCGAACGGCCAGGGCGCGACGGCGATCCTGCTGGCCAACATCCTGTCGCATTTCGATCTGGCCGGCATGGACCCTTGGGGCGTCGAGCGCACGCATCTGGAAGCCGAGGCGACGAAACTGGCCTATGACGCGCGCAACCGCTTCATCGCCGATCCCGAACACACGACGCGGCTTTCGCATATGCTCGCGCCCGAGACGGCGGCGAAGCTGGCCGCGCTCATCGACCCCGGCCGGGCGATGGACAGCGCCACCCGCCTGAGCGAGGAGGTGCATCGCGACACGGTGCTCCTGACGGTGGTGGACCGCGACCGCATGGCGGTGTCCTTCATCTTCTCGCTCTTTCACGGCTTCGGCGCGGGGCTCGCCTCGTCGAAATTCGGCATCGCCTTCCAGAACCGCGGGGCCGGCTTCAACCTGACCGCCGGCCATCCCAACGAGGCCGGGCCGCGCAAGCGCCCGATGCACACGATCATCCCGGCGATGCTGCGCGAGGGCGGGCGGATCACCATGCCCTTCGGCGTGATGGGCGGGGCCTATCAGGCGACGGGACATGCGCGGCTGATGTCCAACCTCGTCGATCACGGGATGGAGATGCAGGCTGCGGTCGATGCGCCGCGCGCCTTCTCGGGGCTCTTCTCGGGCAAGGACGGGCTGGCGCTGGAGCGGGGGCACTCGCAGGCGGTGCTGGACGGGCTGGCCGCGCGCGGCCACGCCGTCCGCTGGGCCGAGGAAGCCCTGGGCGGCGCGCAGGCGATCCGGCTCGATGCCTCGGGCGTGCTGGTGGGCGCGTCGGACCCGCGCAAGGACGGCTGCGCGCTGGGGTATTGAGCGCGTCCGCCGGAAGCCTTCGGCCAGGGCCCGAGCGCTGCGGACCGAGGGGCCGATCTGCCGGGCGGGTCGGC
>CAZKSE010000285.1:0-4335 GCA_964555305.1 uncultured Rhodobacter sp. | reverse complement strand
TCGGGCAGGGCGCGGATTGCGGCGGCTTCCTGCGGGCTTGCGATCACTCCGTCGGCACCGGCGACGAACGCGCGCTTCGCGCGCTCGGTGACGATCTCTTCCATGGCGCCGGGTACAATCATTGCGGCGTCAAGATCTGCGCGGTCCAGTGCGGTCAGAACCGTTACCGCGAGGATCTTCAGCTCCGTTCCTGCCGCGCCCGCGCGCGCCGCGCGCACCACGTTCGGGTCGCCATGCACAGTCAGAAAATCGAGCCCGAAGCGCGCGATCCCTGCCACCGCGGCCTCGACCGTGGCGGGGATGTCGAAGAACTTCATGTCAAGGAAGATGCGCTTTCCTTGATCGCCCTTCAGCTCATTGGCCAGCGCCAGCCCGCCGCCGGTCAACATGCCCAGCCCGATCTTATAGAACCCGACCGCGGGGCCCAGATCCTCGACCAGCTTCAACCCGGCCAGGACATCGGGCACATCCAGCGCCACGATCAGTCTGTCATCCACCGCAGTCATGCTAAGTCCTTTCCAGCCCGATCTGCTTGTATCCCAGCAGCAGTGGATCCGGAGCGCGGAGCAACTGGGCACATGTCGAATTCCTTCTGTCACGAAGCCCTGATAGGCTGCCGCCGAGAGGCCGGCAAGCTTTTCGCGCCGACCCCGCGCAACCGAGAGGAAAAGAGAACATGAGAAACCTAGCCGCCGCGGCGATAGCGCTTTCAAGCCTGACAGGCGCCGCCCAAGCCGAGAACCGCATCGACACCGTTCGCCCCGATGCCCCGGCGCTTGCTGGCTATGGTGAGCACCCGGTCGGGGTGCGGAGCCTCGAACTCACCGCGCCGGATCGCGTCGATGTGCTGGGCTCGAGCGAAGCGTTGGTCCGCGGTCCGCGCCGACTGGTCGCCGAACTCTGGTATCCTGCGGCCGAGGGGGTGGAGCCGGGCACGACATACGACACCGTCCTGCGCGATGGCGAGACGGCGGTCACCTTCCACGGCCGGGCCGCCCGCGACGCCGAGCCGGCGACTGGCCCGTTCCCGCTGGTCGTGGTCAGCCACGGCTACCCCGGCAACCGTTTCCTGCTCTCTCACCTGACAGAAACGCTCGCCTCGCGCGGCTATGCGGTCCTGGCGCTCGATCATACAGACAGCACCTATTCCGACCAGGCCGCGTTTGGCTCGACCCTCTACAACCGCCCGCTCGACCAGGCCTTCGCGATCACCGCAATGGCGGATGCCGCTAGCCTCGATCCCGCACTGGACGGGCTCGTCGATGCAGATCGCGCTGCGGTCGTCGGCTATTCGATGGGGGGCTATGGCGCGCTCATCTTTGGCGGCGCGGGCATTGCCGCCGGCGCGCTGGAGTTGCCTTTTGCGCCGCCTCACGGCCTGCTGGAAGCCCACCGCGCGGGAAGCGACGCGCATGAAGAGCTGATCGATCCCCGCGTGAAGGCGGTGGTCGCCATTGGCCCCTGGGGCATGAACGCAGGTTTCTGGGACGAGGAGGGGCTTTCTGGCCTGCGCGTGCCGACACTGATCATGGCCGGCGACCGTGATACTGTCTCGGGCTACGCGCCGATGCGCGCGATCTTCGAAGGTGCGACGGGCACCGAGCGGCACCTCCTCACCTTCCTCAATGCCGGCCACAACGCTGCGGCGCCGGTTCCGGCCCCCGCCGAAAGCTGGCCGGTTTCCGAGCGGCTGGGTTGGGCACCCTTTGGCCATTACGCCGATGCGGTGTGGGACACGGCGCGAATGAACAACATTGCGCAGCATTTTGTCGCGGCTTTCCTGGACCTGCGACTGAAGGATGACACCGCTGCCGCCGACTACCTCAATCTCATCGAGTATGCCCATGACGGCACCTGGGCCGAGGAAGACGGTACCCGGACCGAGGCGCATGACTACTGGGAGGGCTTCGGCCAAGGGACGGCTCTGGGCCTGCGATTCGAGAGCCGCGCCGCCGGCGAGTAAACTGGGTGCTTCGCCTTTCCAAAGATATCTTTGGGCATCGAGGCCGATGGCTGGGGGGCAGACAACCCCCGTCACTTTGCGCTTGGGAGCAGCGCTTCAGGCGATGGCTTCCATGCGTTCCTTGGACAACTCGCCCGGGACGATGGTGATCGGCACCGGCAGGCTGCCCGAGTTTCGCGAAAGCTGTGTAACCAGCGGGCCGGGCCCCGACCGATCGGTGCCCGCGCCCAGGACAAGCACGCCGATTTCGGCATCATCGCGGATCTGGGCCAAGATCTCGTCCACCGGCTCGCCCTCGCGGATGACCAGTTCCGGATCGATCCCCTGTCGGTCCCGCATCCATTTGGCGAAGACCTCGAAATGCGCCTCGATCCGCTCGCGCGCCTCGGCGCGCATCAGGTCGGCCACGCCGAGCCAGTGCTGATATTCCTCGGGCGGAACGATCGACAGGATCTGTACGCCCCCCCCGGTATGCGCGGCCCTGAGCGCGGCATACCGCATGGCGTTCAGGCACTCGCGGCTATCGTCCAGCACAACGAGGAACTTGCGCATCCATTACTCCCTGTTCGCGCGCATCATGGCGCAAGGGCCGGGGGCTGTCCAGCGGCGGGCGCACGACGGCGTCAGCGCGGATAATGCCCTTCGTAGATCGGCACCAGCGTGTCGAGATCAAAGAGCGAGGACACGCTCGTGCCGCTCCAGGTGTTCAGGATCGCCTGCGCGAAAAGCGGCGCGGTCGGCACAATGCGAATGTTCGCGGCGTTGCGCGTGGCTTCCGTCGGCTCTATCGAATCGGTGATGACCAGCGATTTCATGACCGACTTGGTGATCCGTTCCACCGCCGGGCCCGAGAGGACGCCATGCGTGATATAGCTGTGCACCTCGATTGCGCCGGCTTCCATCAGCACCTCGGCCGCTTTGCAGAGCGTGCCGGCCGTGTCACAGATGTCGTCGACGATGACGCAGATCTTTCCCTGCACTTCGCCGATCACCGTCATCTCGGCGATCTCGCCGGGCTTTTCGCGCCGCTTGTCGACGATGGCGAGCGCTGCGCCCACGCGCTTGGCCAGTTCCCGTGCGCGGGAGACGCCGCCGACATCGGGTGAGACGATGGTGACGTCATGGAGCCGGCCCTTGAAATGGTGTTCCAGGTCCAGTGCGAAGATCGGCGCGGCGTAGAGGTTGTCCACGGGGATGTCGAAGAAGCCCTGGATCTGTGCGGCGTGCAGGTCCAGCGTCAGGATCCGTTCGATCCCCGACTGGACCATCATGTTCGCGACCAGCTTGGCCGAGATCGGCGTGCGCGCCTTGGTGCGCCGGTCCTGGCGTGCGTAGCCGAAATAGGGGATCACCGCGGTGATCCGCGCCGCCGAAGAACGCTTCAACGCATCAGCGATGATCAGTAGTTCCATCAGGTTGTCGTTTGCCGGGTTCGACGTTGGCTGGACGATGAACATGTCCTCGCCGCGGACGTTCTCGTAGACCTCGACAAAGATTTCCTGGTCGTTGAACCGCTCGACCCGGGCGTCGACGAGCTTTACCGACATCCCCCGGTGAAGCGTCATCCGCCGGGCGATGCCCTGCGCCAGCGGCCGATTGGCGTTTCCGGCAATCAGTTTCGGTTCGGTCAGTGTCGGCATGGAGGTCCCCGGAATTGACGATCTGGTCAGGCGAGTCGCGCGGTTGACACCGCTTAGCACCCCGCTACGGTCTTGCAAACCGCACACCCCCGTTCACCTTTGTCGGAGCCGGTCCCGTGTCGCAGATCGACTACTATCTCACCGCCACCTCGCCCTATGTCTATCTGGCCGGCAACGAGCCCGCCGAAATCGCTGCGCGCCACGGCGCGCGGCTGGTCTACCGTCCTGTCGACCCCGGGGCGTTGTTCGCGCGCACCGGCGGCACGCCGCTGCCCGAGCGGCATGAAAACCGCAAGGCCTACCGGCTTCAGGACCTGCGCCGCCAGGCGGCAAAGCGCGGTCTACCGATGAACCTGCAGCCGCGCCATTTCCCGACGAACCCGGCGCCTGCCGGCTTCGCGATCATCGCCGCGCAAGCGGTGGCTGAGGCAGGCAAGGGGGGTGATATCCACGCTCTCGTTCAAGCCCTGTCCCGGGCGTGCTGGGAAGAAGAGTTGGATCTGGCAGAGGATGCGGTGATCCGAGATTGCCTGACCGCGGCCGGGTTTGATCCGGGGCTGGCGATGTCGGGGTTGTTGACCGGCGCCGAAACCTATGGCCGAAATCTCGAACTGGCGATGGCGGCAGGAGTATTCGGCTTTCCGTTCTTCGTGGTCGGGGACGAGCGGTTCTGGGGTCAGGACCGGCTGCCGGATCTGGATCGCTATCTGGCTGAGAGGGGCTGAGCGCCGG
>CAZKSE010000284.1:0-4341 GCA_964555305.1 uncultured Rhodobacter sp. | reverse complement strand
TCGGCGCGCGCGACGACCTGACGCTTGCCGCCCGGCCGCGCTGGCCGCTCGACACCGCCGCACCGGCCTTGCTGGGCGCCGGAAAACGCGGCGCCAAGGCCTGAGCCCGGCCGACCCTGCCCGCCCTTCGCCGAGAACAAAGGACCGGGCGGGATCTTGCGCCCGCGCCCGTCACCCGGCATGAGGAAGGCACCCATCGACGGAGCCTGCCCATGCCGCTTTTCGCGCTCATCTGCACCGACAAGCCCGACCACGAGGATTTGCGCCAGGCGACACGGTCCGCCCATCTGGCCTATATCGAGGAGACGGGCGCGACCGTCCACGCCGGCCCGTTCCTGAACCCGCAGGGCGGCATGACCGGCTCGCTGGTCGTGCTGGACCTGCCGAACCGGGCGATGGCCGAAGCCTGGGCGGCGAACGATCCTTATGCAAAGGCGGGTCTCTTCGTCGATGTGCGGATTGAGGAATGGAAGAAGGTGATCGGCTGATGGCCTGCTGGCTGATGAAATCCGAACCCGATGTCTTTTCCTGGGACGACCTGGTGGCGAAGGGCAAGAAGGGCGAGGAATGGGACGGCGTGCGCAACTACCAGGCGCGCAACAACATGAAGGCGATGGAACTGGGTGACCGCGTCTTCTTCTACCATTCCAACATCGGCAAGGAGATCGTCGGCATCGCCGAGGTCTGCGCCCTCGCCCATCCCGACAGCACCACCGACGATCCGCGCTGGGAATGTGTCGACATCCGCGCCGTCGAACCCCTGCCGCGCCCCGTCACATTGGCCGAGGTGAAGGCGACACCGGAGCTGGCGCAGATGTCGCTGGTGACTTCCATGCGCCTCTCGGTCCAGCCGGTGACCGAGGAGGAGTGGCAGATCGTCTGCCGGATGGCCCAGGGCGACTGAGCCACCGCACGCACGGACGGCCGGCCGGTCGAGCGCCAAGCAGCACGCGCATCCCCGGTGATACAGCCATTCGGGGCGCCTTTGCCGCACGCGGTTGCCGTGGACTGTCGGAAACGGCCATGAATGCGGCGCTGCAGCGACGGAACCGGCCCCTGCCGTGTGCGACCCAACAACAGGGGGCGAGGTCGTCAGCGCGCGGAAGGCCGGATCATGATCAAGATACTGTCCGGGGTCTGGCCCCTTCTTCTCGGCATCGTGCTGATCATGCTGGGCAACGGCATGCATTTCACCCTGATCGGCCTGCGCGGCGGGATTGAGGGGTTTTCGGCCGCCGAACTGGCGATCGTTACCTCGGGATATTTCCTCGGCTTCCTCTCGGGCGCGCGCATCACGCCGCTGATGATCCGTCAGGTTGGGCATGTGCGCGTCTTCGCCGCCTTGGGCAGCTTCATGTCGGCGGGGCTGATCGCCTTTCCCTTGCTTACCGAGCCCTGGGCCTGGACAATCCTGCGGGTGCTTATCGGTTTCTGCATGTCGGGGATCTACGTTGCGGCGGAAAGCTGGTTGAACAACGCCGCCACCAACGAGACGCGCGGCAAGGTCCTGTCGGCTTACATGATCGCGCAGACGCTGGGCATCATCGGCGCGCAGGGATTGCTGACGCTGGGGGATGCGGCGACATCGGTGCTGTTCATTGGCGCCTCGATCCTCGTGTCGATCTCGTTCGGGCCAATCCTTCTTTCAGCCACCCCGGTTCCGGCAACCGAGGTCGCGCCCGCCATGCCGATGCGCAAACTCTTCGCGGGCTCACCCCTTGGCACCGTCGGGATATTCCTTCTCGGGGGCGTCTACGCCACCCAGTCGGGGATGGGCGCGGTCTTCGGCAGCCAGATCGGCCTGACCGCCGCGCAGATCGCGCTTTTCATTGCGATGCTCTTCGCGGGGGCGCTGGTCTTTCAATACCCTGTCGGCTGGCTCTCGGACTGGATGGATCGCCGTAAGCTGATCTTCGGAGCAGCCGTATTGGGCGCGGTTGCCTGCGCGATGGGCTGGGTCACGGGCGGCGGGCTGTGGTTCTTGATGGTATCGGCCTTCTTAGCCGGCGGGATGACGACGCCGCTCTATGCACTGTTCCTGGCCTACACGAACGATTCCCTGCGGGCAGAAGACATGCCGGGGGCCTCAGGGGGGCTGGTCTTCACGTTCGGACTTGGCGCCATCCTGGGCCCGCTGGTTACCGGCTGGGCAATGCAGGGGCTTGGACCCTTCGCGTTCTGGCTCGTGCTCGGGGCGACCTTCGGTGCCATCGCGATCTATGCGCTCTACCGCATGACGCAACGCGCGAGCACGCCCAGCGAGGCAACCGAAAGCTACCTTGGCGTGCTGCCGACGGCATCCCCCGTGGCTGTCGAAGCGGCCGCCGCGTGGTCCGCCGAGAATGCCGAGACCGATCCGGATTCGACCAATCATCCTTGAGTGCCCGGGCTGACCGCCGATCGTCACCGCGGGGCGCAATCGCGAATTTCCGAGATCCATTCGCGGATTGGACCCGGGCAACGCCTGCGCGACGTCCATTTGTTCTCCACCGAAATGGCGCCTGTCCATATGCAGTCGACTATACCTACCGGGCGGTTCCCACGCTCCTCCGCAAACGAAAGCGGGGCGAAGGTCCGTGCCCTCGCCCCGTCCTGTCCCTCGTGTGGCTTGCGCCGCGGCCCCGTCAGCAGCTGTAGTAGAGCTGGTATTCGATCGGGTGCGGGGTGTGTTCGTAAGCGTAGACCTCTTCCCACTTCAGCGCCAGATAACCCTCGAGCTGGTCCTTGGTGAAGACGTCGCCCGCCAGCAGGAAGTCGTGATCCTCGGCCAGCGATTCCAGCGCCTCGCGCAGGGAGCCGCAGACCGTCGGGATCTCGGCCAGTTCCTCGGGCGGCAGGTCGTAGAGGTCCTTGTCCGACGCGGGGCCCGGATCGATCTTGTTCTTGATCCCGTCGATGCCGGCCATCAGCAGCGCCGCGAAGCACAGGTAGGGGTTGGCCGAGGGATCGGGGAAGCGGGCCTCGACGCGCTTGGCCTTCGGGCTTTCGGCCCAGGGGATGCGGATGCAGCCCGAGCGGTTGCGGGCCGAATAGGCGCGCAGCACCGGCGCCTCGAAGCCCGGGATCAGCCGCTTGTAGCTGTTGGTCGAGGGATTGGTGATCGCGTTGAGCGCCTTGGCGTGCTTCAGGATCCCGCCGATGAACCACAGCGCCTCCTGGCTCAGATCGGCATATTTGTCGCCGGCGAAGAGCGGCTTGCCGTCCTTCCAGATCGACATG
This sequence comes from uncultured Rhodobacter sp., assembly GCA_964555305.1. Lineage (GTDB taxonomy): Bacteria > Pseudomonadota > Alphaproteobacteria > Rhodobacterales > Rhodobacteraceae > Pararhodobacter. The sequence goes on along the minus strand of CAZKSE010000284.1, from coordinate 1,122 downwards.
TTGACATGCATCCCGGTGCCGTTGTCGCCCTTGATGGGCTTGGGCATGAAGGTCGCGGTGCGCCCGTAGGCATGGGCTACGTTGTGGATCACATACTTGTACTTCTGGATCTCGTCGGCCTGGTGGACCAGCGTTCCGAAGATCAGGCCCAGCTCATGCTGGCACGAGGCGACCTCGTGGTGGTGCTTGTCGACCTTCATGCCGATGGCCTTCATGGTCGACAGCATCTCCGAACGCATGTCCTGCGCGGCGTCGGTCGGGTTCACGGGGAAATACCCGCCCTTGACGCCCGGGCGATGGCCCATGTTGCCGGATTCGTATTCGCTGTCGGTGTTCCACGCGCCGTCGATCGCATCGACCTCGTAGGCGACCTTGTTCATCTTCACCGAGAAGCGGACATCGTCGAAGACGAAGAACTCTGCCTCGGGCCCCCAGTAGGAGGTGTCGCCGATGCCGGTCGATTTCAGATAGGCCTCGGCTTTCTGCGCGGTCGAGCGCGGATCGCGGTCATAGGCCTCGCCGGTGTCGGGCTCGACGACGCTGCAATGCAGGCACATCGTCTTCTCGGCATAGAACGGATCGATATAGGCGGTCTCGGTGTCCGGCATCAGCTTCATGTCGGACTGGTCGATCGATTTCCATCCGGCGATGGAGGAGCCGTCGAACATGAAGCCTTCTTCCAGGAAATCCTCGTCGACGAGGTCGGCCATGATCGTGACATGCTGCAGCCTGCCGCGCGGATCGGTGAAGCGGACGTCGACGTATTCGACCTCTTCGTCCTTGATGATGCTGAGAACTTTATCGACGCTCATGTGACTCCCCTGAGTTCTGGAATACGCGATGAATTAGACGGCATCCTCGCCGGTCTCGCCGGTGCGGATGCGGATGACCTGTTCGACAGGCGTGACGAAGATCTTGCCATCGCCGATCTTGTCGGTCCGCGCGGCAGAGACGATCGCTTCGATGGCGGCATCGACCATGTCATCGGCCAGCACCACCTCCAGTTTCACCTTGGGCAGGAAATCGACCACATATTCGGCGCCGCGATAGAGCTCTGTATGCCCCTTCTGACGGCCGAAACCCTTGACCTCGATCACCGAAAGTCCCTGAATGCCGATCTCC
>CAZKSE010000283.1:0-4358 GCA_964555305.1 uncultured Rhodobacter sp. | reverse complement strand
CGCCCCTTGTGATCGCGACTCCTCCGTCGACGTTTACGGCCCACAGCCACCATTCGATCCTCGCAGCCCACTTTCCCTAGAGCCGCCGTTCAAGCGAGAGTGGCCGCCGTCCGAAACCTGCCATTCGGGCATCGTGCAGCATTTGAATCGGTCGAAGGGCAGCAGTGCGGAAATTCTGTTGAAAAAACCTGCGCTTCGGAGCAGAAAGCCCGGTCTGGAATTGCGGCGTGCGGCTTTGGTTACGGCGCCGCGCGCTAAGCAAGGGGTGCGGGTAGGAGCCTGCCGAGTTTGCGGAGGTTCTGGGCGGTGGCGGCGAGGAGGAATGTATCGTTCGCGCCGTATGGACCGCGCGATCGAAGTCTGCCGAGGCCGAGTATTCGCTTCAGATGAGCGAATAGCATTTCGACCTTCTTCCGGAGCTTCATCGCGATCTTGTAGTTTCTGGTCTTCGCGAGGTCTCGGGCGACCTGGCGGGCATCCTCATGCTCTTCCCGGGTAATCGCGCGGAAGTCAGCGTTGGGGCAGCATTTCGGTTTTGACGGGCAACGCTGGCAGGTCAGCTTCAGCGCGCGGTGTTTGGCGACGCCCTTGCCGGTCGGCCCACGGTTCGGATCGGAATAGTTGCGGCGGAACTGCTTCAGGTCGTGACCCTCGAGGCAGATGTAACGATCGTTTTCCGCGTCCCACTCGAAATCCTCCCGGCTCCAGGTCCCATCGGTGCGCCCGGACTTGTCGAGGACCGGGATGAACGGGGAGATCTTGCGACCGACAAGCCAGCCGAGCATGGGCCCCGAACCATAGGCGGTGTCCGCGATCAGCCAGTCGGGGTGGAGGTCGAAGGCCACTCGCATCCGATCCACCATGGTTCGCGCGGCCCCGACTTCCGCCTGCCGGATGGAACCGGTGCCTTCGACATCCACGATCACCCCGTGATCGGTGTCGATGAGATAGTTTTCGGAGTAAGCGAGAAACGCCGGCGTCTTGTGGGCCGCCTTCCACTGGCTGGCCGGATCGGCGCGCGAGGTGTGCTTGGGCTCGACCTCGCTGGCCTTACCGAACCCCTTCTTGACGTCCACTCACGCCACAGCGAATGCAGCCGCCGAATGCGCCTTCGATCCGGCTCACGCGTGCTTCTCACGGAGAGATTTCGCCGCCTGTTCGGCGTAATCCTTCCCGCGTTGGAAACACCATCATGGCGACACAAGGTCGCAGTCATCCGCCGCGGATTGAACCGCTTCGCGCGGGTGGCCATCTAAGGGGTATGCCTATTCTCCTCCGCCATAACCGGCGTCGGCCGGGCTTCAAGGGGCCGCTTCTGAACCGCGGCTGACCCCGCAGGGGGCCGAGTCATATTCGGCGCCCGCTGCGGGGTTCTGACGGAACTCACCCCTCAATCGAGCGACGAGGTGGGTCGGCGCATTGCGCGGCTGACGTCTTCGGCGCTCTGGAAGGCATGGTCGTTGCGCCAACGGACCGATTCGTCCGGCAACGACCCGGAAGACGCAGGAGATCGCAATGTCACGCAATGCAGGTATCTTGGACCCGTTCGCTGCACGGATTCCGTTCCTCGACAGGAGCGCAGCCTATTTCGCAGATGCCGTCTGCCGGCGCGCGAGCACGGCTTTACGCGGCTGGAAGAAGCGCCGGACGATCCGGGCACTCGAGAGGCTCGAGGATTGGGTGCTCAACGATATCGGCCTCTCCCGCGGCGAGATACCGCGCTTCGTCGACGATCTCGTCGCCGATGATCCGCGCCCCGGATCGCTGGCGCAGATGGCAGGCAGACCGAAGCATGACGACGGCCCGACCGGCTGATCGTCGGCCAACACCCGCCGGTGGAATTGCTTCGGCGTCATCAATGGAAAGGAGAATGAGAAATGGGACGTATTGAAATCCTGGAGCGACCTCTCGGGGCGTTGCCCGTGCAGCGGGCCGGATTCGGTGCCATTCGCGAAAGCCAAGCACGCGAGGCTCTCGCGCGTTGGGAGGATGACGGAGGCCGAGTGCCCAAGCCGCCGCGGACACGCGGTTTAGGGACATTTTCGGGGGTTGCATGAAACCGTGCCCAAAGGGCGACATGCTGGTGAAATAATCCGTTTTCAGGCAGTTAGCTTGCCTTGTCGCAGGCGAATGCCTAACCTCTATATCATGGCGACGTTCACTCCTCTGATTAAGTGCCGGGCCCATCCCGGTTCGCTGCTGACCCGGTCTCTACCCCGGGCAGAATCCGTCGCCTGCTGACGGCTCCCCGGGGCACCCTCTCTCTCAGAACCGAGGTCAGTCGAGCGGGCGCATGCCCGTCGAGGAGTCGTCATGCGTCGTTATCTCGACGCCCTGCGCCCCGATGGCGCGGGCAGCTTTCTTGAATATCACCGCCACACGCGAGGGGATCGGACCTGCGATATCGCCGCCCTGCGCCCCATCCGCGCGGTGCTCACGTCCCATGACTACTGGGAGCTGCAAGAACACCGCCGCCGGTGCGAAGACCTGGGCGGCGACCTTTTCATCCGCCTGGCCCGGCTGATCCGAGCCAAGACGGCGGATGCATTGGTCGTCAACGCCGACGACCTCCCGCCCGACACGGTCACCGGCACAGCGCGGGTTACCTTTGCGGTTGAGCGGCGTCGACCCGAGACGCGCACCCTTTACCACTGGGGTTATCCCGATCGGGCGCGCAGTCGCCTTCCCGTCGCCACCTTCCTCGGGGTCACGCTGATCGGCATGACGGTCGGACACCGCACATGCCTCCTCGATGCCAAGGGGGTGGTGGGCGAGGTGCAGGTCCTCGCCGTGCAATTTCAACCCGCACCAGAGGCGGACGTCTTCGACTGACCACCTCACCACAAATTCCGATCTTCACCTACCGGAGGCTCACATGTCCCGTTCCCCTCGCCGCGCCCGCGCGGTCATCGATGCGACCCTGGTCGAGCGACTGGATTCGCTTGCAGGCGCCGCAGTCGCGCGCCTGCCTGAGGCGGCCTATCCGCTGGTCAACAAAATCAGCGCTGCGAAGCTGGTGCCGCCTGCGCGCCTGCCGGCCGATGTCGTCACCATCGGCAGCCTGGTGGAATACCGCGACGATCTCACCGGGCGGACCATGCGTGTCCGGCTGGTCTGGCCCGAACATGCCGATATCAGCCGCGGGCGTGTCTCGGTGCTGACGCCCGTGGGTGTCGCGCTTCTTGGTCTGTCCGCAGGAGGCGGGTTCCGCTGGACCGCACGCGGCGGCGAGGAGCGCGCGCTGACCGTGATCCAGGTCTCCCCCGAGGGCGCCAGCCTGGCCGAGGCCTGACCCGCTCGGTCGAGCGCCTTGTCGAGATGGAAGGAGTTTGGCGATGTATCGTCGGTTCATGCCTGCTGTTTGCGAGACCTGTCGTCAGCCCGTGCCGCGCGCCGCGGCTTGGCGCTGCCCGTCTTGCCGCACCGAGTTCACCTCCGTCGCGTCCACACGCCCCCAAGGGGGTCGTCGCGGGCTGACGGATCGTCCTGCAATACGCGCGAAGGATCGAATTGCCGCGCCACGAGATCCAAGGAGGCTGCCATGACAATGCTCCGGCGACTGGTCGCGCCAACCACTTTCCTCATCGTGCTCGCCTCGTTGGCAGCCTTGGGGCCGGAAGCGAGCGAACGCTTCGGCATCGGCCCGTTGAGCGATCAGGGGCGCAACGCGCTGTGGATGGCAGGCTATCTGGGCATCGCCTGGCTGCTCAGCCGCGTCGCGGATCTGGTGCTCTCGCGCATGAGACCGCGCAACCGGCCGGTGCCGAAACTCCTGCGCGACCTGGTCTCGGCGCTCCTGTTCCTGGTGGCCATCGTGTCTGGAGCCATGCTGCTGATGGGGCACAGCGCCGGCGGCGCGCTTGCCGGCTCTACCGTCGTGCTGGCGCTCCTGGGGTTCGCCATCCGCAACGTCGTGGCCGATACGCTCTCGGGGATTGCGCTCGCCCTCGAGGCGCCGTTCCGGATCGGCGACTGGGTCGACATCGACGGGTTGGCACGTGGCCGGGTGATCGAAATCGGCTGGCGCACGACGCGGCTGCTCACGCGGGACTCAACCTACGTGATCCTGCCCAACAGCCAGATTTCGCGCCAGCGGATCGTGAACTACAGTGCGCCGCGCTCCGAGTTCCGGGTGCAAATGGAGATCCTGCTCGATCATGAGGTCCCGGCCGCCGAGGGCAGCGACATCCTGCGTTCCGCCCTCATGAACGCGCCGCTGATCAAGCAAAGCCCCGCACCCGACGTGCGTATCCAGGCCATCAAGGCCGAAGGTGTGCGCTACGCCATGCGCTATTGGCTTGAAAGGTTCGATCATGAAATCGACGCCAGGGACGCGATCTGGCGCGAGGTCGATACGG
>CAZKSE010000282.1:0-4434 GCA_964555305.1 uncultured Rhodobacter sp. | reverse complement strand
ATATCGACGATGAGGAAGAAGGCCCGCGGCCATGAAGGATGACACTCAAGTCCGGGAACCTCTGAGCGACATCCTCGATGAGGATCCCGACCCCATCGAGGACACATATCTGCATCGGGTCGCGGTCGATGACCGGACGTGCGAAATTCTCGTTGTTCGCAGCGAGAACCCGATGTGTGTCGCCGTCATGCGCGATGACGGGAACGGCCGCCTCGATGGCTGCCTGCTCCTTGATATCGACCAGCGCCCTCTTGAAGATATGGCGCGGCTCATCGCCGGAACCGAGGAGTTCGACGAGCTGGAGGACATCGGCATCGGCCTGGTGCGGGACAGCTTCCCGCATGCGCTGGCGATTCATGCGCTTCGGGGCGACGATTGTCCCGGCTACGAGGAGGAGCAGGTGGCGGCGATGGGCGCCTTCATCCGGGCGCGGGCGCCCGAGCCCGCGATCGCGTGGATGTCGGCCGCCAGGCTGGCGGAAGGCGAGACGTTCCGCTGGCTCCAGCTCTTCGCCGATGGCGATCGCGAAGCGCGCGCGCAGGCAGTCTGGGAGCTTCCCGTGCACGCGGCATCACTCATCAGGATGCCGGATCTCGTCGAGGCGATCGATGCGCGGCGCGAAGTTCTGCCGGAACTGAGCCGGAGCGCGCAGGATGAGATCCGGAAGCTCTGCCCGGACAGCAAGCCGACCGGCGATATGACCTCCTCCTTCAGGGACGTCCGTTCTGCCCTGTGGGGCTCGGCGGGACTGAAGGATGTGGACCTGGACAAGCTGGCGGCCTCGGTGGGCCGCAAGCTCCTCAAGGTCGAGCAGCTTGCGCGTCAGGAGGCGCGCGAGCCCGAAGCGTTGAGCCAGGTGGCCGATAGCCTTGCCGAGATGAACAGGGCACCACTCATCCGGGCGCTGACCGTCGTTCGAGACGACCAGCTGCCGCCGGACTGGTCTGGCGTCGTCAATATGCGCGCCGCGGTGAGTGCCGCGGAAAATGCAGCAGGCCGGATGAAGCTCTCGATGGCGCCCTTTCTGCGGCGCTTTGCGAGGGTCAAGCCTGACGGCTGGGCCGAGGCGCTTGCGTCGCTTCCCGGTCCGCGCGAGGCGCAGCTTGTCGCCGATTACATCGAGACGACCTCCAGCCGGATCGCGGGCAGCGTCATGGTCGGCCTCATTCGCGAGCATCTCTCGGCCGAGGCCTTCGACCGGGTGCGCGGGATCGCCGAGCGGATCTGGGCGCGGGAGGATGTCACGCCAGGCGACGCGCAGATCGTCACGCCCTTCCTGGAGCTCTGCTCCTATGGCTACCGGCACCCGAATGTCCTGCGCCCGCTCGACACGATCAAGGGTATCGTCGCGGCGCGGATCGGACAGAACACCTCTCTCAAGCAGATCGGAGAACTTCAGGAGCGATGGCACCACAACCACATGCTGCTCGAAAGCCGGGCGATGTCGGATTCCGGCGAGCTGACGTGGCAGGCGCTGACGGGCGATGTGACGCTCCAGGGCGACACTGTCGCCCGCGAGCTCAACAGCAGCAAGCTTCTCGGCGACCAGGGGCGCAGGGAGCGCCACTGCGTCGGCGGCCACGCGCCCCGCATTCTCACCTCTACCGAAAAGGAGGTGCGGGCGGTGTATTCGCTTGAGACGGCCGAGGGCGAGATCCTCTCCACGGTGGAAGTTCGGGGCACGGTCATTGCCGGGTCCCATCGCGCACCCCCGTCGGCGACATGGTCCATTGCCGAGCACCAGGCGGAGCGGAACACGCCGCCCTGCCTGCGCGCCCGCAAGGCGGCGCAGGAACTCCTGACCCATCTGCAGGACATGCATGTCGACAGGTCGATCCAATACACGGACATGCTGAAGGCGAATCCCGGCAACCTAGTCCCATCCCTGCAGGGCGCTGTGGCGAAATTCCGGATGAACCCGACCAATCGGGAGATCCCGGAGATCGTCCTGGGCGCCTCCGACATGATCCTGCCGCGCGGCCTGCGCGGCCGGACCGTCGAGGAGTGGAGCGACGACATCTGTGCCGATGAGGCGGGCTCCATGGCCTTCATCACTGCCGGGCAGGCCATCGAGAAGGTTGTCGAGGCAATCGAGGCCGCGATCGAAGCCGACAGGACGAATGACCGGGCAGCCGACGCTGCCCCCTCACCAATCTGATTTTGAGAAAAAGGCACACAATATGGATCAAAGAGACCTTCATCTTCCCTGGCTGGGTGCCTGGCTCACGAAGCGCGGCGTTGGCCAACTCACGGCCGTTTTCTCCGGAGGCGGGGACAGCGGGGACCTCGACGGGATCACCTATTACGACAAGGACGGCCGCGAGATGTCGAGCCTCGTGATCGACCGGGAGCTCGATGACCTCGAGATCATGGACGGCTCAGGAAACGCGGATTCCTTCCGAGATGAGCTGGTGTCAGTCTTGGAGTCGCATGCCAGCGATCTGGGTGACTACTGCAACAACGAAGGCGGCATGGTGAGCATCACCATGGAGATCCACCCCGTCGGCCTGGAGATCACCGAAAGCTGGTTCGAAGAGAATGTCTGGGATGACGAAGAACCGGAGGATGAATTCGAAGACGAGGAGATGGAACCATGAACGCCGAGAGACAGCCGGCGGATGCCGCAAATCCGTTGAGCGAGAGCGATCCGCTGGTGAAGCTGCGCTTCCAGCCGCAGGAGAAGGTCTTCAAGTTCATCATCAACAGCGTGAAGCCGAAGGGTGAGACCGAGTGGACCGCGCCGCTGAGCCAGGTGCTCGAAATGTGCGGCGGCGAGCTGCCCGAGGATGACGACTACACATCCGACGAGCTTCGCTATCTCGACCAGGCGCCCGAATGGGTGAAGGACTGGGAGGGGCCCTTCTACGTTGCGATCGAGAATCGCTTGGAAATCGAGGAATTCCTCGAGGCGCGCGCCGAGGCGCCCGCTCCGTCCGCGGAGATCTGACATGGCCCATCCCCTGCATCACGCCGAATCCTCGGCGCGCAAGTTCGGCGGTAAACCCGCCGACTACCAGGCGATCCACGACTGGTTCGACGCCTCCAAGGCGCATATGGCGCATTTCGCCCATCGCGCGCTGCGCCACCATTCCGCCGGCATCTTCGAGGCCGAGCAAGTCTTCGGCACCTTCATCGTCAACAGCGATGGCCGCAAGGTGCCGGTGCGCTTCATCGGCGAGCAACATGTGCGCGAGGATTGCGGCGGCATCATCCCGTCGGTGAGCGACTGGCTGCGCGGATTGCAGACCAAGCGCTGGATGTCGGTCGGCCAGATTGCCGATGGAGAGATCGATCTGGGAGAGGACGGCATGCCGGATCTCTCCCTCGAGGCCTGGCGGCGCGACGTCGCCGCGGGCGGGACGATCCTCGGGCATGCGGAGTGGATCGAACGGCGCCGGGGGAGCCTGGCGGCCGCGGCGTGAACCATGCAAGCAGGCAAGGCTTGCCTTGGACGCAGGCGAAAGGGCATCATGAGTCACATGCGAATTGCTGCCCCGCTCGTTCTTGCTCTCTGCATGGCCGGGTTTCAGCCCGCCCCGCCTGCCCTCGCCCAGACACCGGCCGAGCGGGATCTGGTTGCCCGCGTCTTCTCCGATCCCAATCTCGTCGATGGAGTGGTGGCGGCCTGGGGCACCCCTGAGCCCTACAAGGATGTCGCCCGCGAGCACGCCGAGACGATCTTCGGACATCCGCAGATGCTCGATCACTTCGCGCGTGAGTTTGTCCCGACGATCGCCGCGATGCCCGGGATGCCGATCGAAGACCAGCGACGTCTCGCACTGGAGATCGGCGCCGGCATCTCGCATGACCTTGTCGCGGGTGGAATGACACGCATCGATACCGATGCGCTCTACCTGCTTTATGCCGTCTTGTATTACGGGCTGATGCACTCCAGTGACCGCGAATGCGCGATGATCACGCGCGACGAGATGCCTGCGGATGAAGCGATCAGGTGGGAGTTTCACCACGTCTTCTCGCTCCGGAAGGAGTATGCAAGGCTCTACCTGCAGGCTGTCCGCTCAGCGATGTTCGCCGAGTTGACGGGACGGCCCTCTCCGCGGGTTCTCAGCACGCCACAACGGAGGGCGGCCGAGACCATCGTCGCTCAGCGTATCGGAGACATGATCGCTCAAGGGGAAATGACCGGAGCGATCGCCGATCCGGCTTCCGCTTCGGATGCCGCGCTTTGCCAGGACATGCGCGCCTTCTTCCGCATGGTCCTGGATGAGGAGGGCGCGGTGGGCGGCTGGATGCTGCGGTTGATGGCGGCCGACGGCGCAGACTGAGCGCGCGCGCCGCGCTAATACTCGCTTATTCTCTTGGCGCCATAAGTTACCGGCCCGCGAGCGCCGGCGGGCATGAGGTGGCAGGGAGGTGCTGGGAAACGAGCACTTCGGTTTTTCAGTCCGACATGCGAAAATCCTGCGACAGAAC
>CAZKSE010000281.1:0-4462 GCA_964555305.1 uncultured Rhodobacter sp. | reverse complement strand
GATTCGGTTCCTTACCCATGGCTTACTTCCTCTTGGCTTTCTTGTCGGCCGCGTGACCGTAATAGGTCCGGGTCGGCGCGTATTCACCGAACTTTTGACCGATCATGTCTTCGGACACGTTCACCGGGATATGCTTCTTGCCGTTGTAAACGCCGAACGTAAGCCCGACGAACTGCGGCAGGATGGTCGAGCGGCGCGACCAGATCTTGATGACTTCGTTGCGCCCGGATTCGCGAACCTTTTCTGCCTTTTTCAAGACATAGGCATCGACGAAGGGGCCCTTCCAAACTGAGCGTGACATGGATCAGCGACCCTTCTTCTTGGCATGGCGCGAGCGGACGATGTACTTGTCCGTCGCCTTGTTCGACCGGGTCCGGCGTCCCTTGGTATCCTTGCCCCAAGGCGTGACCGGCGTGCGGCCACCGGAAGTCCGGCCCTCACCACCACCATGCGGGTGATCGATCGGGTTCATTGCAACACCACGCACGCTCGGACGTTTGCCAAGGTGCCGATTGCGGCCCGCCTTGCCAAGGTTCTGGTTCGAATTGTCGGGGTTCGAAACGGCACCGATCGTGGCCATACACTCCTGACGCACCATCCGCAGCTCGCCCGAAGACAACCGAATCTGTGCATAGCCGCCATCGCGGCCGATGAACTGGGCGTAGGTCCCCGCAGCGCGCGCAATCTGTCCGCCCTTGCCGGGTTTCAGCTCGACATTGTGAACGATCGTTCCCAGCGGCATACCGGAGAAGGGCATCGCGTTACCGGGCTTCACATCAACCTTTGCGCCGGCGACAACCTTGTCGCCCACCGCCAAACGCTGCGGCGCCAGGATGTACGCTTGCTCGCCATCTTCATATTGCAGAAGCGCAATAAACGCGGTGCGGTTGGGGTCATATTCGATCCGCTCGACCGTCGCGGCGACTTCGAATTTACGACGCTTGAAATCCACGATGCGATAGAGCCGCTTCGCTCCCCCGCCCATGCGGCGCATCGTGATCCGTCCGGTGTTGTTCCGCCCGCCCGATTTGCTCAGACCCTCGGTCAGGGCCTTCACGGGGCGACCTTTCCAAAGCTCCGAACGGTCGATCAGCACCAGCCCGCGCTGGCCAGGCGTCGTCGGCTTGTACGACTTGAGTGCCATGCTTTCTGTCTTCCGTCAGCTTCGGACCTAATGGTCCCGTTTCGTCAAAGGGCCGCTTGCGCAGCCCGTGTAGCGGCATCGCCCTAAGGCCGTGCCATCAATGAACCAGCGGCCCCGGTGATCCAGGGCCGCTGAGTCGCGCCTCGTTATCAAAGGCCCGTGGTCACGTCGATAGTGTTTCCATCCTCGAGCGTGACATAGGCCTTCTTCACGTCCTTGCGGCGACCAAGCTGGCCGCGGAAACGCTTGACCTTACCCTTGGTGGTGGTGGTATTGACCGCCTTCACCTTGACACCGAAAAGCGCCTCGACAGCTTCCTTGATCTGCGGCTTGTTCGCATCGATCGCCACTTCAAAAACAACCGCATTGGCCTCCGAGGCCATTGTCGCCTTTTCGGTGATGACCGGCTTGCGGATCACATCGTAATGTTCGGCCTTCGCGCTCATGACAGTCGCGCCTCCAGAGCTTCGACACCCGCTCGGGTCAGCACCAAGGTGTCCCGCTTGAGGATGTCATAGACATTGGCCCCCATCGACGGCAGAACGTCGATCCCGTCAAGGTTGCGGGCAGCGCGCGCGAAACTTTCGTTCACTTCCGCCCCGTCGATAACCAGCACCTTGCGCCAGCCTAGTTCCTTCGCCGCCTTTGCAAGCGCGCCGGTCTTGCCATCGGACAGGTCGACCGTGTCCAGCACAACCAGTTTGCCGGCCTGCGCCTTCGCCGAAAGTGCATGCTTCAGACCAAGGGCGCGCACCTTCTTCGGCAGATCGAAAGCGTGACTCCGCGGGGTCGGGCCCTTGTAGACACCACCCTTGCGGAAGATCGGCGCCTTGCGGCTGCCGTGGCGTGCGCCGCCGGTGCCCTTCTGGCGATAGATCTTCTTGGTCGAATACGACACGTCCGACTTGCCCAGCGTCGAGTGGGTGCCGGCCTGGGCTTTCGCCCGCTGCCAGCGCACCACACGGTGCAGGATGTCGGCGCGCGGCTCGAGGCCATAGATCGCGTCGTTCAGTTCGACTTCCCCGGCACTGCCGGCGTCGAGTTTGATGACTTCAGCTTTCATTCCTCGCCTCCTTCGGCGGGGGGCGCCCCGCCCTCTTCCTGGGGCGCATCCTTCTCGGCCTCGGCAAGCGCGGCTTCCTGCGCCGCAGCCTCGGCCTCAAGTTGAGCCTGACGCGCAGCCTCTTCCTCGGCCGCAGCTTGAGCAGCGGCTTCTTCCGCGGCCTTGCGCGCAGCATCGCCCGCAGACTTCAGGGCGGCGGGCAAGATCGCGTTCTCTGGGAAGGGTTTCTTCACCGCATCCTTGATCGTCACCCATCCACCACGCGACCCCGGCACGGCGCCCTTGACCATGATCAGGCCGCGTTCGCTGTCGGTCTTGATGACCTGCAGGTTCTGGGTGGTGACGCGCGCTGCCCCCATATGGCCAGCCATCTTCTTGCCCTTGAACACCTTGCCGGGATCCTGGCACTGGCCGGTCGAGCCGTGGCTCCGGTGGCTGATCGACACGCCGTGGCTGGCCCGCAAGCCGCCAAAGTTGTGGCGCTTCATCGCCCCTTGGAAACCCTTACCAATCGTTGTGCCCGCGATGTCCACGAACTGGCCGGCAAAGTAATGGTCTGCGGTGATTTCCTCGCCGACCTCGATAAGGTTGTCGGGGCTGACGCGGAACTCTGCCAGCTTGCGCTTAGGCGCGACATTCGCCTTGGCGAAATGCCCGCGCATCGGCGAGGTAGTGCGCTTCGCCTTGGCGGCGCCCGCGCCCAACTGGACGGCGGTATAACCATCACGGTCGGTGGTGCGTTGAGCCACGACCTGAAGGCCATCAAGCTGCAGAACGGTCACCGGCACCTGCCGTCCGTCCTCCATGAAAAGCCGGGTCATGCCCAGCTTCTTTGCAATCACTCCAGAGCGCATGGTTCTGGCTCCTTACACCTTGATTTCGACATCGACGCCCGCCGCGAGGTCGAGCTTCATCAGCGCATCGACCGTCTGCGGCGTGGGATCGACGATGTCGAGAAGCCGCTTGTGCGTCCGGATTTCCCACTGATCGCGCGACTTCTTGTCGATATGGGGTCCACGGAGAACCGTGAACTTTTCGATCTTGTTGGGCAGCGGGATCGGCCCGCGCACCTGCGCACCCGTACGCTTGGCCGTATTCACGATCTCCGCGGTGCTGGCATCCAGCACGCGATAATCGAAGGCCTTGAGGCGGATGCGAATTGTCTGACCTTGCATCTTCGTTCCCTCGGGGAAGGCGGCGGGGAGTGAACCCCGCCGATCCAGTTCCGTTACTCGATGATTTTCGCCACGACGCCGGCGCCAACGGTGCGGCCGCCTTCACGGATGGCGAAGCGGAGCTTTTCTTCCATGGCGATCGGCGCGATCAGTTCGACTTCGAACTTCAGGTTGTCGCCGGGCATCACCATCTCGGTGCCCTCGGGCAGCTTCACCGTGCCGGTCACGTCCGTCGTGCGGAAGTAGAACTGCGGCCGGTAGTTGGCGAAGAACGGCGTGTGGCGGCCGCCTTCCTCCTTGGTGAGGATGTAGGCTTCGGCCTCGAACTTGGTGTGCGGCTTGACCGAGCCCGGCTTGCAGAGCACCTGGCCCCGCTCCACGCCCTCGCGGTCGATCCCGCGCAAGAGCGCGCCGATGTTGTCACCCGCCTCGCCGCGATCCAAGAGCTTGCGGAACATCTCGACCCCGGTGCAGACCGACTTCTTGGTCGGACGGATGCCGACGATCTCGACCTCGTCGCCGACGTTGATCACGCCGCGCTCGACGCGGCCGGTCACCACCGTGCCGCGGCCCGAGATCGAGAAGACGTCCTCGATCGGCATCAGGAACGGCAGGTCCACGGCGCGCTCCGGCGTGGGGATATACTCGTCCACCGCCTTCAGCAGTTCGCGGATCGAATTCTCGCCGATCTCGGGGTCACGCCCCTCCATCGCCGCCAGCGCCGAGCCCTTGATGATCGGAATGTCGTCGCCCGGATAATCGTAGGAGCTCAGCAGTTCGCGGATCTCCATCTCGACGAGCTCGAGAAGCTCCTCGTCATCGACCTGGTCGACCTTGTTCATGTAGACGACCATGTAGGGGATACCCACCTGGCGGCCGAGCAGGATGTGCTCGCGCGTCTGCGGCATCGGGCCGTCGGCGGCGTTCACCACCAGGATCGCGCCGTCCATCTGCGCCGCACCCGTGATCATGTTCTTCACGTAGTCGGCGTGGCCCGGGCAGTCGACATGCGCGTAGTGCCGCGCGTCGGTCTCGTATTCCACATGCGCCGTCGAGATCGTGATCCCGCGCGCCTTCTCT
>CAZKSE010000280.1:0-4531 GCA_964555305.1 uncultured Rhodobacter sp. | reverse complement strand
CCCTTGCCGGTGATGTGGCTCCTGCGGTGAAACGACGCCGCAACCACGCCCTCCCGCTCCCAACGATCGAGCCTGCCGCGGGGAACGCCCAGATGTTCGGCTGCCTGCGTCAGCGACAGCGCGCCCCTGCGCCATTCGGAGACAGCCCGGATCTCCGCCGGCGTGAAGCCGAGGCCACGCAGCTCGGTGAGAGAATGCTCGCTCCGGGCGCCCTGAAGAACGCGATCCCCGGAAGCGAGCCTCGCCAAGCCTTTCTTCTTCTCGCGATGAGCCGCCCGCTCGACCGCCGCTCTCGCCTCCGACTCCCTGGTCAATTTCGCTTCCCGGGCCTGTTTCGCTGCGTATCGCTCGGTTTTCTCTTTCTGCCACAGATCGAAGGTCCGCCGCTCGGGAAGCGTCAGCGCGGCGAGGACCTGCGTCTTCGTTTCCATCTCCAGGCTGGACACCCAGACGGCGGCTTCCTCCCCGAAGCCGTCGGACCTCAATCGGTTCAGCTTCGCCATCGCCCTCGGGATCTTGCTCTCACGTCGTGCCGCAGAGCGCTTCGCCTTCTGCTCGCGGCGGTAGTTCGCAATCCAGCGCTCCGCCCAGGAAGCGGCGGCCCCCTGGCTTGCGAAGCCATCCTGGACGATGAGCTCGCGCCGACTTTTCGGGTTGCGCTTCTTCTTGCTCCGGATTGTGACCCGGAAACCACCCTCGATGGGCTCGATGAAAGACTTGACCTGCATGTCGTTCTTCTGATCATGGCTCCGGCAAGGGGACAGTATCACCCCGGGGATCGGTTGTGCATCATCCGCGCCGCATCAGGGTTCTGGCCGCGGCTCCGGGGCGAGCTCCCGCATCCGCGTCGCCAGCTGGCGCATGCCGTCGAGCCCCTTTTCGCCAATCCCGTAGAGGGCCGCCCGGGCCGCGTCGGCATGTTCCTCGCCGAGCCAGTCCCGGATCTCGCGCGCCGCAGCAGCGCCCGGCGAGGTCACGACGCGCGACGGGGTCACGGAAAAGGGTTTGCCCTTGTCCAGCCAGACCCGCACCCGGCTGGCGGCGGGTTCGCTCAGCCCATTGGTCAGGCCCGGGATCTGCGCGAGCTCGGCGCGGATCGCGTCCTTCTCGGCTTCGATCCTCTCCCGTTCCTCGCGGTTGCGGCGCATCGTCTCTTTCAGCGAGCAGAGGTTATCCAGGTGCTCGGCCTGCCGGGCCAGTGCGTTCGCGACCTGCCGGAAAGCCGCGTTGGCCATCAGCATCTCGGCGCGGCCGGGCTTCGGTTCACCCGGAGCCAGGCGCGGCCAGATCACCAGGACCTGCTGCAGAGATCGGCGGGAAAAGTGGGGCGCGAGATCCGCGGCGGCGAGAATCGCGTCCCGGGTTGCCGAGAAGACGTCGCGCAGGAACTTGACGTTGCTCGGATGCGGCTGCGGCCAGCCATCGCCATCATCGGTCCGCACACCGCGCGCGTGCTGCTCGGCGACCAGCGCCTCGATCCTCTCGCGCAGCCCGGCCGGCGCCGAGTCCGGCATCTTGGCCGGCTCGGGGATCGAGCGCTCCACGGTCGGGTCCGCGAGCTTCACGGTATGTCCGATATGTTGCAGGACGTCTGCCAGGTGACGTTGCCGGATGCTGAAGGTGGAGCGGGTCTCCTCGATTTCCGTTTCGAGGGCTGCCTCGTCCGTGCCCCTGGCATATGGCCAATCAATGATCTCCTCGGTGAAGTGTCGTCCATTCAGGACGATAACCTGCAGATCGAGATCGCCATCGCAATCACGGTCGAGCGTCGCGTCGCGCAGCCCGGCCACGAGGTCGTTGATCGCCTGGTCGATCCGCGTCTTGCCGTCGAAGGCGGCCATGAAGCCGTCGATGGTCTCCGCCGCCTTGCGGCGATCGTGATCTCCAACCTTGCGGAACAAAGCGGCCATGGCGAACCTCCAGGCATCGGTATGGGGCGAGGGAATTTCCGACATGATCGCATGTTCGACTTCGCTGCGCCACCAGTTTTTCGCACAAATCTACAACGTGGTTGCATTGCGAAAAAATGAAAAAAGGGTAGATTCCGGGGTCGAAAGAGCCCTGAGGCTTGAAAAGAAATCGCCGCTTTGACCCGGAGGGAAAAATGCCCATCGTCGCTTCGCAGCACAAGTGGAAGGACAGCGACCACAGGCCGCTCGACACCTGGCCGGAAGACTGCCACGTCCAGTGGGGAGGGCGGGGCGTCGTTCTCTCCGACAAGCCGGGCGGCAGCTACAACACCGCCTTCTTCGAGGCGTTTCCGAAGGCCGGGGGCTTCATCCGCGGCGAGGGACCGACCATTGCCGATGCCGAGGCGAACGCCTTCGAAGAGTATCAACGCTCTGCGGCCTGCGATCACCTGTGGTCGCGCGGGAAATACACGAATGGCGGTGCGATCTGCCGGCGCTGCAAGGGATTTCAGAGCGTCTTCGAGCCGATCGTGCGGCTTGGCGCCTTCCGCGAGCCCCTCAGCCCGTCTAGCCTCGACTTGATCGCCGAAGGCTATACCCGGCCGTCGGCGGGCGATGCCAAGTCGAACCGATACGCGCGCCGGACCTGGCTGAAAGCCAGGCTCATGGGCATCGACCTGCCCGATTTCGACAGCGCGCCGCCGGCGCCGACGGGATTCGACGAAGACGACTATGCGCGCGCCTGCCGGAAGGCGGTCGTGACCTTCTTGCGCGAGAACCTCGACTTACTGGAGAGCGAGCGCCCGGGCGGCCTCGAGGGCATTTTCTCCGGCATGCACCTGCGCTCCCTGCAGCGCATGCTCGAGATGCATGAGGAAGATGACGAAGCCCAGCCGACGCCCTAATCGGGGCAGATCGGGCCGCTCAGGCAAGTCGTGCGAAAAAATATCTAGCCATTGTGTTGCGAACTGGATTACACTCACCATATAGGGCGAGCAGAAAACAAGAAACGAAAATCCGGAACGTAAACAGTGGCACATTACTACACCGCCGATCTCCATCTCGGCCATGCGAACATCATCGACATGTGCAACCGCCCCTTCGCCTCGCTCGAGGAGATGAACGAGGCGCTGATCGACAAGATCCGCAAGGTCGTGACCCAGAAGGACGACCTCTGGATCGTCGGCGACCTGGCGATGGTCCGGGGCGCCGACAAGGAACGTGTCACACAGCTCTTCAAGCGGATCCCGGGGCGCAAGCACCTCATCGCGGGCAACCACGACAAGCTCTGGGTCAGGGAGTTGAACTGGACCTCGGTCAATACGCTCATCGAGATCAAGGACGAGAAGCGCCGGGTCACGCTCTGCCACTACCCGCTGATGACCTGGCCGGGCTCGCGCCATGGCGCGCTGCAGCTCTTCGGCCATGTCCATGACAACTGGGCGGGTTGCCGCGGCTGCGTGAATGTGGGGGTCGACCTGTGGGATTATCGGCCGGTGACGCTCGAGGAAGTGCAGGCGCGTTCGGATACGCTGCCCCGCAATCTCTACTGGGACGAGCTGGAGCCGGGCGCGGATTGATCCTGAGGCGCCTCACCGGATATCCACCGAAAAAGCGATCCGATCCGGCATCCGTGATGGACCTTGTCGCAGCAAGATGCGACACTGCACGCGATGGTTGTCGGCCTCTCGGGGCCGACTGAAAAGGGAACGCGGTGCGACACCGCGGCTGCCCCCGCAACTGTGAGCGGCGAGCGAAACCGGACATGCCACTGGGCCCAGATCGGCCCGGGAAGGCCCGGAGGAGCGAAGACCCGCGAGCCAGGAGACCTGCCATCTCCGGCGCGATGACGCGCCGCAGTCACCCCAACCGGGCGAGGGGCCCGGAACGGAGGCCGAGATGGACCGCAAGGGACCGATGACAGCGCCGTTTTCCGCCGCCCCCGCTCTTTTGCGCGGAGGGCGCGATGATCCTGGACCTGACGATTTCCCAGCTCGACCTCGGACCGATGCCGCCTGAACGGGCGCGTGAACTGGGCCAGCTCGGCTACCTGCAATGGCTGGGCGGCTTGCCGGCCATGGCCGATTATCGCAACGAGGCGCTGCTCGCCCATGCGGCGGCGTTGCCCTTCGCCGGCCGATCGCCGGCGGTGGCGGCCTTCTGCGATCTCGTGGAGGCGTCAACGGGCGCCATCGCGCCGCTGCCCTTCGTGGTCGCTGCACGCCGCCGGCGCGGTGGGGCGCGGGCGCGGCGCGCAGTCCTTTGATCTTCCTTTCCTGGGGAGAGAAGGTCGCCCGCTTGAAAAGCGCCTTACCTATATGCTATTAGTAAGGAGAACTATAAAAATGCAAGGCAATCTTTCATGCACGAATCGACGGTAACGGTGAAAGGGCAGACCACCCTTCCTCGAGATGTGCGGGCCGCCCTAGGCGTGGCCAGCGGAGACCGCGTGCGATACATCATTCTCAACGGCGAGGTTCGCATGCTGAAGGCCCGGTCCGTGCGGGATCTTGAGGGCATGCTTTCCCGGTCGGATCAAGCGCCGGTATCGCTGGATGAAATGGACGAAGCCATCGGCGCCGGAGCGGTCGAGAGCACGAAGGCGCGGGATTGATTGGTAT
>CAZKSE010000279.1:0-4559 GCA_964555305.1 uncultured Rhodobacter sp. | reverse complement strand
GCGTATGGCAAGCGTATGGCAGACGTATGGCAAGCGTATGGCAAGCGTATGGCAGACGTATGGCAAGCGTATGGCAGACGTATGGCAGCGCCGGGCTCGGGGCTCGGCTATCCGGGGACCAAGGGCACTGGGCCAGCGGCCCGGCCCACTCGCCGCGCGCGGCACGCGCGCGGCGCCCGGCCCAACGCGAGGAGGGTTGTGCGCAGCACAGCCTGACGAGGGGCGGGAGCACCCCCGTCACCCGCTCGCCCCGGCGCGGGCATCAGATCAGCTTTTCGGCCCGGAACATCGCCAGCACGTTCGCCTTCGGCCGCGCGCCCAGATGGCCGATCACCTCCGACGCCGCGATGCAGCCCATCCGCGCGCTCGTCTCCAGCGAACGGTCGGTCGCCAGCCCATAGAGGAACCCGGCCGCGAACTGGTCGCCCGCCCCCGTCGCATCCACCGGCGTCACGCGCGTGACCGGCGCCGTCACCCGGTGGCCGTCGTGGATCGCCAGAACCGGCTCGCCCGAGCGCGTGCAGATCACCATCTCGCAGTCGCGTGCCGCCTGTCCCATCGCCTCGTCGAGGTCGTTTGCCTGGTAGAGCGACACCCATTCCTGCTGGTTGCCCAGAACGAAATCCATCTCCTCGGCGACCAGGCGGCGGAAATCAGCACGGTGACGATCGACGCAGAACGGATCCGACAGCGCGATGCCGACGCGCCCGCCGGCACCCCGGCAGGCCCGCGCGGCTTTCAGGAACGCCTCTTTCCCCTTCGGCTTGTCAAACAGGTAGCCTTCCAGGAAAACCACCGCGCTGTCGGCCATCACCGCCGCGTCGACATCCTCGGGCCCCAGGTCGGCGGAGATGCCGAGATAGGTGTTCATCGACCGCTCGCCATCGGGCGTCACGAAGATCATCGACCGCGAGGTCGGCAGGTCGCCGCCCGCCACCGGCGCGTTGACGAAATCGGTGCCCGCGCGCGCCGTGTCCTCGGCATAGAAGCGGCCCAGCGCGTCGTCGCGCACCCGCCCGACCAGCGCCGTCGAAAGCCCCAGCGCGCCGATCCCGGCAATCGTGTTCGACACCGATCCGCCCGAGGCCTGCGCTCGGTCCTTCATCGCGCCGAAAAGCGCCTCGGCCCGCTCGCGCTCGATCAGCTGCATGATCCCCTTGCGGATACCCATATGGTCCAGGAAATGGTCATCGACGGTCGAGATGACATCGACGATGGCATTGCCGATCCCGGCCACATGATACTTCTTCACAGGGTCTTCTCCTCAAAGGGGCAGAGATCGCGGATCAGGCAGGCAGGACAGTTGGGCTTGCGCGCCTTGCAGATGTAGCGCCCGTGCAGGATCAGCCAGTGATGCGCGTGGCGCTGGAACTCCACGGGCACGTTGTCCTCGATCGCGCGTTCGACGGCGTCGGGGGTGCGGCCCGGGCAGATGCCGGTGCGGTTGCCGACGCGGAAGATATGCGTGTCCACCGCCTGGGCCGGATGCCCCCACCACATGTTCAGCACCACGTTGGCGGTCTTCCGCCCCACCCCCGGCAGCGCCTGCAGCGCCGCGCGAGAGGACGGCACCCGCCCGCCGTATTCGTCGACGAGGATCCGGCACAGGCGCATGACGTTCTTCGCCTTGTTGCGGTAAAGGCCGATGGTGCGGATATGCTCGACCAGCCCTTCCTCGCCCAGCGCCAGCATCTTCTCGGGCGTGTCGGCGATCTGGAACAGCGCCCGCGTGGCCTTGTTCACACCCACATCGGTCGCCTGCGCCGACAGCGCCACCGCAACCAGCAGCGTGAAGGCGTTGACATGCTCCAGCTCGCCGTTGGGTTCGGGCTCCTCCGCGTGGAAGCGGCGAAAGATCTCGTGGATCCTGTGGTAATCGAGTTGCTTGCTCACACCGCCAAGTGGCACACTCGTTCAGAAAGGTGCAACCCCCCTGCGCCGAACCCCGGTTTGCAGGCCGCAAAAACGCCGGCGGGATCTGCCCGTTTTCGCGGCACCGCCGCGGGCCGGGCGCGGCCGGGCATCCAGGGGTGACCGAATCAAGGCCGCGCGTGATGCCGCCGCAGCCTCATTCCCGCGGTGGGCGGCGCAGCAGCCGGCCGATCAGGAACGAGGTGCGCGGCACATAGACATAGCGCGTCTTCGGTCCCGGCGCGGGCGGCGCGCGCATCCGGATCAGGCCGAAGACCACCAGCAGCGCATGCGCCAGTCCGATGAAGCCGAACATCCCGGCCGGCCCGAAGCGGTCGATCAGCACCGAGGCGATCACTGGGCTCGCGATGGCGCCGACCGCATAGAGGAACATCAGCGCTGCCGACAGCTCCACCCGCTCGGTCTGTTCGGCGAAGTCATGGGCATGCGCGGCCGAAACCGAATAGATCGGGAAGGTGGTGAAGCCGAAGAACCCCGCCGCCAGGAAGATCGCCACCACGCCGCCGCCCGCGCCCAGCACCGTCAGCCCGCAGGCCAGGATCGACGCAACCGAGAGCCACACCAGCACCCAGCGGCGGTCGAACTTGTCCGCCAGCCAGCCGATGGGATATTGTGCAATCGCGCCGCCCAGAACGTAGGCTGCGAGGAACAGCGCGATCCGGTCCGCCGCCAGCCCCACGGCGAGGCCGTAAAGCGGCCCGACCATGCGAAACGCCGCCCCCGTGATCCCCGAGACTATGACCCCGGCCGCCGCCAGCGGCGAATGCCGCCAGGCCATGCCCGGTCGCAGGCGCGGGGCGGCGCCGGTCTCCGGCGCCTCGGCGCGGGTCAGGACAAGGGGGAACAGCGCCGCGCAGCACAGAAGCGCCAGGAGGTTGTAGGACAGGTAAGCCGCCGGCTCCAGCACCGCGATCAGAAGCTGCGCGCCGAGCGAGCCCACGATGTCCACCACCCGGTAGACGCCCATCGCCCGGCCGCGGGTGGCGTTGGTGACCTTGGCCTGCAACCAGGCCTCGATGATCGTGTAGCAGCCGGCGACGGCCATGCCGATGGCCATGCGCATCACCGCCCAGGCCCAGGGGTTGGCCAGCATCATATGCGCCAGGATGCCGATCGTGCCGGCGGCGATCAGGGCGGCGAAGGCACGGGAATGCCCGACCTCGCCCATGAGCCGCGGCGCCCACCAGCAACCGACGAAGAAGCCCACGAAATGCGCCGAGCCGAGCATCCCGATCTCGCCGGCCGAGAAGCCCAGCACCGAGCCCGAGAGCGCATCAAGCGGCGCCACACCGCCCAGCCCCAGCTGCAGCAGAACGACCGAAGCGAAAAGCGCGGCGAAAGAGACAAGGAGACGCATGGCACCGGGACCGACCTGAACGCAGGTTGCCCAGCCGCGCGCGAAAGGTCCAGAGCGGATGCGCAGCTTCCGGGTCGCGGCGCCGGCGTTGTGACGCTAGGATCGCGTCTGCCATCCCTCGTTGCCCTGTCAAAGGCCCCGGCCATGTCCGATACGATCACCGATCTTCCCGATGATGCCGCGAAGGCCTATCATTACCGCGTCATCGCCCGCGCCATTGCCGAGCTCGATGCCGCCGGCGGCGAGCGGCTGGCGCTGCCGGACCTGGCCGCGCGGCTGGGCATGAGCGCCGCGCATTTCCAGCGCGTCTTCAGCCAGTGGGTCGGCGTCTCGCCCAAACGGTATCAGCAATACCTGGCGCTGGGTCATGCCCGCCAGTTGCTGGCCGAACGCTTCACCGTCCTCGAGGCCGCGATGGGTGCGGGGCTTTCGGGTCCCGGGCGGCTCCACGACCTTTTCCTGCGCTGGGAGGCGATGACCCCCGGCGAATACGCCCGCGGCGGCGAGGGGCTGGAGATTTCATGGGGCTGGTTCGACACCCCCTTCGGCCCGGCCATCGCGATGGGCACGGCGCGCGGGCTCTGCGGGCTGGGCTTCGCCGCCGAGATGGGCGCCGAGGCCGCCTTCGACGATCTGGCCCGCCGCTGGCCCCGCGCCCGTTTCACCGAAAGCCCCGACGCCCTGCGCGACTGGGTGGAGGCCGCCTTCAGCGCCCCCGCGAGCCGGGACGAGGCCGCGCTGCACCTGATCGGCGCGCCGTTCCAGATCAAGGTCTGGGAGGCACTGCTGACCATTCCGCCGGGCCATGTCACCACCTATTCGGAACTGGCCGCCGCAGTCGGCAACCCCCGCGCGGTGCGCGCCGTCGGCACCGCGGTCGGGCGCAACCCGGTCAGCTTCCTGATCCCCTGCCACCGGGCCATCGCCAAGTCCGGCGGGCTTGGCGGCTATCATTGGGGCCTGCCCGTCAAGCGCGCCATGCTCGCCTGGGAGGCCGCGCGGCGGGATGCGCAGAGCGTTCAGCCGGATTCATGAACTGAATCTATCAATTCATGAATTCTGTCGATGAATGGAACCGGTTCCATCAGTCATTCGTTACATCCGCGTTTGGCTCGGGGACTGTTCGGCGCTGTCGCCAGCAGGTAAACCAGCCGTGAATTTGCGCGTTCTAGTCGATTCGGAGGACCGGGATCATGACCGTCAAACCACTTCTGGCCGGGGCTGCGGCCATCCTACTTCTTGCCGCCTGCGAAACGCCCCAGGGTGAGTT
>CAZKSE010000278.1:0-4636 GCA_964555305.1 uncultured Rhodobacter sp. | reverse complement strand
CCTCGGTCTTGAACGCCATCGTCAGGTAGGGGTTGCCCCATTCGCCGAGAACGCCCAAGCGGATGAAGTCCTTCTTCTGTCGTTCGACCTGCTCGCCGGCGAAGTCGCGGCAGAGCTTGCGCACCTTGTCGCCGGCGATGTGCTTGCCGTGCAGTTTCTCGATCTGGTGCTCGATCGGCAGGCCGTGACAGTCCCAGCCTGGGACGTAAGGCGCGTCAAAACCGGCCAGCGTCTTCGAGCGGATGATGATGTCCTTGAGGATCTTGTTTACCGCGTGGCCGAGGTGGATGTCGCCGTTGGCGTAGGGGGGGCCATCGTGAAGGACGAAGCGAGGACGGCCTTGGCAGGTCTCGCGGATCTGTTCGTAAAGCCTCTTCTCCAGCCAAGCGGCGACCCACTGCGGTTCGCGTTTGGCCAGGTCGCCGCGCATCGGAAAGGGGGTATCGGTAAGGTTCAGCGTTTTCTTGTAGTCAGCCATGGTCTTTGCTCAATGCTTGAAATAGTCTTGGGAGGAGTCGACGTCGAGCGCAACCTGTGCCTTCAACCCGTCGATGTGGGGGGATTTCATTTTTTTCTCGCAACTTGTGCAGAAATGGCCTTTGCCGATGATCGCTACAAACGGCACTGTAGCGACCTCCTGCGCAATGGTTGGTTTCCGTACGACAGGAGACGGGGAAGCTGTCTCTGGTGCGTATCACATCGCACCGAGTAGATCCGTTCCATAGGAATTGTCGATGACGCAGAGCCATGCGCCATTCGGTTCTTCGCGGAATACGTAGGTGGCGCGTCGAGTGATGCGCGACAGCAGTCCGGTCGGATCTATCGTTTCCAGGATGGTCTCCATGATGACCAGCGCCGTGTTGCCCCCCTGAACGACCTGCATTTCCCCTTGCTTTACAACAAGGTTGTGACCGAAATGCTCAGCAATGGCGATGAAGGCCTTATGGATGTGTTCCTTGCCCCTTACGATCAAACCTGGCTTGATGACAAGGGCGGCGTCATCCGCATAGAACGCCATTAACGCGTCGAAGTCTTCTCCGGTGATCGCTTTGTCAGCAGCCTCGATGGCCTGTTTGATCTGTTGGTGTTCCATGTCAATCTCCTTGGTTGGGTAAATACTAGGAGACGGACATAAAAAACCCGCCTCTTGGCGGGTGCAATGAAAAATTAAGCGCTAACCCACCATTTTTGGAATGGTGGTAATAATGACTGGAGGGGTCTTGAGCACGATTTTCATAAAAATATGATAACAGAGATGCTTGTACTGTTCAAGCCGCTTGGGCGACACTATCTCAATTTGCTACCTGATTAGAAACCTGCCTCAGCGAGGCTCAACCCATGAGCTTGTGACCCACTAATCTGGAGTCCTCTTACAGTGGGGTGAGCATCATGGCCTTCAACCAGATCCAGTTCCAGCACGGCATGTCGATTCCGGAATTCCTTCGTAGATTCGGCACTGAGGCACAGTGCGCCGAAGCGATCAAGGCCGCGCGCTGGCCTGATGGATTTCGCTGTCCGCGCTGCGCCAGCAGTGATCACTATGTGGTCGGCCACGGCGCCCGCAAGCTCTTCCAGTGCAATGGCTGTCGGCATCAGACCTCCCTGACCGCAGGCAGTCTCATGGCGCACACCAAACTGCCCCTGACGACCTGGTTCTTGGCCATCTACCTCATCAGTCAGGCTAAGACAGGGCTGTCGGCCCTGGCGCTCAAGCGTCAGCTTGGTGTGAGTTACCCCACGGCCTGGCTGTTGCATCAGAAGATCAACCGGGCCATGGCCGCGCAAGACGCCACCCACCAACTCAGCGGCACGGTGCAGCTTGATGACGCTTACCTCGGAGGCGAGCGTACAGGCGGCAAAGTCGGTCGCGGCTCCGAGAACAAGGTTCCCTTTGTCGCGGCGGTCTCGGTCAATGATCACGGGCATCCGATTTTCATCAAGCTCAATGTGGTCAGAGGGTTCACATCCGAAGCGATCAGCAAGTGGGCCAAGTCCAATCTGGCACCGGGCACCAGCGTGCACAGCGATGGTTTGGCCTGCTTCAGTGCGGTGGCCGATGCCGGTTGCCTTCACCTCCCGATGGTGGTCGGCTCCCTCAAGCCGCGCGACCTGCCCAGCTTCAAGTGGGTCAACACCGTGCTTGGCAATCTCAAGACCACGTTGGCCGGAGCCTTCCATGCCCTGAACTACCGCAAGTACGCCGAGCACTACCTTGCTGGCTTCGCCTACAGGTTCAACCGCCGCTTCGATCTGCGGGGTCTGGTCGCAAGTCTCATCGTCGACGTCGTGAGAGCAAAGCCCATCAAGGAAAAGGCGGTCAGGTCGCATGCTGAGGCACGTTTCTAATCAGGATTTGCTATGGCAAGCCGAACCCTCTTCAGGGTAGTGTGCTGACTTGTGTGCAAATGCCCCTGTGCTGGAAAGGTGCAGGGTGGTCATGGTATGAGGTTGATTAGCGAGATCGACCTTGAACCCGAGGAGGGCAAACCATGACCACGAGGAAGGGTAAATCGAAGTTGTCGTCTGTGGAAGCGTTGGTGGCGGGTGAGCGCGACTTGATGAAGACGCTGGTAAAAGAAGCGCTGCAGGCAACACGGCGCTAGTAATCATGGATACTATCTTGGAAACGATAGAATCGGCCGGAGTGCCGTCGCGCATCACTCGACGTGCCACCTATGTATTCCACAAAGAGTCGGATGGCAAATGGCTTTGCGTCGTCGACAATTTATATGGAACAGACCTGCTCGGAGCGGCATGAAATGCAAGAGACATGGCCTACACTTCACCTGCTATGCGGAAAAATTGCCTCCGGCAAATCAACACTTGCCAAAGAACTCGCCGGTACGCCGCGCACAGTGATAATTGGCGAAGACGACTGGCTCGAACATCTGTTTCCTGGCGAAATCAATACCGTGGACGATTATGTTCGTTGCACCGTCAGGTTGCGCAACGCTATAGGGCCACATGTAACCGCGTTACTTCGAATAGGGGTGTCAGTCGTCTTGGATTTTCCAGCTAACACCATCACGAACCGAACATGGATGAAGAGCCTTCTCACAGGCATCCAGTCGGAGCTTGTGCTGCACTTCCTTGACGTTCCTGATGATGAGTGCCTCGTACGCCTACGTGCGAGAAATGCGGCCCGCTCTCACGCCTTCGTTGTGGATGATGCCCAATTTGACCTAATTACGAGTTACTTCGTGGCGCCAGACAAAGAAGAGGGATTCAACATTATCTGGCATTAAGGCAGCTTATGTGTCCAGTCCCGGACGATTGCTAACCCGTTTTACGAATAATTCCGGTTTTTCTTTTTGCCATTTTTTCATGGCCTGCAGCGGTGTCTGATGCTCAAGCGCAAGTTGCGGTAAATGCTGATTGTAGAGCCAGACATAGCGTTCGATGGTGCGGCTCAAGTCTTCGCCGGACTGGAAACGATTCGTCGCCAACACATCTGCGATCCGGCCGTTGAAGCGTTCGACCATGCCGTTGGTTTGCGGGTGACGTGGCTTGGTCAGGCGGTGTTCGATGCCCAGTGCGGCACAGAGTCGATCAAACTCATGCTCGCCGCTGGCCTGCTTCTGTTTGTTGAACAAGCGATCGGTAAACTCGCTGCCGTTATCAGTCAACAGCGTGCGCAGCTTGAACGGTGCAGCTTTGCTCAATGCTGTTAGAAAAGCTTGCGCCGCTGCTGCGGTTTTGTACGGGCGAATCTGCACGAATACCCAGCGGGTAGCACGATCAATGGCAACAAACAGGTAACGCCGCTGGCTTTCATCCGGCATCTGCGGCAGATATTTGACGTCGATGTGCACATAACCCGGTTCGTAGGATTTAAACGACTTGGGCTGCGGTTTATCGCTACTGGCAGTCGGTTCCAGATCACGCAGATTGCCGACGCCATGGCGCCGCAGGCAGCGATCCAGCCCGGAGCGGGAGACATGAGGATTGAGAAACTCGCGTACTACCACTAGCAAATCATCCAGCCCCAGCTTGAGCGTCTTGCGCAATTCCACCGCAATCTGTTCCTGGGCCGGCAGTAGCGTGGTTTGCAGACGATGAGCGGTATGTGAACGATCTTCCACGCTATCGCGCTTGCGCCACTTGGCGATGGTCAAGACACTGACGTTATAACGTGCGGCCAATTCGACATTGGTGCCAGTGGCGGCCTGAATTTCCGCGCGAATGGCGGGTGTGGTGCGAGCTTGTTTGTGCAGGCGAACGATCATGGTTTGCTGACTCCGAGCGATGTCAGAAGTGTAGCCAGAACGTCGCGTGCTGCGGCTAATTTCCAGCTACGGATGCTGATATGATCGTCAGGGATGCGACACTTATGTCGTTACGTCCGCTTTTCGGGATGTCGACTGACAAGTATGGGTCGGGTGTGTGAGTTCGCCGAATCGGGAAGCGGACCTTCGCAGCCACGCTGGATTCAAGGTCTGTTGACCGGCGAACACCTGCCGCAAATTCGGCCCCGGTTGTACAGCCGCTCTGGCCGAGGTGCTGAAATAGCACAACCGGCAGGTTTTAGAGCGCACCCGCCGTTCAAGTGACAGCTATTTGGCAAGACTGAATTTCCGCTCCTGGCCGGCAGCAGCCCGTCGTTGCCTGATGGATCCAACCCCTCCGCTGCTATAGT
>CAZKSE010000277.1:0-4709 GCA_964555305.1 uncultured Rhodobacter sp. | reverse complement strand
ACGAGATGAACCAGTATTCGATCGGCATCGGCGCGCCGCTGTCGATGATCGCCCGCCTGGCGATGAACGCGATCCGCATCGACCAGCTGGTCGATGTGACGATCGAGGAAATCCAGGAGGGCCGCAAGCCGCTCATCACCTTCCATTCGACGAGCGAGGCGCTCCTGAAGGAGTTCTGCCGCGACGAGGATGGCAAGGTCAGCGAGGAGCTGATGGCCGGCAGCCAGAACCTCACCTTCCGCGACCAGGTCCACCGCATCCACGAGTCGGTCTACAAGGTCAAGGTCGACGGCGAGAAGGAGGATGCGCGCATCCTCTACCCGGATGTCATGGAGAGCTTCGAGCGCGTCCGCGATGCGATCAACGCGCTACCCGAGGACCTGCCGGTGTCGCCGATCGATGCGCTGATGGAGCGCCTCGAGGCACATGGTTATGCCGTGGGCGAGATTTCCGGGCGGACGCTGTGCTACCGCGACGGGATGATCCAGCGCCGCCAGGGCCGCGACCGCACCCAGACGATCGACGGGTTCAATGACGGAACGCTCGACGTTCTGATCTACAACGGCGCCGGCGCCACGGGCGGCTCCTACCACGCCGCCCCGAATGTCCGCGACCAGCGTCCGCGCACCATGCTCGAATTCGAGCCGCCGCTCGATCCGATCAAGTATATCCAGGGTCTGGGCCGCGGAAACCGTTATGGCCAAGTGGCGCGTCCGCGCGTGAAGTCGGTGGTCACCGGCCTCACGCCGGAGATGCGGATCATGCAGCAGCGCAACAACAAGCTGCGCATGCTCGGCGCCAGCGTCGACGGCAACCGTTCCCACCCGATGCTGCTCGACGATGTGCCCGACCTGCTCAACAAGGTCGGCGACGAGGCGACGCGCAACGTGCTTCTGTCGATGCCGTCCATGGCCCGGCGCCTGGGCTTCCCGGAATTCGCCGAGGAGAACCGCGACGCCGACCAGGCGGCCGCGAATGACGGCGCCGACGACGGTGTCGGCGAAACCAAGGCGGTCGACTCGCTGGCCAACAAGGTGCTGTCGCGCTCGCTGTCGCTTTCCGCGAAGGATCAGAACGAGCTGGTGCAGCGCATCGTGGTCGAGTTCGAGGCGCTGATCGAGGAGCTTGGCTCGCGCAACGCCAACCCGCTGCGCCCAAAGCAGCTCACCGGCGAGATCGATATCCGCGACCGCGCCCTCTTCAAGGGCGAGGAGCGCGAGAGCGACGACCTCGACACATCGGCCTTCACCTCGCCGCTCTACATGCAGACCGGCATCCACCGCTTCAACGAGGCAGCCTGGACCGGGGAGAAGCTGATCAGTGAAATCGAGGCCAGCCAGCGCCTCTACGGCGCCGATGGCTTCCAGCCCTGGGCCGAGCGCCTGGCGCAGGGCCTGCCGATGCTGCTGCGCTCCTACCTGCCCGAGGGCATGCGCATGGAAGACGCGCTGGCCGATCCGGTTGCGGCCGGCCGCCGCTTCCAGCAGCGCCACACGAAGCTGACCGACCTGCAATGGCTGCTCGAGAACATCCGGCCCGGCGTCGCGGTCCGCTTCCCCGGCGAATGGGACGAGCATGCCGAGATCACGCGCGTGATCATCGGCGTCCAGCCGCCGCGCCATGCCGCGATGTTCGACACGCCCGCCGCCTATCGGATGCGGACGATTTCGGCCGGCGATGCTGCGCCGCAGGTGACCTCGCTGTCGCGGATCTCCAAGATCCCGACCGAGCGCATCATCTTCAGCCCCGGCCTCTCGGAGGGTGTGAACGAGCGGTTCATGAACGCCTTCGACCAGCAGGCGCTGCTGACCCGGCAGTTGCCGGTGCAGATCCTCACCGGCAACATCCTGTCGGCGATCCAGGAGGCGCGCCGGCACAATCTCGGCACGGTTTCGCTCTACCGCGACACCGAGTCCCGCGTGCATCGCGGGATCGTGGTCTCGCGCAACAAGGTGGACCTGTCGAAGCTCCCGGTTCCGGTGCCCAGTGCCGATGTGGCTGTCGAGGTTGCACGCATGCTCCTTGCCGGGCGTGCCGAAGCCAATCAGTCGATGCGCCTCTACATCTCGATGGATCGCGATCGCAAGGCCGAGCGCAGCGGCGAAGAGGATGGGATCATCACCATCCGCCAGGGCCGTGCCGTCGTCGACTTCATTGCTTTGCGGAAGTCGAACTACGACTTCTTCGCCGAGCGACGCGGCCTGCACGAGCTGATCCACGGCGACGATCTGCCGAGGAAGAGCGAGGTGCGGGCACGAGTGGCACGCAACGGCCAGCACCGGCCGCTGCGGCTCGATCTCACCGACGAGGTGGAGCGCGAGCGGCTCTTCGAGATCGTCGGCCTTCTGGGCGAGGCGAGCATGCTCGCCAATGGCGACATGCGCAGCCTGATCAACGAGGCGACGACGATGATCAACCGGGTGCGCGACGGCTATGTCCGCGAGGACGGGCCGGACGCCGAGCAGCCGGATGCCGAGCAGCCGGAAGGGGAGGGCGCGCCGGAAGAGGAGGCGCCGGAGGCGGCGGGTGGGGCCGCCGGCCAGCGCCGTCAGGCCCCGGAGCCCTATCCGGGCGACGCCGAGGTCGATGTTGCGAATATCCGTTTCGAGCTGTGAGGTAGCCATGAAGATCCGTCAGACCATCGCCACCGGCCAGGACAGCACCCGGCATTTTCTCTGCGCGGGCGCGGCCGGTGAGCATTTCGCCATCCTCACCCTGCCGCATGACGGCGACCGGATGTCGGGCTATGTCGGCACCGCCACGGGCAACGGCATCCCCGTTGTCCGCCCGGTAGCCCTGCGCCTGAACTTCGGGAACTTCTCCGAAGAGCAGGTCTCGGTCTGCGCCGAATGGCTGCTCTTTCGCGGCAGCGGGTTGAAGGCGGTCACCGGCGGCGGCGCCGAGCCCGCGGGCATGGCGGCCCAGGCCGATGCCTGGGCGAGCTTTCTCGGCACGACGTCAACCAAGCGGGCGCGCAAGGGTGAGGCGCTGGCCGAGCTCACGATCACGCCTGAGCACGCCCATATCATGCGCATGCTCGGCCTTGCCAATGCCGGCACGGGCGAGGTGATCGCCAAGCGCCATCCGCGCTACGCCACCGGCGCGCCGGTGAGCGGCTTCGCGGCGCGCACGATCGCGGAATCCGCGGCGAAGGTCTTCCCCGAGATCCGCGTGCCGAAAGATCTCGACCTGGCGCGCGCCAAGGATGCCTTGGCCTGCGTCGCGCCGCCCACCTCGCATGCCGTGACCTGGTATGCGACCACCGATCCGGAACTCGGCAAACTTCGATCCCAGGCGGCGGCGAGCTATCCGATCCTGGCCGGCCTCATCGCGGAATCGCCGAGCATCGCCCGGCGCGCCGATGCGATGGAGCCGATCGCGGATGCGCTGCAAGAGCGCACCGGGCTGGGCAAGGCGGCGCTCAAGCGGCTGGGCAAGCTGCGCGCGCCGCTGCCCGACGGCCCGCTCTTCGAGGCGGGTGAGGCGGTCCGGGGTGAGGATGCGCTTGGCGTGAACCGCCTGCGCCGCACCGCCGTGCGCGGCACGGTTACGCTCGATACCTGCCTGCTGCATCTTGCGAAAATGCCGCCCGATCGCGCCCCGCAGACCGATGCCGACTGGACGGCCTTCGCCGCGACCCTGTCAGGTTGCGCCGCGCCGATCAGCAATGCGCTCGACATTCCGCCCGAGAAGATCCTGGAAGCCTCGAAGGGCAACTGGGAGGTCTTCCGGGGCCAGCTCGCGCGGGCTGCGGATTTCGAGCCCGAGGCCTTCGACAGGCGAGCGCTGACGCTCAGCACGATCGACGCGCTCGAAGCGCTGGAGGATTTCAGCCGCGCCGTGATCATGCCGCTGGCGCTGCGCTCGATCGCCTCCACCGACCAACCGATTCCGCCGCAGACGCCTGAATACATGCGCGCGGCCTTCGCCGCGGCAGGCGAGATCGTTCTTGGAAAGTCGAAATCGGTTGCCGGATCGCTTCTCGGAATGGGGCGCCGCTACGTCTCGCGGATCCCGGCCCTGATGGCGATCGACGGTGTGGTCGATGTCGAGCGCGAGGCGAATGACGCGCGATGGGCCCGCTACGGCACCACGGGCTTTCCGGTCCTGGCCGAGGACTTTACCGCGAGCAACGGCCTCGTGGTTACGCCCCTGCGCGATCACGAGCAGATGCGACTGGAGTCGGAACGCCTCAATCATTGCGTCGGACGTCTCTATATCCAGTCCGCACGCCAGGGCCGCACGCATCTCTTCTCGGTGCAGACGGCGGATCGCATGCAAAGCCTGAGCACCTCCGAAATCGCGGCGATCCCCAAAGACGGCTCCGCCGAGGAAATCGCACCGGCCCTGTCGGTCTCCCAGCATCGTGCGCTGCGGAACGGCACACCACCCCCCGAGGCGATCGTCGCTCATGACGAATGGATCGCGGAAATGCGCTCGGGCCGCGTCCCGCTGGCGGTCGACGAGATCCGTGCCTGGCGCCAGCATATCGCGACGATGACGCGCGGCGAGCAGGGACACCGCCAGCTCGTCCTGTCCTGGGCGGGCGCGCTCGGCACCGATTGGCAGAATGAGGAGAAGGCGGGCCAGCACTGGGAGGAATGGACCGGCATCGTCGGGAGTTCCGGCGTGCGCGGCGACAACCCCGGGGCGCTCTTCCGCCATGCCTGCATGCGCCGCCTGGTGGCGGAGATGAGCCCGGCCGCGGC
>CAZKSE010000276.1:0-4731 GCA_964555305.1 uncultured Rhodobacter sp. | reverse complement strand
AGCATCAACGGCCAGTGCATCGAAATCGCGGGCGGGCAGATGTGAGGCGGGCTTGAGGCTGCGGGAACGTCTGACCGGCGGGCTCGCCGCGCGCGGGATCGCCGCCACCTTCGCGCTGGGGGCGGTGGGCGGGCTGCTGGCGCTGGCCGCGGGCCTGCCGCTGGGGATGCTGATCGGATCGCTGGTCACGGTCGCGGTGGCGGCGGCGGGTGGCTTCCGGCTTCTCGGCGCGCCGGTCGCGGTGCCGCAGGGCTGGCGCTACCTGCTCATCCCGGTCATCGGCATCGCCATCGGCGCCACCTTCCCGCCCGATTTCGCCAGTCAGGCCGCGCGCTGGTGGCTGTCGCTGGTGGCGCTGGCGGCCTTCGTGCCGATGGCGCATCTGGTCGGCTATCTCGTCTATCGCCGCATGGGCCGGATCGCGCCGAAGACCGCCTTCTTCGCCGCCATGCCCGGCGGCTTCATCGAGGCGCTGGACATGGGCGAGAAGGCCGGCGCCGACATGCCGATGCTGATCGTGCTGCAATTCCTGCGGCTGATCCTGTGCATCGTGCTCATTCCCATCGCCTTTGCCGTGGCCTTCAATCAGGCGGTGGGCAGCGGCTCGGGTCTGGTCCGGCCGGGATCGGATGTGGCGATGTCGCTGTGGGATTTCGGCGTGCTCGCGGGCTGCGCGGTCTTCGGCTGGTGGGGCGCGGCGCGGCTCAGGATGCCCGCGGCGGTGCTGGCCGGTCCGCTGGTCCTGAGTGCTGCAGCGCATATCGCCGGGCTCACGCAGGCAAGCCCCCCCGACTGGTCCATCGTGCTCACGCAATGGGTCGTCGGCACCTCGCTCGGCGCGCGCTTTGCGGGCTTCCGGGGCGGGCTGCTGTGGCTGGCGCTGCGTCTCAGCGCGGTCTATGTCGCCGCCGCGCTGCTCCTGGCCGCCGCGATCGCCGCGCTTTTCGCCGGCCCCGTGGGCGAGCCGATCCCGGCGGTGATCCTTGCCTTCGCGCCCGGCGGCATCAACGAGATGTCGCTGGTCGCGCTCTCGCTGCAGATGAGCACGGTCTATGTCACCGTCCACCATCTGGTGCGTATCGTGCTGGCGGTGATCGTCGCGCGGCTGGCGCTGCCGCTGGTCCCCGGCCTGCGCCCGGGCAGTGCAGACGGGCTTTGACAGCCACCGCATTGAGGGTAGTAATGAAACATGGGCCCCGCGCCCGGCCAGATCGGACCCCAGATGACCAAGCCCGACATTCGCCGCCCCCTCACGCTCCGCGATGTATCGGAGGCGTGCGGCGTTTCCGAAATGACCGTGAGCCGCGTGCTCAGAAACCGCGACGATGTCTCGCCGGCCACGCGCGAGAAGGTCCTGACCGCGGCGCGCGAGCTGGGCTATGTGCCGAACAAGATCGCCGGGGGGCTCGCCTCGCAGCGGGTCAATCTGGTGGCTGTGATCGTGCCGTCGCTGTCGAACATGGTCTTCCCCGAAGTGCTGGGCGGGATTTCCGCCGCGCTTGAAGACACCGGCCTGCAACCCGTCTTCGGCGTCACCAACTATTCACCCGAGCGCGAGGAGAATGTCCTCTACGAGATGCTGTCCTGGCGGCCCTCGGGCGTGATCCTGGCCGGGCTGGAACACACGCCCGCCGCCCGCGCCATGCTCGAAAGCGCCGGTATCCCCGTGGTCGAGATCATGGATACCGATGGCGAGGCGATCGATTCGGTCGTCGGCATCTCGCACCGCGCCGCCGGACGCCACATGGCAGAGGCCATCGTGAAGGCCGGCTACCGCCGCATCGGCTTCCTCGGCACCAAGATGCCCGACGACCACCGCGCCCGCAAACGGATGGAAGGCCTGACCGAGACGTTGGCCGAACACGGGGTGGAACTGGCCGCGACCGAATTCTATTCCGGCGGCTCCGCGCTCCAGAAAGGGCGCGAGATGACCGAGACGATCCTTAAGCGCGTCCCCGATCTGGATTTCCTGTACTACTCGAACGACATGATCGGCGCGGGTGGGCTGATCTGGTGCATGGAACAGGGGCTCGACATCCCCGAAAAGCTGGGGCTGGCCGGGTTCAACGGGCTGGAATTCCTCGACGGGCTGCCCAAGCGGCTGGCCACGATCGACGCCTGCCGCCGCGAGATCGGCGAGCGTGCCGCGCGGATCATCGCCGGGCAGGGGATGGATGGGGTAATCGGTGGCGTCCGGATCGAACTGACCCCGACGCTGCAGCCCGGCGACACCATCCGACGGCGCTGACCGCCCCGTCGCCTTCCGGCGGCACCTTTGCCCTCGCCTGTTCGATTCCGGATCAACCGTTCAACCGGCTCGGCGCCCTTGCCGCACCCGTGCGCCGGCGCGGCCAGCGCGTGCATGCCGAAGCGACGCCCGCCATCCGTGGCCCGGAAATGACCCGGCCAGGTCTCTCGAACCACCATATGTGGTAGGCTCCCTCGCTCGCATCCACAAGGCGCATTCGAAACCCCGCGCCGTCGGATTCGTTTCGTTATTCCACTTTTGCGCATGAACGCGTTCGTCTTTTTCATTTTCAGTACCCATTCCGCAAACAATGGACGCATTGTCAGCGCGACGCGCCAGGTGCGCAATCCTGCACACGCCTCCACGAAAAAACGCCCCGGGCACAAGCCCGGGGCGTCCGTCCGGCAACCAGGGAGGATTAGCTGCCGGGCGCGAAGTCTGGATAGGCCTCCATCCCAAGCTCGGTCTTGTCCAGACCGACCACCTCGGCCTCGGCATCGACGCGCAGGCCCATCGTCGCCTTGATCACCAGCCAGACGATGGCCGAGGTGACGATGACGAAGCCGCCGATCACCACGATCCCGTAAAGCTGGGTCAGCAGGTTCGCCTCGTCATTGGTCAGCACCACCGCGATCGTGCCCCAGATCCCGGCGAACAGATGCACCGGCACCGCGCCGACCACGTCGTCGATCTTCATCCGGTCGAGCATCGGCACCGCCAGCACCACGATGATCCCGCCGACCGCGCCGATCAGCGAGGCCATGCCCAGCCCCGGCGTCAGCGGCTCGGCGGTGATCGCCACCAGCCCGCCCAGCGCGCCGTTCAGGATCAGCGTCAGATCCGCCTTCTTGTAGAGCAGCTGCGTCAGCACCAGCGCGGCAAAGGCACCGGACGCCGCGGCCGCATTCGTGTTGGCCAGCACCCGGCTGACATTGGCCGCCGCCTCCGCCGTGCCCAGCGCCAGTTCCGACCCGCCGTTGAAGCCGAACCAGCCCATCCACAGGATGAACGTGCCCAGCGTCGCCAGCGCCAGGTTCGACCCTGGGATCGGCGTGACGCGGCCATCCTTGGCATACTTGCCGATCCGCGGCCCCAGGATGATCGCGCCCACCAGCGCCGCCCATCCGCCCACCGAATGCACGATGGTCGAGCCCGCGAAGTCCGAGAAGCCGGCTTCATCCAGGAAGCCCTCGCCCCAGGTCCAGCTGGCCTGGATCGGATAGATCAGCGCGGTCAGCACCGCCGCGAAGACAAGGAAGCTGTTGAGCTTGATCCGCTCCGCCAGCGCCCCCGACACGATCGAGGCCGTAGCCGCGCAGAACATCAGCTGAAAGAAGAAGTCCGACCCGACCGAGGCATACTCGATATCCTCGACCAGATCCGCGGTCACACCCACGGCCTCCAGCACCGTCGGCGCAAAAGCCCCGAGCCACCCTTCGACCATCCAGCCATCACCCGGATACATCAGATTGAAACCGATCAGATAGTAAAGCAGCGCCGCGATGGAGAAGAGGCCGATGTTCTTGGTCAGCTGCATCGTCACGTTCTTCGACCGGACGAAACCGGCCTCGAGCATCGCGAAGCCCGCCGCCATCCAGAACACCAGAACGCCACTGAAGACGAAAAGGAAGGTGTTCAGAACGAAGACCGTTTCGGCATTGCTGGCGGCCAGCGCCGCGACAACCTCGGCCAGCGGGTCGGCCGCCTCGGTCGTTTCCTGGGCGAAGGCAGCCAGCGGGGTCATCGCCGCGGTGGCCGCCAGAAGAAAGGCGTTTCTCAGTTTCATGTCCGTCAATCCCCGCTTAGAGCGCGTCATCATTGATCTCGCCGGTGCGCACCCGCACCGCCTGCTCCAGATCCAGCACGAATACCTTGCCATCGCCGATCTTGTTGGTGCGCGCGGTCCGCTGGATCGTATCGACCACCTGTTCGGCCAAGCCGTCGCTCACTGCGATCTCCAGCTTGACCTTGGGCACGAAGTTCACGGCGTATTCGGCGCCGCGGTAGATTTCGGTATGACCGGATTGCGAGCCGAAGCCCTTCACCTCGGTCACCATCAGGCCGCGGACGCCGATGGCGGTCAGCGCCTCGCGGACCTCCTCCAGCTTGAACGGCTTGATCGCTGCGATGATGTATTTCACATCTACCCCCTTGGCTGTGGAACACTGGCGCCACCTCGGCGTTGGAGGACATCAAGGGGGCTTGTGGGGGTTCACGGCAATCTTGCGCCGCGGCGCAGAACGAGTCGAATCTGCGAATCCGGAGAATTTTTGCACAATTCATGATCACTGCCCGATTATTGGGCATTCACGAAAGCTGCATCGGCGGGCAGGTGCCCTTCGCAAAGCGCGCGCGGCCGGCTATGTTGGCACGAAACGACGGCAAAGAGACCGGACTCAAGGCAGGCATGGGCAGCAACGGCAATCGCAGACCCCCTCTCGTGGCCGAAAGGCGGGGCGGTCAGACGCGCGGGCGCGCGGCAC
>CAZKSE010000275.1:0-4769 GCA_964555305.1 uncultured Rhodobacter sp. | reverse complement strand
TCGATCGCCATGATCCGCGAGATTTTCGAGGATCGGATGGTGCCGATGACGCTGGACGGGCTGTCGCGCGGGATGCGGTTGCTGACCCGCTGAGGGGCTGGTTTGCGCCGGGATCGGGGAGCCAGCGGGCGTATGGCAAGCGTATGGCAAACGTATGGCAAACGTATGGCAGCCGCGCGACCCGCGCAGGACGGAGCGCCTGAGCCCGGCCGCGCGTGAAACGCAGGGCGGCAGCGGCGACGCGGCCCTTCGGGGCAACCCGACCCTGTCTTGAATCGCCAGTCAAAATCGGTCGGGCATCGGGCGGGTCGTCCTGCCCCTCATTGCGCGTCGCGGGACAGGCGCGGCGCAACGAAAAAGGGAGGGCGCGCGCCCTCCCTTTCCTGGTCTGGGGACCAAGTGCTTGTCAGGCGTCTTTGCGCCGACGACGCAGGCCCGCGACGCCGAGACCACCGAGCGCGGTCAGCAGAAGCCATCCAGCGGCCGGAAGCGGGATATAGGATGGCGGCGGAGGCGGAGGCGGCGCATCTCCCCGAGCAAACAACTCTACGTTGCTCAATCCACGCGGATTGGCGTTGTTTGCGTTTAGCAAAGGAGACTGCCATGTTCCTCTTTGACCGGCGAGGATGTACCCAACAAATTCGGACGGTTCGGTGTTCTGCTCCTGCCCTGCCTTGAAGATCATCAGGAATTCACCGAAGCTCTCCCAAGCAGCATTAGTCAGCGACCAGAGCCCACTGGCTGTGCCGCCCGACACCGAGAAATTGGCGTTGGAGCCATTCGGCTCGAACTTTCCAAGCGAAGACCATCCACCTGTTTCACCGTTTATCGTTAGCGTGTTCAAAGCCGTGAGCTTGGCACCCGCTCCATCAGGAAGACCAAAAAACGAGAAGCAGTCGCTCGTCGGAACAACGTAATTGTCGACACTGATCGTGGTCGGCGGCGGGCCATCAAAATTCGCGTCGCACGAACCGATTGTAGTCGCGAATGCAGCTGTTCCCGACAACGAGAACGCCAGGGACGCTGCCACTGCAAGCGCCTTGAATTTGTTTTCCATGAACATGACAGGTCTCCCAGACCGCGATTAATGACAGATTAACGATACACGATGCATCGTGCTGGACCCAAGGAAATCTGAAGCTCAGGTCGCTAAGGGCTGCGTTTTGCAATCTATGAGAGAGCGGTTGCCGCAAGCGTTCGCATCAAGGTAGTGCTGCGTGGCTCGAAGATCGCCCGCTGATCGCAAGCTGCATCGAAACTCGCCCAGCAGGCGAGCCTGGGTATCATTCAAGGATCGAGATGATTCGGGGACTGCCTCCCGGTGCCCGCGCACCTCGCGCAGTCCAATTTCCGTTTGAACCCCGCCGCGATTCCCGGCAGAAACCGGCAGGGCTGTCGGTGGGCCTGTCGGTGGGGGAGAGGCATGGATTTCGCACTCAGCGAGGAGCAGGTGGCCATTTTCGACATGGCGCGCGAGTTCGGGGCCGAGCATATCGCGCCCTTCGCGCGGCAGTGGGAGGCCGAAGGGACGATCCCGCGCGATCTGTGGCCGAGGCTGGCGGAGCTGGGCTTTGGCGGGCTTTACGTCAGCGAGGAGGCGGGCGGCGCCGGACTGAGCCGGCTCGATGCGGCGCTGGTCTTCGAGGCGCTGAGCATGGCGTGTCCCTCGGTCGCCTCGTTCCTGTCGATCCACAACATGTGCGCGGCGATGCTGGACAAGTTCGCCGGTGCGGAGGTGAAGGCGCGCGTCCTGACCCCGGCGATCGGGCTGGAGACGGTGCTGAGCTACTGCCTGACCGAGCCCGGCGCGGGATCGGACGCCGCCGCGCTGAAGACCCGGGCCGAGCGGACGAACGACGGCTATGTGCTCAACGGGATCAAGGCCTTCATCTCGGGCGGGGGGTATTCGGACGCCTATGTGGTGATGTGCCGGACGGGCGATGCGGGACCCAGGGGCATCTCGACGCTGGTGGTCGAGGCCGGGGCCGAGGGGCTCAGCTTCGGCGGGCTCGAGGACAAGATGGGCTGGCGCGCGCAGCCCACCCGGCAGGTGCAGTTCGACGATTGCCGGGTCCCGGCCGAAAACCTGGTCGGCGAGGAGGGCCAGGGCTTCCGCTACGCGATG
This sequence comes from uncultured Rhodobacter sp., assembly GCA_964555305.1. Classification (GTDB taxonomy): domain Bacteria; phylum Pseudomonadota; class Alphaproteobacteria; order Rhodobacterales; family Rhodobacteraceae; genus Pararhodobacter. Next base: position 2,644 of record CAZKSE010000275.1, on the reverse strand, counting down.
GCCGGGCTCGATGGCGGGCGGCTGAACATCGCGGCCTGTAGCCTGGGCGGCGCGCAGGCCGCGCTTGAGGCGACGCTGGCCTATATGGGCGACCGGCGGGCGTTCGGGCAGCGGCTGGACGAGTTCCAGGCCCTGCAGTTCCGGCTGGCGGATCTGGAGATCGCGCTGCAATCGGCGCGGATCTTCCTGCGGCAGGCGGCGTGGAAGCTGGACCAGGGCGCGCCGGATGCGACGAAATTCTGCGCCATGGCCAAGAAGCTGGCGACCGAGACCGGCAGCCAGGTCGCCGATCAGTGCCTGCAACTGCACGGCGGCTACGGCTATCTGGCCGATTACGGGATCGAGAAGATCGTGCGCGACCTGCGCGTGCACCAGATCCTGGAGGGCACGAACGAGATCATGCGCCTGATCACCGCCCGCGCCCTTCTGGCGGAGGCGCGCTGATGGACGAGGTCATCATCCGGCAGGAGGGCGCGGCGGGCTGGATCACCTTGAACCGCCCGAAGGCGCTGAACGCGCTGACCCATGACATCTGCCTCAAGGTCGAGGCGGCGCTGGACCGCTGGCGCGACGATCCGGGCGTGGCGCTCGTGATCCTCGATGGCGCGGGCGAGCGGGCCTTCTGCGCCGGCGGCGACATCGCGCAGGTCCATCATGCCGGCCGGGCGGGCGACCAGTCGGTCGGGCGGAATTTCTGGCGCGACGAATACCGCATGAACGTGAAGCTCGCGCGCTACGGCAAGCCGATCGTGGCCTTCCTGCACGGCTTCGTCATGGGCGGCGGCGTGGGTCTGGGCGGGCATGTCAGCCACCGGGTGGTGGGCGAAAGCACGCAGGTCGCCATGCCCGAATGCGGCATCGGCCTGATCCCCGACGTCGGCGGCACCTGGCTTCTGGGCCGCGCGCCGGGGCAGCTCGGCCCCTATCTGGGGCTGAGTGGGGCGCGGATGGGCGCCGGGGACGCGATCCACGCGGGCTTTGCCGATGCCTTCGTCCCCGAGGCAGAGTGGGAGGCGCTGAAGGCCGTGCTGGCCGAGGGGGGCGATATCGCCGCCCTGCCCCGCCATCCCGCCCCCGAAAGCCCGATGGCCGCGGCGCAGGCGCAGATCGACCGGCTCTTTGCCGGCGAGAGCGTGTCGGCGATCCTGGCGGCGCTGGACGGCGACGAGAGCCCCCTGGCGCAATCGGCGCTGAAGGCGATGCGGCGCAACTCGCCCCTGTCGATGGCCTCGACGCTTGCGATGCTGCGCCCGGCGCCCACAGACATCGTCGCGGCGCTGCGGCAGGAGTTCCGCTGGACCTGGCGGTCGATGGAGAAGGGCGATTTCCTCGAAGGGGTGCGCGCGCAGATCGTCGACAAGGACCGCAACCCCCAATGGCAACACGCAAGCCCCGAGGATGTGACCGAGGCCGAGGTGGCCGCAATGCTGGCGCCGCTGGGGCCCGACGACTGGAATGAATGGGAGGAGACGACATGAAGATCGGGTTCATCGGGCTGGGGAACATGGGCGCGCCGATGGCGGCCAATCTGGTCAAGGCGGGCCATGAGGTGACGGGCTTCGACCTGGCCGCCCGACCCGAGGGCGTGACGATGGCCCGAAGCGCCGCCGAGGCCGCCCGCGACGTCGAGGTGGTGATCACCATGCTGCCTAACGGCGCGATCCTGCGCGCGGTCGCCGAGGAGGTGATCCCGGCGATGACCCGCGGCGCGGTTCTCTGCGATTGCTCCACCGTCGATGTGGAAAGCGCCCGCGCGGTGGCCGAACAGGCCGAGGGTGCGGGCCTCGGCGCGCTCGATGCGCCGGTCTCGGGCGGGGTCGGCGGCGCGGCGGCGGGGACGCTGACCTTCATGGTCGGCGGTGCCGATGCGGCCTTTGCCACGGTCAAGCCGCTCTTCGACATCATGGGCCAGAAGGCGGTGCATTGCGGCGGCCCGGGCGCGGGCCAGGCGGCGAAGATCTGCAACAACATGATCCTCGGCGTGACCATGATCGCCACCTGCGAGGCGTTTGCCCTGGCCGACAAGCTGGGGCTGGACCGGGCGCGGATGTTCGACGTGGTCTCCACTTCCTCGGGCTATTCGTGGTCGATGAACGCCTATTGCCCGGCCCCCGGCGTCGGCCCGCAGAGCCCCGCCGACAACGACTACAAGCCGGGCTTCGCGGCGGAACTGATGCTGAAGGACCTGCGGCTGAGCCAGCAGGCGGCCGAAGCCGCGGATGCCGACACGCCGATGGGGCAACTGGCCGCGGACCTCTACACCCGCTTCGTCGAGGAAGAGGGCGGCAAGGGCCGAGACTTCTCGGCCATGCTGCCCCGGTTCGAGAAACGCCACCGGGGCTGAAAATTCGGGGCTGACGATCCGGGGCTGGCAATCCGCGACTGACGCCCCGGCGCCGCGCCGCATCCGTTGCCGCCCGGCGGTCACCACGCATCCGCCCGGCGCCGGGGCACGAGTGCCCCCGCGCAAAACCTTTCACCAGGGCAAGCGGCGCCGTATTTTCTTTTTTAACCAATGACTTGAAAACGGTCAAATCTGGACCGCGGCCGCTCACGCGCCCTCCGCACCGCCACGCCGGGTGCCCCGTCCGGCCAGGCGTGCCCGCAGCGCCCGCGGACCGCGGGTGGGTGGGTGGGGCGGTCT
>CAZKSE010000274.1:0-4772 GCA_964555305.1 uncultured Rhodobacter sp. | reverse complement strand
TCTTCACCTATCTGGGCTGGTTCTTCATCCCCGGCACCAACATGCTGGCCAACACGCCGGACAACTGGCTCTTCGGGATCTCACCCCTGAGCTTCGGCGCCGTGGGGGCCATCCTGAACTTCGTCGCGGCGTATATCACGCTGGCCGTGACCCGGCCCGCGCCGCCCGAAATCCAGGAGCTGGTGGAATCGATCCGCGTGCCGCGCGGTGCCAGCGGTGCCCAAGCGCACTGAGCATGACAACCGGAAGGGCGCGCGCGCCGCGCCCTTCCAGCCTTTCAGTCTGGGGACGCAAATGGTCATGGATACCCGTGCCGACGCGATCAGGGCCTTCCTGGAAAGCGTGCATCCCTATGACAGCCTGCCGCGGGACGAACTGGCGCGTGTCGTCGGTTCCTTCAGCCGCAGAGAATATCCCGCCGGTTCCGAGATCTACGCCGCGGGCGAACCCCTGAAGGGGATCTTCCTCATCAAGCGCGGCGCGGTCGAGGTGATCGATCGCAATGGAGAGCTGGTCTCGATCCTGGGTCCGCGCAACTCCTTTGGCGAACGTGGGCTGATGCGCGATGGGATGGCGTTAACCTCGGCCCGCGCGACCGAGGACAGCGTCATCCTGATGCTGCCCGAAGGTGATTTGAAACGCCTGATCGCCATTTCGCCTGCCTTCGAGCGGTTCTTCAACCGCTCGCGCCCGTCCGAGATGCGGGGCACGGATCTGAGCACGCTGAAGGTTGCCGACCTGATGTCGCGCAATCCGATAACCTGCCGCCCGGACACGACCGTGCAGGAAGCCGCGGCTCTCATGCGAGAGAAGCACATTTCCAGTCTGGCCGTGGCGCAGGACGGGGCGCTTGTCGGTATCATCACGACGCGCGACCTGACCGGACGCGTCCTTGCCGAAGGCCTGCCCGCCAGCACGCCCGTTGGCGATGTGATGACGGCCGATCCGCTGACCCTGAGCCCGGAGTCGCTCGGTTCCGATATCCTCCACACGATGCTGGAGCAGCGGATCGGGCATCTGCCGATCGTGGCCGATGGTGTTATCAAGGGCGTGATCACCCAGACCGATCTGACCCGGTTCCAGGCGGTGAGCACAGCGCAGCTGGTGCGAGACGCCGCCGTTGCCGACAGCACCGAGGAGATGGCGGAAGTCACCGCCCGCATCCCGAAGCTGCTGATGCAACTGGTCGCGGCAAACAACGCCCATGAGGTGGTGACGCGGCTCATCACCGATGTCGCCGACACCGTGACGCGCCGCCTTCTGAAACTGGCCGAGGCCGAGCTGGGCGCTGCACCGGTGCCGTGGCTCTGGCTCGCCTGCGGCAGCCAGGGCAGGCAGGAACAAACCGGTATCACCGATCAGGACAACTGCCTCATCCTCGATGACGCGGCGACCGATGCGGATATGGACTATTTTCGCGCATTCGCCAGGTACGTCTCCGACGGGCTGAATGCGGCGGGCCATGTCTACTGCCCCGGCGACATGATGGCGACGAACCCGCGCTGGTGTCAGCCCCGTCGGGTCTGGCGGCGCTATTTCCAGGGTTGGATCGATACGCCCAGCCCGGAGGCGCAGATGCTGGCGAGCGTGATGTTCGACCTGCGGCCGATCGGGGGCACGCCGGCGCTCTTTCGTGACCTGCAGACCGAGACGCTTGAAGCGGCGTCGAAGAACTCGATCTTCGTGGCGCACATGATTTCCAATTCGCTCAAGCACCAGCCACCGCTGGGCCTGCTGCGCGGTTTCGCGACCATTCGCTCCGGGGAATACAAGAACCACATCGACATGAAGCTGGGGGGCGTGGTGCCGATCGCGGATCTGGCGCGGGTCTATGCGCTGAAAGGCCGGCTCCCGCCGGTCAATACCCGCGCCCGGCTGGAGGCTGCCGAACATGCCGGCGTCATCTCGGTCTCAGGCGCGCGCGATCTGATCGAAGCCTACGACCTGATCGCCCGGCTCCGCCTGGAAAATCAGGCCGCCTTGGTGCGGGCTGGGCGTAAGCCCGACAATTTCCTGGCGCCCTCGGATCTGAGCGATTTCGAGCGCAGCCACCTGCGCGACGCCTTCGTGGTGGTGCGCACGATGCAATCGGCGCTGGGGCACCGCAGCGGCGCCTTGGGTTAAGGGGAACGGATGTTTCTGGAGTTCATCGCCGCACTTGCCGCCGGTCTCGGCCTGCTCGGCGTGGTTTTCCTGCTGGATCGCCTGACCGGGCGGCGTCTGGCCCGCTGGGCCTATCCGGCAGCGGTGGGGCTGGGGATGCTGAGTTATTCGATCTGGTCGGAGTACACATGGCCCGAGCGCGCCGTGGTCGCCGGTACCGGCTATGTGGAAGCGTCCCGCAACGAGGTCCGCGTGTGGTACCGGCCCTGGACATATGTGCTCCCGCAATCGAACCGGGTGATCGCCATCGACCATAGGTTCACGCGCCGTCACGCCGAGGCGCCGAACCTTGTTCTGACAAGGGTGGCTCTTCTGGCGCGGTGGATACCGGAATTCAGCTACCTGGTGGTTTTCGATTGTGAAGAGAACGCCCGCGCCGATCTGCTGGCGGGGGTGGAATTGCGCGACGACGGGACGCTGGAGGGGGCGTCCTGGCTACCGCTGTCGGCGGATGATCCGGTGCTGCGCACCGCGTGCGATGCAAGGGAGGTATTGAATGGAGAGCGGGCCGAAGACGCCTAAGCGCGTTCTCATCGTCGAGGACGAGGACAACATCGCGATCGCGCTCGATTATCTGATTTCGCGCGAGGGATACGAGCATACGCGCGTCGCTACGGGCGCAGGCGCAGTCGAACTGATCCGCCAGATGCGGCCCGACCTGGTGCTTCTGGATGTCATGCTGCCCGAGGTTTCGGGGTATGAGATCTGCCAGGAAGTCCGCATGGACCCCGCGCTGAAAGACGTGCGTATCCTGATGATGACCGCCCGCGGTTCGGCGATGGAGCGGCGCAAGGGGATGGCAATGGGGGCCGACGGCTTCATCTCGAAACCGTTCGAGCTGAAGCAATTGCGGGCCGAGGTGCGACGCATTCTTGCGGGCGAGCCGGCGGTTGATCTGGAAGCGGCGGCCAATGCGGAGCGGCGTGAATGATCGGACGCCTGGGCCTCAGGCTGCGTATCCTTCTTTTCTTTGCGCTGATGGCCGGTGGTGTTGCGCTGGCCATCGGCCTCGGCCTCTGGGCGGCGCTGGCGCGATCCGAGGTCCCGGCGGCCACTCCGGTGGCGGTTCAGGCAGGGCTGATCGCGGGCTTCCTGTCGCTGGGTCTGATCACAGGCGTCTGGTATCTGTTCGACACCAATGTGGCCCGCGCGATCGAGAGGCTCGCCGCGGCCATCCGCGCCCGCGCCCATGCGGAGGTCGACAACGGTCTTGTGCGCGAGGCTGAGTCCGCCCGCTATCTGGGCGACCTTGCCCCCGCGGCAGAGGCGGTGACACGACAACTCGCCCAGACGCGCAACGCCCTCGCTGAAGCCATCGCGCGCGAAACCACCCGCCTTGCCGCCGAGAAGTCGCGTCTGGAAACGTTGCTCGCCGATGTGCCCGTTGCCGTGCTGCTTTGCACCGCCGAGCATCAGCTGGTGTTCTACAACGGGCCCGCGGTTGACATTCTGGGCACCGGTCATGCACCGGGGCTCGACCGGAATTTGCTGGAGTATCTACGCGAAGGTCCGATCCGCCATGCCTATCAGCGCCTTTCGGATGCGGGGGATTCCGATACGGCCTCGGACCTTCTGTGCGCCACGGCCAGCGGCGGGCGTATACTGGCAGGACGGATGCGGGTCTTGCGGCGGCGCGACCCAGGCATGGCGCCGGGCTATGTGTTGACGCTGCGCGATGTGACTGCGGATCTCGCTGCGCACCGCAACCGCGACGCGCTTCTGGTCGAGGTTTTCGAGCGGGTCCGTCGCCCGGCCGCCAACCTGCAGACGGTGATCGGCGTCATGTCCGAACTGGACGAAGAGACGACCGACGACCTGCGGCGCGCGATGCTGGACGAGGTTCAGACCCTGACCCAGGCAATCACCGATCTGGGAGCGCGCTACGACGCAACCCAGGCGGACTGGCGGCCCTTGCCGCAGATTCGCTCGGCCGACTTGATGGACAGCCTGAAGGCCCGGTTCGAGGGTGAGGGGCTGGAGTTGGAGTGCGATGGGCCCGAGTTGATCGTCACGCTCGACGGGTTCGAGATCGTGGCGCTACTGGCTTGGCTGGGGCGGCGGTTGGCCGATGAAGGCCACGCCCGCGCCTTCCGCCTCGCGCTGATCGAGGAGGACGGTCCCGGCGCGCTCCTCCGCCTCGAATGGGGGGGCGCGCCCCTTCCGGTGGGCCGGTTCGACGCGTGGCTGACCGAAACGCTGGATGCGGCGATGGGCGAGCTGACCGGCCGGGCCGTGTTGCAAGCTCATGGGACCGAGGCCTGGACCGAAAGTACGGGCCCGGGGCAGGGGGCCGTCTGCATGCCCGTGCGCAATGCGCGCCGCGCCGGCCGTCGCCCGCCACCCATTGCGCGCAAGGTGGTCTATGACTTCGAGCTTCTGTCGAAGGCGCGGAGCGCCGCGGTTGCGGACACCCGCCTCGAGGATCTGACCTACGTGGTTTTCGATACCGAAACGACGGGCCTCTCGCCTGCCTCGGATGAGATCGTGCAGATCGCCGCGGTTCGCGTGGTCAATGGCAGGCGCCTGGAGACCGAGGTGTTCGACACGCTTGTCGATCCCGGCCGCCCGATCCCGCCCAGCTCCACCGAGGTTCACGGGATCACGGATCA
>CAZKSE010000273.1:0-4825 GCA_964555305.1 uncultured Rhodobacter sp. | reverse complement strand
CTTGCCCCCCTTGCCGACGTCCCGGACACGACCCGCTCAAGACTGGCGGTGTTGCTGGAACGTGGTCGCCTGCTGCTTTCGGCCGGCGTGATCGCGCTGGCCGCGACCGCCGCGCCCAGTGGCCCTGCGCGCGCGCAGAACGCTGACGATGTGCTGGCCTTCATCCTCGGCGCGGCGGCGGTGGCGGTGATCCTGCGATCCTATGATAACCAGGCCCAAGCCGGCTGGCGGCCGCGCCCCGGGCTCCTCCCAGACGCGTGCCTGGAACGGGTGCGGCTCAATCGGCGTGACATCGATTTCTATCATGCCGCCTGCCTGGGCTGGTACGGGATCAGCCGACTGCCCGCCCGCTGCGAGACACGGTTGCGCACCAATGTCGGGCTGCGGCGCTATTTTCTGGCGCAATGCCTCTACGAGGCGAATTACCGGCCTGAGCGAGGGTGGTCCTCTCGCCCGCAAGCCTGGGATTCGCCGGGCGCGGGGAGTCGGCCGCGCAGCCTCCCGCCCTATGTGGCGCCCGAACCGCCCCGCCGGGATTGGCAGCGCCACCGGCCGGACGATCGCCGAGACTGGCGTCGGGGAGATCGCGACGACAACCGCTGGAGCGGACGTGAACGCCGTGAGCGCGGCGAGCGTTCGGAGCGGGGCAACCGGCCAGAGCGTGGTGATCGGCCAGCGCGGGGCGAGCGCCACTGGAACGGCGGCAACCGTCGCGGGGGTGAGCGGGGCACCCGTGAGCGGGGGCGGGATTCGGGCGGCGGTGAGCGCGGTAGCGGTGCGGGCGCAGACCCGTACACGCACCGCGGCCCCTGATTCCAAAACGCCCACACCCCTGACGCGAGGCGGCGAGAAGGCACTCAACCCCGCGGGCAAGCGCTGCGCGGAGCCCCGCCCAATTGGGCGGTCAGAGAGCACCCACAGCGGAACCCATCGCCGGAATCGCCGGTTGTTATCGTGTAGCAGACCCGCGTTATTGCCTGTCAGAACCCGCCCGGGTCAGGTTCTCGGGACTGGCGCAACCGCCGCATCATGCTGGCACCGGGGGCATCCCCGCGACGCGCCGCAACCGAAAGGACGGAGACGATGAACACGCTTTCACCTGCATTTGGGGCCATCACCCGAAAGGCTTCGCAGCGTCTGAAGCTCTTTTTCTCGGCTGGCGTCATCGCCTTTGCCGGGCTGGCCGGCGGGGCGAGTCCGGCCAAGGCGCAGACCTCGGACGAATTGATCCGCTTCCTGCTAGGCGCGGCGGCGGTGGCCGTGGTGGTGCGCGGGATCGAAGGCTCCGCCTCGACCCGGCGGGTGCGGATGCCGCAGGGCGTCTTGCCTGCGGCCTGCATGGAGACGGTGCGCCTGAATCGTCGCAACGTTGATGTCTACCACAGCGGCTGTCTGGGTTGGTACGGGATCAACCAGCTGCCGCGACGGTGCGAGACGACAGTGCGAACTGACCGGGGGCGGCGTAGCTACCATCTGGCGCAATGCCTGCACGAAACGGGATGGCGCGCCGAGTATGCCTCGGGCCCCAGCCGGCCGCGTCATGACTACACCCCACCGCGTTCGCACAACCGGCGCGATTGCCCGCCGGGCTGGCAGGGCGCGCCGCGGCGCCACCAGTATCAGCATTGCGAACGGGGCCGCTGGTCGCATCGCTGAGCGCCTTCAGACTATCCGCCCGAAACGCTTTGGTAAGTCTTTGGTGATAGTGCGGGCGGCAGTACGAGTGAGTTGAGTTACCAGTGCGGTAACGCGTGCCATGAGTATGAGTAACAAGTCCCGGTCTTCGGACTGGGCGGGGCGGGTCTTCGGACCCGCCCTTTGTCATCCGCAAACCAGGTGCCGGGCGGGTTGATTGCGATCGCCGCGGATGCCAAGAACACGGGATGCGTCCTGTCCGTACCGTTCCCGACTTCACCACCGAAACCGCGTTTCTGTCCCGCGGCCAGATCCGCATTGCCGGCGTGGACGAGGCCGGACGCGGCCCGTTGGCCGGCCCCGTCGTTGCGGCCGCGGTGATCCTCAATCCCGCGGACATCCCCGAGGGGCTGGCGGATTCCAAGACTTTGGGAGTGGGGCGGCGCGTGGCGCTGGCTGCCGAGATACGCGCGCGCGCACGCTTCGCTATCGCCGAGGCGAGCGTGGAAGAAATTGACCGGATGAACATCCTTCAGGCCAGCCATCTGGCGATGCGCCGCGCGCTTGCCGCGCTGAACCCGGCGCCGGATTTCGCGCTTATTGACGGCAACCGGATGCCAGGGGACCTGCCCTGCGCGGCCGAAACCCTGGTGCGTGGCGACGCCCGCTGCCTGTCGATCGCCGCGGCTTCTATCCTGGCGAAGGTGGCGCGCGATGCGATCATGGCGGACCTTGCGCGCATGCATCCGCTCTACGGCTGGGAGCGCAATGCCGGCTATCCCGTGCCCGGGCATCTGGCCGGACTCAAGCGCTGGGGTGTGACCCCACATCACCGGCGGAGCTTTGCCCCAGTGCGCAATATGTTGTGTGAAGAAAATAAAATAAACTGCTGATTCAAAAAGAAATTGACGCCGATTCGGCCATGGTCCATCTTCCTTCCGAAGCGCCCCGCATCGGACAGAGGGCGCCGGGACGAGGCGCAAGATGGCAGTGAGACAACGGGCACGGGATGCGGCCATGCTTCCGCGCAACCAGATCCTTGCGGGGGATTGTATCGAGGTCATGCGCAATCTGCCCGAGGGCAGCGTCGACCTGATCTTCGCCGACCCCCCCTACAACCTACAACTGAAGGGCGAGCTTCACCGTCCCGACAACAGCCTGGTTGATGCGGTCGATGACGACTGGGATCGTTTCGACAGCCTTGGTGCTTACGACCGCTTCACGCAGGCCTGGCTGGCAGAGGCTCGGCGGATCTTGAAACCAGATGGTGCGATCTGGGTGATCGGGTCCTATCACAACGTCTTTCGCGTCGGCACGGCGCTGCAGGATGCCGGCTACTGGATCCTGAACGACGTGGTCTGGCGCAAGTCGAACCCGATGCCGAACTTTCGCGGCAAGCGACTAACGAATGCGCATGAGACGCTGATCTGGGCGTCGCGGTCGGAAGGGGCGAAATATACGTTCAACTACGAGGCGCTGAAGGCGCTGAACGAAGGCGTGCAGATGCGCTCGGACTGGGTGCTGCCGATCTGCACGGGGCATGAGCGTCTGAAGGACGCAACAGGCAGCAAGGCGCATCCGACGCAGAAGCCGGAAGCGCTGCTTCACCGGGTGTTGGTGGGAACCACCAATCCCGGTGATGTGGTCCTGGATCCGTTCTTCGGCACCGGTACGACGGGCGCGGTGGCGAAAATGCTGGGGCGCGACTTCATCGGCATCGAACGGGACGAAGGGTACCGGGAGCTGGCGGCGAAGCGGTTGGCGAAGGTCCGCGCGCTCGATGCTTCGGCACTGGAGACGGTGGCCTCGAAACGGGCGGAGCCGCGCGTGCCCTTCGGGCAGCTGGTCGAGCGCGGGCTCTTGCGGCCGGGGGAGGTGCTGGTCAGCCCGCGCGGGCAGGCGGCGAAGGTGCGCGCTGATGGCTCGCTGGTTTCCGCCGAGCATCGCGGGTCGATCCACCAGGTGGGCGCCGCGCTTGAGGGGGCGCCGTCGTGCAACGGCTGGACCTACTGGCAGTTCAAGCGCGACGGGCAGCTCATTCCCATCGATATCCTGCGTCAGCAAATCCGCGCCGAGATGGGCCGTCACGTCTGACTTGTTACCGCCAGCGCCGACCGACCGAAGCCCGGACGGCGCAAACTGACCCCGCCCCCTGGCGGGGTCTTTTTCGTGGCGCCGAGAGCGCGCACAAATTTGTGCGCTCCGGCAACTTGTTGATCGGTATAAAAAATAGAGAGATCAACCGCAATGAAAGGATTGCGACAGCCTCGCAATGGGGGCAATGGATCCGGCCGATCAGTCGCGGTCTTCGGAGAGATCAGGGTCGATGGCGGCTTCGCCGTCGCGACCGGGGATCACATAGTCGGCCCGCAGCCAGCGCGCCAAATCCACATCGGCGCAGCGGCGGGAGCAAAACGGGCGGTACTTCTCGGCAGCGGCTATGCCGCAGTTGGGACATTTCGCCTTTTGTGTCATGAGCGCAGCCAGTCTGGCAGGGGGGTGCGGTCGCGGCGCCGTTGTAGCTCAAAATGCCCGAGCGGGGTCCAGCCCGCCAAGACCGTCTCAGCGCCGTCGCTCCGGAACGCCTTGCGCAGGACCTGTTCCAGTGCGGCACGGTCCCGCTTTGGAAACGGCGGGAAGTCGATCACCACCTGACCGCCCAACCCCCGCAGGCGGAGCTGGCGCGGCAGTTCGCGGACTGCGGAAATCGCGGCCTTCAAGCCGGCGGCGGGCGACGTATCGGGGCCGGTATTCACATCGACAGCGACCAGCGCGCGCGTCGGTTCAATCGCCATCGAGGCCCCGCCGAGCAGCGCAACCTCTGCGCGCATGAGCGTGTCGATGGCGGCGCGCACCCCGTGATGATCCAGCGCGTCGGGGCCGTCATCCAGCAGTTCCGGCACTGGCCAGTCGCGCCAGGCCAGTTCGCGCGGGGCGGGGGCATCCAGCAACAACTCTGGTGGGCCATCTAGATCGGCGCAGATCGCTTCGGTCAACTGCCGCAGTTCGGAAAGCTCGTCGGTGACCTCCTCGGTCGCAGCTTCCCCGCAGGCTGAGCGCAGAATCAGGCCGAGCGAGGGGGCGGCACCCGCCAGCGCGGATTCCGCTAGGGCGGTCAGTTCGGCGCGCAGCCCTTCGTCCCGGATCTGGCGCGAGACGTTGATGCCCGGCGCGTCGGGCGTGAGGATCA
>CAZKSE010000272.1:0-4839 GCA_964555305.1 uncultured Rhodobacter sp. | reverse complement strand
CGGTCAATTCGGTGATGGGCGGGCCGCAGCGGCTGGTGATGAACGCGGTCGAGGGTGCGGGCTTCATCGGCATCGCGGTGGCGCTGATGGGCCGGTCGCATCCCTTCGGGATCATTCCCGCGGCGCTGCTCTTCGGCTTCCTCTACCAGGGCGGATCGGAACTGGCGATCGAGACCTCGATCCCGCGCGAGATGATCATCATCATCCAGGCGCTGGTGATCCTCTTCACCGGCGCGCTCGACAACATGGTGCGCGCGCCGCTGACCGCGGCCTTCGTGGCGATCCGGGGGCGGCGCTGATGGATTTAGGCACCGTCGTCCAGATCCTCGATTCCACCCTGCGGCTGGCGACGCCCTTGCTGTTTGCCTGCCTTGCCGGGCTCTTTTCGGAACGCGCGGGGATCTTCGACATCGGGCTGGAGGGGAAGCTCCTGATCTCGGCCTTCTTCTCGGCGGCCTATGCGCATTACACCGGCTCGGCCTGGATCGGGCTGGGGGTCGGGATCCTGGCCTCGGTGGTCTTTTCGGTCGTGCATGGCGTGGCCTCGATCACCTTCCGCGGCAACCAGCTGATCTCGGGCGTGGCGCTGAATTTCCTGGCGGCCGGGATGACGGTGGTCATCGCGCAAAGCTGGTTCGCGCAGGGCGGCCGCACCCCCGCGCTGATGGGCGAGGCGCGGTTTCAGCGGCTCGATCTGCCCTTCGCGCAGGCGCTGGCCGATGTGCCGGTGCTGGGGCCGGTCTACAGCCAGATCCTCTCGGGTCACTCGATCCTCGTCTATCTGGGCCTTGCCACCGTGCCCTTCACCTGGTGGCTGCTCAACCGCACGCGCTTCGGCCTGCGCTTGCGCGCGGTGGGCGAGAACCCGGCCGCGGTCGATACCGCCGGCGTCTCGGTCGTGCGGCTGCGCTACATGGCGGTGATCATCGCCGGCATCCTCTGCGGGATCGGCGGCGCCTATCTCGCCACCTCGCTCTCGGCCGGGTTCGTCAAGGACATGAGCGCCGGGCGCGGCTTCATTGCGCTCGCCGCGCTGATCTTCGCCAAGTGGCGGCCCTGGCACGCGCTCGGCGCAGTGCTGCTCTTCGGGATGCTGGAGGCGATCGCCAACCGCTATCCCAGCCTCGATCTGGGCATCGTCACCCTGCCCGGGCAATTCATGGCCGCCCTGCCCTACATCCTGACGGTGGTGATCCTGGCCGGATTCGTCGGCCGCGCCATCCCCCCGCGCGCCGGCGGCGAGCCCTACGTCAAGGAACGCTGACCCGCCCCCGCACGGCCCCTGTCGAGGTGATGCACGACCGGCCGCGCGCGGAACGCGCCTGCCCCCACCCCAACAAACCCCAAACCTCGCGGCCAAGGCCCCGGCCCGAACAGGCTTGTGTCCAGTGGACACGAGGCCCGGGCCGTCGCCCGAAGCCCATGGCGCAGGACGAGGGGTCCTCGGCCACGCGCCACGCCGCCAATCGGGGCGCGGCTGCCTGGTCGGGCGCGGAACGCCGCCGCGCGCCGCGACAGCCGCAACTCTCACCCCCCGCGACCAAGAGCCCCGGCCCGAACAGGCTTGTGTCCAGTGGACACAAGCCCGGGCCGTCGCCCGAAGCCCATGGCGCAGGGCGAGGGGTCCTCGGCCACCCCCGACGCCCGCAATCGGGCCGCGCCTGACTGGGCGGGCGCGGAACGCGCCTGCCAAGGGGCAGGCAGGCGCGGCCCGATTTGTCGCGGGACAAATCGGGCGGGCTTCTTCCCGTGTTCGGATCCTATGACCACCCCCGCCCGAAAGGCCACTGAACACCTAGCTTTGGCTTAAGTGAACCGAGGCAGCTGCGGCTACTTATCATTTCCAGCCCTTGCCTTCATCAAAACCCACGCGGGGCTTAGCGAACTTATAACCGTTCCACATAAACTTAATTGCTCCGACGAAGCCGAATTTTGGAGTAACCAAGCGTAGCAACTGGTCTGGCGTTACGATTTTCACTGACGTTTCCACTTTCGACCGCCCAACTACTTTCTGTAGCTTATAATCCATAGTTAAAAAATATTCGATTTCAGCCGACTCCGCACACCAAATATGATAGGCATCCAATGCTTGGTTCAGGTTCAATGGCTTTCTTGCACCTTGATACGCACCAGTCATTCTCGTCAGTTCTACGAAGCGCGGGTGCTTTATGCTGCACACAAAATCAAGGATGTGTTCTTTGAATCTCTTGTGGCCACCGAAAATTATGCGCGACTGAGGCGCAATCGGGTCGGGAACTTCGTGGATGGTGCATCCGAAAAATCGCCCAGATGGGCTTACCATCCCGGGCAGACCCCAGGTTTCCAGATCAACTTCACGGTGAATGTAGAAGCTGAGCCATTCCGAAATTCCGGCGTAGGCAAGCATCCCGAGAAAAACAGCATCGCGCTTCTGAACTTCGTTCCTGATTTTGTGCAGATCGTTGACCGTATGCTTTTCGTAAATTTCCGTCTCGAACTCTGTGCCGCCCCATTTAATAGTTTCTTTCTTTGCGCGGTATACGTGCTTCTTAACCGCTGAAAACTTCAATATGTTTGTATCAATAAATACTTTTGCTACTGGCTTGGTCTTTCCCATCGCGCTTCCAATGTGTGCTTCTCCTTTTCGTGATACTGTATGCGTCGGGACTTGGATCGGCAACTGCGATACAAGCGGGAAAAATGAACCAACCTTACGCCCTCACAAATGCTGCGCCCATAGTCCGATGTCCGCTTTTGGGAGGCCGCACCGCAGCGTTCGAAGTCACGGTGAATGTTCTGTTTGAGACTACAACGTCGCCGCTCCCGCGAGCAAAGTCGCCTTGCCGCAGGGTGCATGAATGACGGGTCTAGACTCAAAGCCGGCCTCTGTGCCCCCCCCTCACCCCAAAAACTCCTGGATCATCCCCTCCGGGATCGCGCGCTCCTCGGGGGTCAGGTTCAGGGCGATTTCCTCGTCCAGCAGGTCGCTCAGCATCCGGCGCAGTTTCAGCTCCTCCTGCTTGCATTTGCGGCCCTGCGCCATGCGTCGGTTCTGCAGCTGCACCTGGGCGAAGAACTCGGCCACGCCCAGGTGGTAGCGGTCCCGGCGCGAGGGGCGGTAGGCGACCTCCTCGGGTCCCGGCACCACCTTCGCCAGCCGCGCCAGCATGAAGGCGCGCAGCACCTGGTTGATCCGGCCCTGGTAGTTCACCCCCATCAGCCGGAAGAATTTCAGCACGTCCTCGTCCAGCCGGATGGTGATCTTGGCCCCGCGCGCATCGGGGGCCCGCTGGGCGACGTGGCGCCAGTCCTCGGGGATGAAGCCGCCGCCGGTCAGGCCCGCGTTCAGCGCCGCTTCGAGCGAGGTCAGCGTCTCGGCAAGGTGGTGGTAGCTGGCACGGCGGCTCGCCTCGGCCTTGGTCATCTGGGTCATCGGCGCTCCTGTCGGCTGGCGGGTGGGGCCGGGGCAGACTGGCGGCGCCGCCTTACGATCCGGTGAGCGGAGCGCGCGCTTCTGCCATACGCTTGCCATACGCTTGCCATACGTCTGCCATACGCCTGCCATACGCCCCGTTTCCGGGCCGATCCCCCCTCCGCATCGCTGCCACAGCCCCCCGGAATCGTCCGCAGCCCCCTTCGCAGACGCCCGGCTTTGACCTATCAAGGGTTATGCAGATCTATCTTCCCATCGCCGAGGTTTCCGCCAATGCCCTCACGCTTCTGGGCATCGGCGGCGGCGTGGGATTCCTGTCGGGCATGTTCGGTGTCGGCGGCGGGTTCCTGATCACACCGCTTCTCTTCTTCATCGGCATCCCCCCGGCGGTGGCGGTGGCAACGGGGGTCAACCAGGTCGTCGCCTCGTCGATCTCGGGCGTGCTGGCGCATCTCAAGCGCAAGACGGTCGACCTGCGGATGGGTGGGGTCCTGCTCTTCGGCGGGCTTCTCGGCTCGGGGCTGGGCATCTGGCTTTTTCGCCTGCTCAGCCGGATGGGGCAGATCGACCTGGTCGTGCAGCTGGCCTATGTCGTCTTCCTGGGGATCGTCGGCGCGCTGATGCTGCAGGAAGGCACGCGCGCCTGGATGCGATCGCGCCGACCCAACGCGCCCCGACGAAAGCTGCATCAGCATTACTGGGTCCACAACCTGCCCCTGAAGATGAAGTTCCGCACCTCGGGGCTCTACATCAGCGTGATCCCGCCCCTGCTTGTCGGCGCCTCGGTCGGGATCCTGGCGGCGATCATGGGCGTGGGCGGCGGTTTCATCATGGTGCCGGCGATGATCTACCTGCTGGGGATGCCGACCAAGGTCGTGGTCGGCACCTCGCTTTTCCAGATCATCTTTGTTGCCGGGTTCACCACGGTGATGCATGCCGTCACCTCGAAATCGGTGGACATCCTGCTGGCGGTCTTCCTGATCATCGGGGGGGTGATCGGGGCGCAGCTGGGCACGCAGGCCGGGCTCAAGCTCAAGGCCGAGCAGTTGCGGATCCTGCTGGCGCTTCTGGTGCTGGCGGTCGCGGGCAAGATCGCGGTAGACCTGCTGCTGCGCCCGGACGAGATCTATTCGATCATCATTCCGGGGCGGCACGGATGAGGGCGTTCCTGATCACCCTCCTGCTGCTGTTCGCGCCGCCCGTGCAGGCGGCCGAGATCATCGGCGGGCTCAGCCAGAATCGCGTGTCGCTGACGATGAATTTCGCCGGCTCCGAGATCCTGATCTTCGGCGCCATCCGCCGCGACGCGCCCCGCGCCGATGCCGAACCGCCCTTCGACATCATCATCACGATCGAGGGGCCCTCCCAGCCCGTCGCCATCTGGCGCAAGGACCGGCGGATGGGGATCTGGGTGAATGTCGAATCGG
>CAZKSE010000271.1:0-4842 GCA_964555305.1 uncultured Rhodobacter sp. | reverse complement strand
GCGGGTTCAGCAGCTCGCGCGATTTCGGCCCGGCAATGGCGAAGACGCCCCACTGAGTGGTGACGTCGTGGATGTCGATCCATGCGCCTTCGCGGGCCATGAAATTCTCCGCCGCCTTGCGCAGGAAGTCGCCGTCATAGGCCGTCCAGGCCCCGGCCGAGACAAGGTAATATTCATTCGCGGAAAGCCGAACGATTGTGTATTCGGTGCGCACGGTTCCGGCGCCGGTCAGCGCATATGTCAGGTTGATGCGTCCGGTCTTCGGCAGCTTGTTGCAGGTGAACCAGTCCAGGAAAGCAGTGGCGCCGGGGCCGCGCACCAGGTGCTTGGTGAAGGCGGTAGCGTCGATCAGGCCCACGCCCTCGCGGATCGCACGCGCCTCCTCGACGGCGCAGGGCCACCAACCGCCGCGCCGGAAGCTGCGCGCCGCGTGGTCGTCGAAGCCTTCGGGCGCGTAGTAGTTTGGCCGCTCCCAGCCGTTGACCTGTCCGAACTGCGCGCCCTTGGCCTTCACCCGGTCGTAGCATGGCGCGGTCCGCAGCGGCCGGCAGGCCTCGCGCTCCTCGTCGGGGTGGTGAAGGACAAAGACATGCTCGTAGCATTCCTCGTTCTTGCGGGCGGCGTAGTCGGTGGTCATCCAGTTGCCGTAGCGGCGCGGGTCGAGGCTGGCCATGTCGATCTCGGCCTCGGCCTCGGTCATCAGCTGGGCGAGGTAATGGCCCGTGCCGCCGGCGGCGGTTATGCCGAAGCTGAACCCCTCGGCCAGCCACATGTTGCGCAGGCCGGGCGCCGGGCCGACCAGGGGGTTGCCGTCGGGCGTGTAGCAGATGGGACCGTTGTAGTCGTCCTTCAGCCCCACGGATTCGGAACTGGGGAGGCGATGGATCATCGCCATGTATTCCTCCTCGATCCGCTCCAGGTCGAGCGGGAAGAGGTCGGCGCGGAAGCTTTCCGGCACGTCGTAGAGAAAGCGCGCAGGGGCGTTGCGCTCATAGGGACCGAGGATCCAGCCACCGCGCTCCTCGCGCACATACCATTTAGCGTCGGCGTCGCGCAGGACCGGGTGTTCGGGGTTGCCGCTGGCGCGCCAGTCGCGCAGCACCGGGTCGGGTTCGGTGACGATATACTGATGCTCGACCGGAATCGCCGGGATCTTGATACCCAGCAGACGCGCGGTGCGCTGCGCATGGTTGCCGGTGGCGGTGACGACATGCTCTGCGGTGATCTCCACCCGCTCGTCCGACGGCACCAGGTTGCCACCCTTCTCCACCATCCGCGTGCAGGTGACGACCCATTCGCTGCCGGTCCAGCGGTAACCATCGACCTGCATCCGACGTACGACCTCGACCCCACGCTGGCGCGCGCCCTTGGCCATCGCTTGCGTGACATCGGCCGGATTAATGTAACCGTCGGTCGGGTGAAAGATCGCGCCCTTGAGATCCTCCGTGCGCACCAGCGGCCAACGCTCCTTGATCTGCACCGGCGTCAGCCAGTGGTGTTCGATGCCCACGGTTTCGGCAGTGGTGGAGTAGAGCATATATTCATCCATCCGCGCGTCGGTCTGGGCCATACGCAGGTTGCCCACGACGTAGAACCCGGGATTGAGGCCGGTCTCTTCCTCCAGTGTCCTGTAGAACTTCACCGAATAGTCGTGGATGTGGCTGGTCGCGTAGCCCATGTTGAATAATGGCAGAAGCCCCGCTGCATGCCAGGTCGAGCCCGAAGTCAGCTCGTCCCGTTCGAGCAGCATCACGTCCCAGCCGGCCTTTGCCAGGTGATAGGCGATGCCGGTGCCCACCGCGCCGCCGCCGACGACAAGGGCTCTGACATGGGTCTTGATGGCGGTGTTCATGGCGCGACTCTCCGGATCGTTTCGCGCACCATGCAGGTTGCAGCGCCCCGCGGTCCGGTAGAGCCGACGCGTCGATGCGCAAAAGCGACACGCAAGCCGGAGCGCGAACATGCTCGAAGGCTCTTGATTTCCACGCGGCGCTCGCATAGCACCCGCTCAGGCCTAGGGGTATAGCTCAGTTGGTAGAGCATCGGTCTCCAAAACCGAGGGTCGGGGGTTCGAGTCCCTCTGCCCCTGCCAGTCACCAGATTTTGCCGACCCGCTGACATTAGGAACCGTGTGGGTCGCTGGCATGGGTGCCAAGTTCGTGCAGCACTGGCTGCCCTTCCGCTGTACCCGGCCTGATACTGCAATCGGACGACAGGCAGCCGGGAGATAAATTCTCCGCCTGCGAATATCGGCGACCCGCTGGCATCTTGTCATCACCATCGGTCCGGATTAGCTTTCTGCCATGACCGTTGGGGTGCCCTGTTCCGGGGCTGAGAGGCGACAGCCAACCCATCGAACCTGATCCGGATCATGCCGGCGTAGGGAACGGTGACAACGCGCGGCAAATCGCGCCTGATCCGTCTCCTTGCTGCGGCTACAGACGCAAGGAGGCGCAGTTGGTTCCGATAGCACTGACCATTGCAGGGTCCGACTCCGGCGGCGGGGCGGGAATCCAAGCCGATCTGAAAGCTTTTTCGGCCCTCGGCGTCTTCGGTGCGAGCGTCGTCACGGCGGTAACAGCACAGAATACCCGCGCCGTCACCATGGTCGAAGCAGTAACACCCGCGATGATTGCCGCCCAGATGGAGGCAGTTTTCGACGATCTGAAGGTGCGAGCGGTAAAGCTGGGCATGCTGGGCGGGCCAGAGGCGATCGAAACGGTCGCGACGGGTCTCGAGGGGCGTTCGCTGCCGGTTGTCCTTGATCCGGTGATGGTGGCGAAATCCGGGGACCGGCTGTTGCCGACCGAGGCGCTCGACGCGCTGCGCGGCCAGCTTTTGCCGCACGCGACGCTGCTGACCCCGAACCTCCCCGAAGCCGCCGACCTTCTGGGCTGCGCCCCTGCGCCGGACGAGGCCGAGATGACCCGACAAGCCCGTGCCCTGCGCGCCATGGGGGCGCAGGCGGTGCTAATGAAGGGCGGCCATGCGGCGGGGCCTGAATGCGTCGATCTGCTGGTCACCGAGGCTGGGGTTACCCGCTTGGGCGCGCCGCGCATCGACACCCGGAACACGCATGGCACGGGGTGCACGCTTTCGGCGGCCATCGCCGCGGGGTTGGCCCAGGGCATGGCGTTGGGCCCTGCGGTCACGCGCGCGCACGGCTACCTAAATGCGGCCATTGCCGCAGCCGACAGACTTCAGGTCGGTACCGGCCACGGGCCGGTGCATCATTTTCATCAGGCCTGGGCGAATGGCTGACGTTACCGTCATCGGCGCGGGCGTGGCGGGCCTGTGCGCGGCGCTGACGCTGGCGCGTGAAGGCCTCAGCCCTCGACTGATCGACCGGCACGGCGCGCCGGGGCCGCATGCCTGTTCGTGGTGGGCGGGGGGCATGCTGGCGCCGTTCTGCGAGGGGGCGGTGGCCGAGCCCACCATCGTCGCGCATGGACAGCGTTCGGCGGCATTCTGGCGCACGGTGACAAAAGTCACGCATCGCGGCTCGCTGGTAGTGGCGCTGCACCGCGACAGGGCTGACATCGACCGTTTCGCACGTCGCACCAAAGGGCATCGTCGCCTGAGCGATCTGTCCGCGCTGGAGCCTGAACTGAGCGCCCATCGAGACGCGCTTTTCTTCGAGGACGAGGCGCACCTCGATCCCCGTAGGGCGCTTTCGGATATGGTTGCCGCGCTGGCCGCGCAGGGCGTGACCATCGAACACGCAGAGGTCACCCCCGAGGCAATCGATGGCACGGTGATCGATGCGCGGGGCATGTCCGCTCGCCTGCTCGGTCTGCGCGAGGTTCGCGGTGAAATGGTTGTGCTGCGCGCATCGGAAATCCGGCTGTCGCGCCCGGTGCGCCTGCTGCATCCGCGCCACCCGCTCTATATCGTGCCGCGCGCGGATGGCGTCTTCATGCTGGGCGCGACGCAGATCGAAAGCGCCGACCGGCGCGGGATCTCGGCGCGCGCCGTGCTGGAACTGCTCAGCGCGGCCTACGCGCTCGACCCCCGCTTTGGCGAGGCCGAGCTTCTGGAAACCGGGGCCGATCTGCGCCCCGCCTATTCCGACAATGTGCCGCGCGTCACCCTCCGGGGGCGGGTGCTGCATCTCAACGGGCTGTTTCGCCACGGCTATCTGATGGCGCCGGCGCTGGCTGCACAGGCGGCCGATTTCCTCATCCGTGGTATCAAGGGGGATCTGGTGCATGAGAATTGACGTGAATGGCGAGCCGAGCGAGGTGTCGGGGCCGAGCCTGGCCGAAGCGCTAACGGAACTGGGCTGGGCAGAATCCCGCGTCGCCACGGCGGTGAACGGCAACTTCGTGCCAAAAGCTGCGCGCGCCAGCACCGCGCTGAAAGATGGCGACCGGCTGGAGGTGTTGGCGCCCATGCAGGGGGGCTGAGCAGATGCGCGATTTCTATGGCGTCACTCTCGACACGCCACTGATGCTGGGGACAGCGCAATACCCCTCACCGGCCGTGCTGGACGCCGCGTTTCGAGAGTCCGGCGCGTCGGTCGCCACTGTCTCGCTGCGGCGCGAGGGTGGTCAGGGGCAGGCGTTCTGGCAGATCATAAAGAGCTTAGGCGTGCATATCCTTCCCAATACCGCCGGCTGCCACAGCGCGCGCGAGGCGATCACCACCGCCAGGATGGCGCGCGAATTGTTCGAGACGAACTGGATCAAGCTGGAGGTCATTGGTCACGCCGACACCCTGCAACCCGACCCCTTCGGCCTGCTGGACGCGACCGAGGCGCTGGCTGCGGAAGGGTTCGAAGTCTTTCCCTACACGACCGAGGATCAGGTTCTGGCCGCGCGGTTGCTTGCTGCCGGGGCGCGG
>CAZKSE010000270.1:0-4861 GCA_964555305.1 uncultured Rhodobacter sp. | reverse complement strand
AATGGCATCGCCCTCTCGGCGAGCCCGAAGGAGATCTCGGCCGCCGTCCGGGCGATGTTCACCGATCCCGACCACCTGCGCGTGGAGGATCCCGGCCGGGTCGAGGGCAATGTCGTCTTCGCCTATCTCGATGCGTTCGACGCGGATCGCGAAGGGCTTGCCGAATTGAAGACGAAGTATCGCCGCGGCGGGCTCGGCGACAGCGTGATCAAGCGGCGCCTGGAGGCGATCCTGCAGGCCATGCTCGGCCCGATCCGCGAGCGGCGCGCAGAGCTCGCGCGGGATCCCGGCTACGTTCTCGACGTGATCCGCGCGGGAACGGCGCGGGCGCGCGAGCGCACCGAGGTGACGAGGCGGGATGTGGTCGACGGGTTGGGCCTCTTCAGCCTGTGAAGGTAGCAGGACGGGCGTGTTCGTCGCGCTGAAAAAACGTCACCGCCGGGCCAGGATGATGCGGAATCACGGCACGATCGCCCAAATCCGAGGCTTGAGGCGCACCACACTTGAATAGCAGGAAAAAGGAGTCGATCCTGCCTTCGATCGGCGGGCTACTTGGGAAATGTCGGAACACGACATCATGGAGCAAGAGAATGAATGAAGCAGTGGTTATGCCTATCTTGCTTGGAGCCGCTGTAGTCTTCCTTGGGTGGTCCACATACGCCGCAAAGAAGAGAGGGGAAGACATCGGCGCCTGGCGGGTGTTTTGGTTAGTCCTTGTTTTCATGATTGCGCTTACGGTTCTCCTCGTTCTGGCGTAGTCGCCTGTGGTGTGAAGCGGAAAACGTGAACCGTCCAAGCTCATGCTGCAATCCTTCACGTCGCCACCCGCCCCGACCAGGCGCCGCCTTGCTTGTCCGCTCCGCACAATTCGATTGCCAGCATCTCGCGCCCGGATTATCATTTGCGAATAAATGGCGGAGGCCCCATGAGCGTCGATCCGAACTCCCCCGACTTCAACCCGTGGCCGAGCTTCACCGCGGCCATGCATCACCTCGTGCCCGATCTGCCGGAGGGTGCGGTCGTCTATGCGGCCGATGCCGGCCTGCCCGATCGCCCGACCACGAGCCTGACCGCCGGGGTGGTCCGCAAAGGCAAGGTGGTTGGCCGTCCGACCTCCCGGACGGTCACCAAGGACTGGCTTCGCGAGTTCGATGAGGCGTTCAAGGCCTCCACCGCTCTCCCCGCACCCTGATCGGACCCGACCATGGATGGAACCCTGCCCGGCGCGGCTGCTGATCTCGCGCCCCTGCCCGATACCCGCCCGAGTTTCAGCGCCTGGCTCGTCGCCATGGCCGAGGCCGCCTCGATGCGCTCGCGCGACCCCTCGACCAAGGTCGGCGCCGTCATCGTCCGCCCCGACAAGTCGGTGGCCGCCGTCGGCTACAACGGCTTCCCGCGCGGCATGGAGGACCGGCCCGAATGGTATGAGCACCGGCCGGAGAAATACGACCGGGTCATCCATGCCGAGATGAACGCGCTTCTGTCGATGAAGGAGCATGCCGCCGGCACGACGGTCGCGATCACCCACCCGCCTTGCAAGGATTGCGCCAAGCACCTGGCCGCGGCGGGTGTTGCCAAGGTGATCTGGCGCCATTGCCCGGAGATCGCCGGGCGCTTCGGGACGGAGCGCTCGGAGCAGATCCTGCGGGAATCCGGCGTCGAGATCGAGGTCCTTTGATCCCCAAGTCGCCGAACCGCCTGAACACGCCCTCCACGATTAAAGGAAAAGCCGATGTGGTCCAAGGAAGAGATCATCGACAAGATCAAGCTCGCATTCTTCATCGGGTTTTTTGTGGTCGGGCCCGTGGCATTGATCGTCTACCTAGACGATGGATCACCGCGGTCAGGTGATCGCTACGACTACATCCGGCGATGACCGCGCAGCCAGGCGGGAAGGACGTCGAATGATGAGTAGCGATTTGGTCCACTACCTGTTCGACCAGACCATCACCGGGCTGGCTATCTGGCTGATTGCGATGAGCGTTTTTGCCGTGATCCGCTGGACCTGGATCGGCTTCCGGGCCGACCTTCGGCTGATGGCCGAGCGGCGCCGGCAGAAACGCGAGCTTCGAACCATGAAGCGGGCGGAGCGCGAGGCGCGCCTGGCGCCGCGCCCTGTCGGCCAGCGCCGGGAACCACCGATCCGCCGCGCCGTAAGGGGGGCTGCCTTGTGATTTCCTTCAACTCGTTTCTCGACCGGCGCCGCTTCGCGCTGGCCGCCGCCCTCGGCTCTGCCGGCCTTCTCTTCGGCGCCCTGATCTTCGAGCACGGCTTCGGTATGGCGCCTTGCACGCTCTGCATCTGGCAGCGCTGGCCGCATGTCGCGGCCGTCCTTTTGGGCGGACTGGCGCTTGCCCGCCCCGCCTCACCGGTGCTTTTCGCCGGCGCTGCCGCGGCGGCCGCCTCTGGCGCGATTGCCGTCTATCACACGGGCGTGGAGCGCGGCTGGTTTGCGGGTCCGCAGACCTGCTCGGCGGGGTTCGACTTTGCGACGCTCTCGGCCGAGGAGTTGCTCGACCGGGTCATGGCGGCGCCCGTCGTCCGCTGCAGCGATGTGCCCTGGGAGATGTGGGGACTGTCGATGGCCAGCTGGAACGGCATTCTGTCCTTTGGCCTGGTCGGGCTCTGGCTCATCGCGGCGCTCGGTATTCATGGACGCTTCATCGCAGCCAAATTACAGACTGAACGCTGACAGGTTCGAATGCTTGGCGAGGGACCGGCGAATGAAGCAAGTTGTCATGCGTGCATTGATGTCAGCAGCTGGCGCAGTTGCGGATATCGTTCGGACATCGGTGATCATCTCCAGCCTCGTCCTCGGATCAGCGACGGCGGTCGCCGCTCAGCACTTAGCCACATGCCCGCAACCGGCAGCCCTCGAGACAGGCGCCTACGAGCGACCGATGACGTTCTCCATGGCGACCAGCAAGGGCAACTCGAGCACCTCAGTCTGGATCGCAGCCACCGGTCGGGTCATGCCCGAAACACCGGATCGCTTCAGGGCATTCCTGGCTGCTGAAGGATATACAGGCGGCGGCCAGATCATACTGCATTCCCCCGGAGGCAATCTTGCAGCGGGATTGCAGCTTGGCCTGATGATCCGCCAAGCCGGCCTCACCACCCATATCGGCAGGACGGAAAGGCACTTCGAAAGCTACAGCGCCCCGTGCGATACCTGGTTTGACACGGTGGCGGCGGGCACCTGCGCGAGCTCGTGTGCCTACGCATTCCTCGGCGGGCGGGACAGGTTCGTCTCCTCGCCATACTATCCCACCGGGCCGAACATCCTCGGCTTTCACCAGTTCTACGGCAATCCCGAGCGCGGCAGCGACATGTTGAGCGCCGAGCAGGTGGCGGAGATCGAGGCCACGACGCTGTCCGTAGCCCAGGCGGTGACCGGCCAGATCGTTCTCTATGCGGTCGAGATGGGTGTCGACCCGCGTATCGTGGCCTTCGCATCCGCCACGCCGAGCGACGGCCTCTACTACCCGACCGATGCGGAGATCGAAGAGCTGAGGATCGCGTCCGGGAGCGGGCTCGCGCCGTGGTTCATGGAGCCCTATGGCGACGGCCTGGTAACGGCCGCCAGGCCGAACCGCTCCGACTCCATGCTCGAGCAGATCACGGCGTTCTGCCGAACGGGGGCCGGAACGGCACAGTTCCTGATCACGATGGATCTGGCGACGCCCTCCTATCCGAATCCGGAGGATCTTCCGCTCGATGCGGTTGTGTTGACCCTGGATGGGCAGCGTCATCTGGTCGGGAGGCGGGACCTGACAATCCGCTATGGCGATGGATCGATCTTCATCACCGTGCCTGTCGAAGCCATGAAAGCCAGATTTGCCCGCGCCACGCGCGTGAACTTCACTCTCGACGCCGCTCGGGTGATGGGCGGCTTTTCAGAGGGCAACGATCTAGATGAGACCGCCCGCCGGTCGCTGGCCCTGGCATGGCGCAACTGTATCTGAGCGCAGCGGCTACTGGCTGACCGCCGCCACGATCGCGTCCAGTCCATCCGTGAGCGCCGCCGGCCCCGGCTGCAGGATCAACGGCGACTTGATCTCGACGATCCGCCCCTCGCGCACGGCCGGGATCGCCTCCCAGCCGGGGCGGGCCGCGATCTTCTCCGGCCGGACCTTCTTGCCGCACCAGGACGCGATGATCACGTCGGGCGCCGCGGCGATCACCTGATCCGAGGTGAGGATCCGGTCGCGGGCCGATTTCTCCGCGGCGAGGGCCGGGAACGCCTCGCGGCCGCCGGCGATCTCGATCAATTCTGAGACCCAGCGAATGCCGGAGATCATCGGCTCGTCCCATTCCTCGAAATAGACGAACGGTCGCGCCCTGCCCTCGGCGCGCGCGGCGACCTCCGTCAGTCGCGCCTCATAGCTGCGGGCGAGCGCATCCGCCCGCTCGGCCAGGCCAACCGTGGCGCCGAGATGCCGGATCATGGCGAGGATCCCCGCCACATCGCGCTGATTGTAGCCCATCACCGTGACGCCGGCCTTCAGCAGCTCAGCCGCGATCTCGCCCTGCAGGTCCGAGAAGGTCAGGACCAGGTCAGGATCCAGCGCCAGGATCTTTGGAATATCGGCCGACGTGAAGGCGCCGACGCGTGGCTTTTCCTGGCGCACGCGCTTCGGGCGGACCGCATAGCCGGTCACACCGACGATCCGGTCCTCGGCGCCGAGCAGGTAGAGCGTTTCGACCGTCTCTTCGGTCAGGCAAACGATGCGCTCGGGGGGAAAGGCCCTCATAGGCCAGAGCACCGCGCAGCCACGGCGCGCCGCACCAGGTCACTCAGAGAGTAGACGCACATCCGGGAGCCTCCCTGCCTTTCGATCGAAGGTCACAAGGCCTTTAG
>CAZKSE010000269.1:0-4884 GCA_964555305.1 uncultured Rhodobacter sp. | reverse complement strand
TATGGCGTGCATATCCGCCCCTTCCCGGTGCCCGCCCGCGAAAGCTGGCCGCGCCATCCGCATGAGAATTTCTACTGGCTGCAGGAAGACCATCTCAGGGACCGCGCCGCCGCCTATGGCTTTGGCTTCTCGATCTTCCGCCCGCAGATCGTCTTCGGCACCGCGGTCGGCGTGGCGATGAACATCGTGCCCGTGCTCGGCGTCTATGCCGCGATGCGCCGCGAGGAGGGTCTGCCCTTCTCCTATCCCGGCGGGCCGGACTATGTGCTCGAGGCGACCTGCGCCGAACTGATGGGGCGGGCGCTTCTCTGGGCCGCCGAAAGCCCCGCGGCCCGCAACGAGATCTTCAACATCACCAATGGCGATGTCTTCGTCTGGCGCAACATCTGGCCGCGGCTGGCAGAGTATCTGGGCATGGAAACGGGGCCGGACACGCCGCTGTCGGTGGCCGATTACATCACCGAACGCGCCGATCTATGGGACCGGATCGTCGCCCGCCACGGGCTCGCGCCGAACACGCTGGAGGCGCTGGTCGGCCATTCCCATCGCTACGCCGATTTCTGCATGGCCCAGGGCGCAAGCCGCCCCCCCGCCCCCGTCCTGGTCAGCACGATCAAGCTGCGCCAGGCCGGTTTCGGCGACTGCATCGACACCGAAGAGATGTTCCGCCGCCAGATCGCCACGCTGCGCGCCGATCGCATCCTGCCCTAGGCGAGCCCTGCCTGCTTTCGAACTCACAGCATATCCGACAATCGAACCGAGGAGACATCCCCATGACGCAACGCTGGAAGAACCGCCCCGAGGGCTCCAACTGGGGGGAATTCGGCGACAACGACCAGGTCGGCCGGCTCAACCTGATCACCCCCGAGATCCGCCGCAAGGCCGCGCAGGAAATCCAGACCGGCGAGGCCTTCTGCCTGAGCATGCCGCTCGACTATCCCGGCGGCAGCACGCTGTTCCAGTATCGCAAGCCCCCCAAGTTCTTCCATGAAAAGCGCGGCGCGGGGCACAATTTCAACTTCGACATGAGCCAGGTGTCGGGCTGTTTCTGCGATGTCATCTGCGATGATGCAGTCCTGCTCTACACGCAGTATTCGACGCAATGGGACGCGCTCAGCCATGTCGGGCAGATGTTCGACGCCGATGGCGACGGCACCCCCGAGAAGGTCTACTACAACGGGTTTCGCGGCGGGATCGACATCATCGGCCCCGATGAGGCCGACGATCCGGCCGGCGCCTCGGCCCTGGGCATCGAGAATGCCGCCGTGACCGGTGTGCAGGGCCGCGGCGTGATGGTCGATCTGGAGCGCATCCACGGTCGAAACCGGGCGCTCATCGGCTATGACGAGCTGATGCGGGCGCTTTCCGAGCAGGGCGCCGAGGTCAAGACCGGCGATTTCCTCTGCCTCTATACAGGCTTCGCCGATCTGGTCCTGTCGATGAACAAGAACCCCGACGGGCAGATCCTCTCCTCGTCCTGCGCCGTGCTCGACGGGCGCGACGAACGGCTTTTGCAGTGGATCACCGATTCCGGCATCGCCGCGATCTGCGCCGACAACTTCGCGGTCGAGGCCTATCCGGCCCGCGAAGGCACGGGCGACCAGTTCCCCGGCCTGCCGCTTCACAATCACTGCCTCTTCAAGCTCGGCATCCATCTGGGCGAGTTGTGGTATTTCGCCGACCTGGCCGCCTGGCTGCGCCGCAACAAGCGCAACGCCTTCTTCCTGACCGCCCCGCCCCTGCGGCTGCCCGGCTCGGTCGGCTCGCCCGCCACGCCCGTCGCCACGGTCTGAAAGGCCCAAGTCTCCGCGCCCGGCCTCTTCACCGAGGTCGGGCGCGCGCTATCCGAACCGGTGCCCCAGCCGCCAGGCTGGATCATGCGCTTGGAGATTATGTAGCTACTGCAAATTGAGCAGTGGCATCGTCATTCCGGCCTGCGGCTGACTTCCCCATCAGGAGCGAGTGTCGCTTCCAGTAGGGGTTGGCCAGCCTCGGGTCCGTGGCGCTCTCCCTGGCGCCCGGCCTTCCTCGGTGCGGTCGCGAGACCGCACGCTGGTCAGCCATGCTCTCGTCGAAGCGCCGGACGATCTCGCGGAGCATGAAGCTCCGCTTCCGGGGCGACGATGAGGCTTTTCGCGTGCGTCTATGTCCGGCGGGCGATGGCGCGCCAGGAAGAGCGGAACGTCCGCCCTCCTTGGCCGCTTCGGTATCCGCCGACTGACCGGACACCGCGGCTGCGATGTTCCGGGCGCCGTTGACGTCCGCATGCATCCGCCTGCCGCAGAAGCGGCAGTGGAATCTTTCCGTTCCGGCCTTGCGGTTCTTCGCATCGACGTAGCCGCAGCCGGAACAGGTCTTCGAGGTGTAGGCGGGATCGACTTCGTGGATATCGATCCCGTAGCGATCGGCGAGATCGGCGAGCTTGCGCGCCACGGCGCCGCGCCCGCAGTTCGTGAGGACCCGGTTCATCCGGCGCCCGAGTGCCGAGCCGCGGAAATCGAGCCTCTCCACGGCGAGAACCCGGGGCCGGTGCATCGCCACCATGTGGTTCAGGGCCCGGCTCACCTCCGTCTCGATCATCGTACGCAGGCGTTGCACGAGATCGCAGTAAAGCGCGCTCTCGCGGGGCTTCCTGCCCGCCCGCTGCATTCGCCGCGCCTCCCGACCCGCGCGTTCGGCCACCGGCCGTATCTTCCGCATGAAGCCGCGGCCGAGGAGGTCGCCGTAGTTCGAGGCGAAGAGGTTGGTGAGGCCGAAGTCGAGGGCGAGGACGTCGGTGCGCGGACGGTAGGCCTCCCGGCTCCCGGCGAAGATCTCGGTCATGTCGCGCGTCAGCGCCGCCTTGAGCCTTCCGTCGTCACCCAGGAAGACGGTGACCGTCTTGCCGAGCGCGCCGGGCCGGAAGAGACCCGTGCCGCGACCACCCTCCCGATCGCGGCCCCAGCCGCGGATCGGCAGGAGCACGGGCGCCTTCGCGCCGGTGGGTTTCAGGTGCAGCCACCAGGCGAAGAGACCGCCGTGCTCGGCGGGCTCGATCCAGAGCTTCTGGTTGTTCAGTCTGTAGCCCGCGCGGTCGTCGAGGCGCATCGCCAGGCGCTCGAAGCGCGGCCAGCGGTGGCTGAAGGCGATGCCGAGAAAGATAGTCCGGGCCAATCTGCGCGCCCGGTCGGAGACCGGCACCAGTTTCCCGTTCCTTGTGCCGTCATCCACATTCCGCATCACCGCGGTGCCGGGGGCCATAAGCCACGCCCGCGCCTTGTTGATCGCGTAGAGTTCGTGGCGCAGGAG
Source organism: uncultured Rhodobacter sp. (assembly GCA_964555305.1). GTDB lineage: Bacteria > Pseudomonadota > Alphaproteobacteria > Rhodobacterales > Rhodobacteraceae > Pararhodobacter. Next base: position 1,596 of record CAZKSE010000269.1, on the reverse strand, counting down.
GGCGAGATCAGTCTCTACGCAAGCGCGCCTCTCCGGCGGCAATGCTCTGAGGCGGCGTTTTGCGGCCCCGCCCCAGCGCGACGGCGTGTAGCGCTCCGTGACGGCATCGCGGAAATCGTTCCGCCGGTTCGAGGTCCAGCTCGTCACCGCGGCCACGGCCTGGGCCCGGATCATCTGTTGCTCCTGCGCGCCGACGCGCGCCTTGGAGGCGGCGATCTCCGGCTCGAGGGCCTCGTCGCCCGCCTTGATGATCTTGCGCGGCTGTTTACCCGCCAGCATGTCGCGTCGCGCGACGATCAGCTCGGCGAGCAGACCGCGCCGCCAGAGCGGCCAGAGGTCGAAGAGCGCCTGCGCCTTGCCAGCATTTGCCGGCATCTCGAAGACGTCGGCACGGAGCTTGCGGTGGCGCTTGCCCTTGTCGGACGCCTCGGCGATGTCACCCGGAACCGGTATCCGCAGCGAGCCGTGATCGCGCTCCCGGCGCGACGTCTTGAAGCTCGAATGGCCAAGGACACACACGCGGCAGAGTTCCTCGTTCGTTCCCCTTCATATATTGGCCGGAACGAGGTGATTTTCAAGATGAACATTCCTGCGGCTTGGACCATCTGTCCGACGGCAGGGCCGATGTCGCCCTTGCCGTGGCTCCCAATCACCTTGAAGCGCGCCTCACCGCCGCGCGCCACTGCGGTGAGCACAAGAGGCCGGCGCGGCCCGCGGCCAGATGGCACGCCGGTGGGGCCACCGCCGGCCTTCTGGCGCGGCGGCGCCCCGGCATAGACCTCGTCCAGTTCGACGACATCTCCGGAGATGGGCTCCCGCACCACCCATGCCATCATGGTCCTGACCCGATGCGCCATGAACCAGGCCGAGCGCTGCTGGGTTCCCAACATCTCGGCGAGCTTCAGCGAAGAGATGCCCTTGGAGGACGAAATTATGAGCCAGAGAGCACGCAACCAGACCGACACCGGAAGGCGCGAGCTCTCCATGGGCGTGCCGGTTCGTATGGAGAACTGCCGCGCGCAGGCGCGGCAGCGGTAGCGGCCCGGTCGGTCACCCAGACGCGCCACGTCCGATGAAGCGCAGCGATGGCATGAAACGACCCCGCCCCAGCGCAAGGCCTCGGCGAACGCGATTGCGTCATCCTCGGTCTGCGTCAGGCGGCTGATCTCGGCGAAGATGAACTTGATTCTGGGCATTTCAGCAAACTTGGCCGAAAGCCCTGAACAGGAAGTGGATTTGCAGTAGCTACATAATCCCGATGCGCTTTACCGGTCCAGCCGCTCGACCGCCCCGGGCCCGGCGCTATCCGGCGCGAGCGAGGATTTCGGCGCATTCGGATCGCGCCGCCGTTCCTCGACCTGTTTCTTGCTGACCAGCGCGAAAACCACGACGCAAAGCAGCGTGAACATTGCCAGAAGCGGCAACAACCATTGCAGATCCATCTCCATCCTCCATGACAGGCCTCCCTGCTCAATGCCGCGCCCCGGGAAAGGTTCCGGCAACGGCCGGCCGATCTGGATCTGGGCTTCGGCGTGCTAACGCGGAAGAAGTACCCTTCCACCCCGAACTCGGCTGGTACAGGCCTCGACACCACAC